>CAZDYI010000020.1:0-23680 GCA_964509765.1 uncultured Gammaproteobacteria bacterium
TCGCCGTGCATCATCGCCCTCGCGCGCAGGAACTCGCCGCCCGAGCCGTCGACCATGTAGCACGCGAGCGTGAACGGCGCGCCGGCAAAGGCGATCAGCGGCGCCCTATCTCCGAGCTCCCGCTTGCACATGCGCACCGCCTCCGCCTGGTAGGTAAGGTCCGCCGGGTCGAGCTCGCCGAGGTTCCCGACACCGGCCGCGTCCCGCACCGGCCTCTCGAGCCGCGGGCCCTCGCCGTCGACGAAGGCGAGCCCGCAGCCGAGCGCGTCGGGGATGACCAGGATGTCGGAGAACAGGATCGCCGCGTCGAGGCCGAAGCGCTCGATCGGCTGCAGCGTCGCGCGGCATGCGAGCTCGGGAGTCCTGCACAGGGCCAAAAACGACCCGGCCTCGGCGCGCAGCTCGCGGTACTCGGGCAGGTAGCGCCCCGCCTGGCGCATCATCCACAGCGGAACGCGCCCGGCCGGCCGGAGCGCGAGCGCGTCCAGGAAGGCTGAGCCGGCCGTCATCGCGCGCGCGCGGACATAGAATCAGCGCCCATGAAGCTTCTCGAAGGCAAGCGCATCCTCGTGTCGGGCGTGCTCAACCGCCACTCGATCGCGCACGCGATCGCCATCTCCGCGCGCGACCACGGCGCGCAGCTCGCGCTCACCTACCAGTCATCCGACCGCCTGCGGGAGAAGGTCGGCCGGATCGCAAAGGAGGACTTCCCCGACGCGCCGCTGATCCCGCTCGACGTGTCTTCCGACGAGCAGTGCGACGAGGCGTTCGAGGAGCTCGGCCGGCACTGGGAGACCTTCGACGGCATGGTCCACTCGATCGCGTTCGCACCGCGCGAGGCGCTCGACGGAAACTTCCACGAGGTCACCGACCGGGACTCGTTTGCAACGGCGCTCGACGTGAGCGCCTACTCGCTCACCGCGATGGCGAGCCGCGCAGCCGGCATGCTCAGCGAGGGCTCCTGCGTGCTCACGCTCACCTACCTCGGGGCCGAGCGCGCCGTCCCCAACTACAACGTGATGGGCGTCGCCAAGGCCGCCCTCGAAAGCTCGGTGCGCTACCTCGCCGCGAGCCTCGGGCCCTCCGGCGTGCGGGTCAACGCGATCTCCGCGGGCCCGATCAAGACGCTCGCGTCGTCGGGGATCGCCTCGATCGGAAAGATGCTCAAGGCCGTCGCCGCGCAGTCCGCGCTGCGGCGCAACGTCAGCCGCGAGGAGGTCGCGGGGGCTGCGACGTTCCTGCTCAGCCCGCTGGCGTCCGCGGTGACCGGCGAGGTCCTGCACGTCGACGCCGGCCACAACTTCATGCTCGGCGCCGCCGAACCCGAGGACCAGGGCTAGCCGGCCTCCGAGCCGACCTCGTCGGCCTCGTCCTCGTACGAGTACATCGTCAGGTTGTACATCGTCTCGAGCTCGCCGACGAAGCCGAGCGTGAGCAGGTTCGAAGAGAACCGCGCCTGAGCGTCGATCGCGCGCTGCTCCTGCTCCTCGCTCTGAGCGCCCGGGATGACCTCCTCGACGCGCAGGACGTACACGGTCTCGGTCTCATCGTCGAAGTCGACCATGTGCGCGGGCAGGCCGTCGGTCTGGACGAGCTGCTCTATGGTGAGCACCTGGCTGACCTGCCCGGGGGTGAGGCCCTCGGGCAGCTCGTCCGCGAGGTAGCTCACGGTCACGGCCTCCTGCTCGGCGAACGGCAGCTCCGGGACGATCTCGCCCTCGCGCTGCCGGCCGATCAGCTCGGCCAGGCCCTCCTGCTGGGCGCGGACCGCGCGCTCTACGGTCATCCGGTCGACGATCTCGTCGCGGACCTCCGAGAACGTCCTCTCGCGCGGCTGCTCGTACTCGATCGCACGCGCGACAACGTAGCCGCCGTCCTCGCGCAGCAGGAGCTCCGAGTTGATCCCGCTCTCGATGAGCTCGAGGTCGAATATCCCGCGCACGACGGCTAGGTCGTCGAAGGGGTGTGCCATGTCCGAGACCGAGTCGCGGTTGTTGATCCAGTCGGTCTCGCCGAGCTCGAGTCCCAGGTCGTAGGCGACCGAGCCGAGGTCGTCGAAGGCCTCGAAGGCCGCAGCCTCGAGCTCGGCTGCCTTGGCCTCGAGCAGGATGTCCGCCTGCTCGCGCACGACGCTCTCGACCAGGCGGTCCTTGCCCTCCTCGGTGTCGTCGACGTGGCCGCCGACCGAGCCGGTCACCTTGTATATGTGCCACGATCCGTCGACCTCGAAGGGGCCGACCGCTTCGCCGACCGCGGCAGCGAACACCTCGTCGGCAACGCCCGGGTCCAGGTCCGGGCGCGAGAACGGCCCGATGTCGCCGCCGACCTCGCTGCTGCCGACGTCCAGCGACAGCTCGCGGGCGAGCTCGGCGAAGTCCTCGCCGCCGCCGACCCGAGCCATCGCGGCCTCTGCGTCGGAGGCGGAGCCGAGCAGGATCAGCGACAGGATCCGGTCCTCGCCCTCCCGCGCGCGCTCCGCGCGCTCGTCCTGCGCGGCGCGCAGCGCCTCCTCGTCGACCACGACCTCGCCCTCGAACATGCCGCGGTTCAGCTCGACGTACTCAAGGCGGAACCGAGCCGGTACCGCGTATTCCTCGATGTTCAGGTCGTAGCGCTCGCGGGCCTCGTCGTCGGTCACCGCAGGCAGGTCCGGGTCGAGCTCGAGCGGGAACTCGAGCTTGCGGACGATGCGGCTCTCGCCGAAGAAGCGCACCAGGTCGCCGACAATAGCGTCCGAGACGATCTCGGCGCCCGACAGCGCCTGGTCGATCTTGCGCCTGCGCACGCTCTCGCGCAGCTCGCGCAGGTACAGGCGCCGGTCCGAGACCGCGGCCTCGAAGGCCTCCGGCGAGTACTCGCCGTCGACCTGGAAGGCATCGTTCCCGCGGATGATCTCGACGAGCTCGCCGTCGACGGGGAACAGGCCGATGTCGTCGGCGCGCTGCTGCAGGAGCAGGTCGTGCGCGAAAGACACCCGCAGCTGGTTCGCGACGAAGCTGCGGAACTCCGCCGAGCGCGCGGTGTCCTCGCCGTAGACCTCGGCCTGCGACTCCACGCTGAGGTCGACCCTGCGGTCGAAGACCGCCTTCGTGACCGTGCGGTCGCCCACCTGGACCACCGGGCGGCCCTCGGCGCCGGTGTCGAACGACGACGCGCCGTACAGGAGCATCGGGACCGCGATCACGGCGATCCCGACGTTGCGGGCGAAGCGGCTCTTTATCGCCATGTGCGTCGCTGCGCGCCCGGAAGGGACGCGCCCGGCCTAGGCCGGACGGGCCGCAGGCCCCGGCTGGGCCGGGACCGCGGGTCTAGTGGCGGAGCTGACGGGGTTCGAACCCGCGACCTTCGGCGTGACAGGCCGACACTCTAACCGGACTGAGCTACAGCTCCCGTTGCAGGGACGGATCCTTGGACGGCCGCCTGGCGCCCCGGCGCGGACGGTGGGTGCTGAGAGACTTGAACTCCCGACCCTCGCCGTGTAAAGGCGATGCTCTGCCGCTGAGCTAAGCACCCCTGGACGGGGCCCCAGCTGGCCTAGTTGACGGCGTCCTTGAGCGACTTGCCGGCCTTGAACTTCGGCGACCGCTTGGCCTTGATCTTGATCGGCTCGCCGGTCTTCGGGTTGCGGCCCGTGCGGGCGTTGCGCTTGACCACCGAGAAGGTGCCGAAGCCCACGATGACCACGTCCTGCTTCTTCTTGAGCGCGCCGACGATCGAATCGAAGACGGTGTCTACGGCAACCTTGGCCTGGGCGTTTGTGAGGTCAGCGGACTCGGCCACCTTCTGAACTAGTTCTCCTTTGGTCATGTCATTCTCCTTTGAGGAATGGCGGTGCGCATGCAACGGAGCAATGCGGCAACGGCGGGAATTCTAACACAGGGCGGGGCGCGGGCGCGCCCCGTCAGTGCGCGGCGGCCTTGCTCGGGGCGGCGGCGCCCTCCCCGCCCCTGCCCGCCCCGGACTTGCCGGCCTCCTTCGGCAGCCGCTTGGGCGCGCGGGCGAGGCTGTGGCGCAGGGCCTCGGCGACGTCGCGGACGAGGACGAACTCGATGTCGGCGGTCAGCTCCTTCGGCAGGTCGGCAAGCAGCCGCCTGTCCTCGGCGGGCATGACGATCCGCCCGATGCCGTTGCGCTGCGCGTCCATCACGGTCGCCTTGTACTCCGAGTAGTGCTCGCTCGAGATCACGTCGCCGCGCAGGTTGACCTCGCCGAGCATCGCCGTCCCCGAGCGCACCGGGATCTTCGTGAACGCCGAGACCAGCAGCGCGTACATGCACATCCCGAGCGCGCCGTACGGCTGGCCCGCGCGGTTCTGCAGGTGGACGTGCACAGCCCTGTCCTTGGCGAAGTCGGCCGCGAGGCCGAGCGACTCGCGGTTGGCTTTCATCAGCGTGAGCGCGACCTCGCACAGCACGCCGATCTCGTCGGAGCCGCGGGTGACTCCGGTCACGTCCACGCGGCCCTCGCCCTCGCGGTAGACGACCGCCTCCATCGGGAACAGGCCGCGGCCGTAGACCAGGCCGTTCGCGTAGCCCACCCGGTCGCGGCCCGGCGGGCTGAACTTCGAGTAGTGGTCCGGGACCTCGAGCAGCCTGCGGACCTGGGCCTTGGTTATCCGCGCGGACGCCGGCGCGTCCTTGCCCTTGATCACCCGCTCGGTCGCTACCTTCCTGCAGATGCGCGCGATGTTGCGCTCGAGCTCGCGGACGCCGGCCTCGTAGGTGTAGTCGCGGACGATCTCGAGCATCACCGCCTTCGGGAAGGACAGGTCGCCCGGCTTGAGGCCGTGCGCGGAGAGCTGCTTGCCGACGAGGTGCCGCGAGGCGATGCTGAGCTTCTCGTCGTCGGTGTAGCCAGGCAGGCGGATGATCTCGAGGCGGTCGTGGAGCGCGTCCGGAAGGTGGCCGACCTCGTTGGCCGTGGTGATGAACATCACCTCCGAGAGGTCGAACTCGACCTCGAGGTACTGGTCGACGAAGGTCGAGTTCTGCTCGGGGTCGAGCACCTCGAGAAGCGCCGCGGACGGGTCGCCGTGGTAGCTGTAGCCGAAGCCCATCTTGTCGAACTCGTCGAGCATGAACACCGGGTTGCGCACGCCGGCCTTGGCCATCGCCTTGATGATCCGGCCGGGCATCGACGCGACGTACGTGCGGCGGTGGCCGCGGATCGCAGCCTCCTCGTGCACCCCGCCGAGCGAGGTGCGCACGAACTCCCTTCCCGTGGCGCGCGCGATCGACTGCCCGAGCGAGGTCTTGCCCACGCCGGGCGGGCCCACGAAGCACAGCACCGAGCCCGAGGGCTTGCCCACCCGGCGCTGCACGGCGAGGTACTCCATGATCCGGTCCTTGACCTTGGCAAGCCCGTGGTGGTCGGCGTCGAGGACCTCCTTGGCCTTGGCCATGTCGAGGCCGGTCCCGCTGCGCTCCTTCCACGGCAGCGAGGCGAGGGTCTCGACGTAGGTCCTGATCACCGAGTGCTCGGGCGAGACCGGCGAGACCGTCCCGAGGCGGTCGATCTCGGACTCGCACTTCTCACGCGCAGCGTCCGGCATCCCGCTCTTCGCCACCTCTTCGCGGAGCTTCTGCATGCCGTCCTTGCCGCCGCCCTCGAGCTCCTCGTGGATCGCCTTGGCCTGCTCGCTGAGGTGGAACTCCTGGTGGGAGCGCTCCATCTGCTTTTTGACCCTGCGCCTCAGGCTCCGCTCGATGCGGCCCTCCTCGAGGCGCCGGGAAAGGAACGAGATGACCATCAGCGAGCGCTTCTCGAGGTCCGCGGCCGCGACCATCTCCTGGCAGAAGCCCGCGTCGTCCGGGGTCGCAAGGCTCAGGACCAGGAAGTCCAGGCTCCGCGAGAGGCTGTCCATCCCGCGCAGGTTGCGGACCGCGTCGTTGGTCAGGCCGCCGGCGCCGTTGCGCTCGAGCTTCCCGACGAGACGCATGACCGAGCGCATCGCGGCAAGCCGCGCGTGCGGGTCCGGCAGGCCGAAGTCCTCGGCGCGGTCGAAGCGCGCGCGCAGCAGGTCCGGGCCCGGGCCGAAGTGCGCGGTCCCGCGGGCGAGGCCCGTGACGATCACCTTGTGCTCGTCGGGATCCAGCTCGAGGTTCTGGACCAGGCGGACCAGGCACGCAGGGTGGCCGCCCGCGCGGGCGGGGTCGAAGGGTTCTTCGCGCGCGTACAGGACCAGCCGGTCGCCGCTGTCGGCCGCCTCGCGGAGCGACTTGACCCGGTCGCGGCCGGACACCTGCAGCTGCCGGTGCGTGCCCGGCAGCGCGTGCAGGTGCGCGCCGTCGAGCTCAATCGCCGGAAGCGAGGACAGCGCCGGAGCCTCGGTGACCATGCTACTGGCGGAGCGCGCCGGCCGCCGGGCGCGGGCCGCCCTTCCCCGCGGGGACTGGCGCCGCGCTTTCCCTGCGCTCCGGCTGCCGCACCGGGCGCGACAGGGCGTTCGCGATCGCCTCGTCGGCGCTGCGCACCGGGATGACCTCGAGCTGCGAGGTGACCTCGCGCGGGACGTCGGCGAGCTCGCGGACCTGGACGTACGGGACGAGCACCCGGGCGATCCGCTCGCGCCAGGCGCCGACGAGCTTCGCGCGCAGGCCGCCGACCGCGCAGGCCTCCCCGCGCAGGTTGATCGCGCCCGTGAGCGCCGTGTCCATGCGCACCGGGATGTCGTTGAGGACCGAGACCAGCAGCGCGAAGACAGCAAGGCCGTTCGAGTTCCCGTCGTGGGTGATGTCGATGTTCGGGTAGTGGATGTGCACGCCGGCCTCCTCGACGAACTTCGGCTTCACGCCGTACTTCGCCGGGCTCGCGCGGATGATCGTCACCGCGGTGTCGATGGTCTGCTCGATGTGCGGCTTGAGGTTGCCGGTCTTCTTGACGCCCTTGTCGCCCGGGATGCGCACCGCGTCGATCTGGTGGACGATCCCCTCCCAGTCGCCGACCACGGCGAGGCCGTTGACGATCCCGACCTTGTCGGAGCGCTCGAGGACCGGGAAGTTAAGCGGGACGCCGAGCATCTCGCGGACCTGCTCCTTGCCGAGGCTGACCTGCGCAGGGGGGGACTCGCCTTCGCCCTCGCCGTCCGCGCCCCTTTCGCGCTCCTGCTTGAGAACCGTCTTGCGGCAGACCTTGGCGATGTTGCGCTCGAGGCTGCGCACGCCGGCCTCCTTGGTGTAGTTGCGGATGACGTCCTGCAGCGCCGAGCTGCTGAGCTTGAGCCCGCCGGGTGGAATCCCGTTGGCCTCGAGCTGCTTTGGGATCAGGTGGCGCCGCGCGATCTGCGCCTTCTCGTGGTCGGTGTACCCCGGCAGCTCGATGAACTCCATCCGGTCGCGCAGCGCGGGATACATCCCGCCGCGCTCGTTGGCCGTCGCGATGAACATCACCTCCGAGAGGTCGTAGTCGACCTCCGCGTAGTGGTCGCTGAAGGCGTTGTTCTGCTCCGGGTCGATCACCTCGAGCAGCGCCGCCATCGGGTCGCCCGAGACGCTCGAGTCGACCTTCTCGATCTCGTCGAGCATGAAGACCGGGTTCTTGACCTTCGCGTCGGCCATCGACTGGAGGATCCGGCCGGGCATCGAAGCCACGTAAGTGCGGCGGTGGCCGCGGATCGTCGCCTCGTCGTGTATCCCGCCGAGCGAGAGCCGGACGAAGGCACGCCCGGTAGCGCGCGCGATCGAGCGCCCGAGCGAGGTCTTGCCCACGCCGGGGGCGCCGAGGAAGCACAGCACCGAGCCGCGGTTGTTGCCCGCGAGCTCCTGGACCGCGAGGTACTCGATGATCCGGTCCTTGACCTTGTCGAGGCCCTTGTGGTCCTCGTCGAGGATCCGCCGCGCCTCGACCAGGTCGTGGTTGACCTCGCTGCGCTCCTTCCACGGCAGGCCGAGCAGGGTGTCGATGTAGCCGCGCAGCACCGACGACTCCGGGCTCATCGGCGGGATCGACGCAAGCCGGCCGATCTCCTGGAGGCACTTGTCGCGCGCCTCGTCGCTCATCCCCGACTCGGCGACCTTCGCCTTGAGGGTCTCGATGTCCTCGGCGTTCGAGTCGCCGAGCGCCTTCTGGATCGAGGCGACCTTGTCCTTGAGGTAGTCCTCGCGGTGGATCTTCGTCCCCTCCCGCGCGTGCTGCCGGTAGCGCGACTCGAGGCGCTTGACGAGCATCTCGCGCTGTACGCGGTCCATGATCAGGTCGACCCTGCGCGTGACCGACGGGGTCTCGAGGACCTCCTGGAGCTCGGCAAGGGAGAAATCGAGCATGCCCGCAAGCCGGTCGGCGAGCTCGGAGATCCCGAGGCCGGCAAGTTCCCTATCCATCTCGCCGTCCTCCGCGCCCTTCTTGCCGCCGCGCGCGCGGCCCGACTGCGGGAGGGCCTCGAGCAGCGTCCTGCGCAGGCGCTCGGCGCCCTCGCCGCGCGGCTCGCCGTGCGAAGGGATCTCCTTGTACTTGCAGACCTGCATCTCGCCTTCGGCGTCCAGCCTGACCTCCTCGACCTCGATGCGCTCGGTCCCTACCACCGAGACGCGCATCACGCCGTCGTCCGTCGCGGCGGCCTTCTCTATCCGCGACAGGCAGCCGACCTTGTGGAGGTCGTCCCTGCCGGGCAGGTCCCGGCGCTCGTCGCGCTGCGAGACCAGCGCAACCATGCGGTGCTCGTTCTCGAGCGCGCGCCGCAGCGCAGCGAGCGAGAGCGCCCTGCCGACGTACAGCTCGCGGCGGACGCCCGGCAGGATGACCACGTCGCGCAGCGGGATCAGCGGCGCGAAGCCGACCGTCAAGTGCGAGGGAGCCCTGCCCTCTGTCGGCCCGCCTTCGGTTTCCTCAGCCATGTCGCCTTCCGTGCCTCATGCCCGCTATATGGGGCCGGAAACCCCCGCAGGCAAGCCCCGGCTTCAGCCGGCGCCCCGCGCCCGGCGCCTGCGGGCGTGCATGCGCAGCCGCGGGGCCTCCTTGCCGTCGATCGCCTTCGCGCCCACGACCAGCTCGCCCTCGCCGTCGCGGGCCTGCGAGGGGACCTCGAAGAACGAGTCGAGCAGGCAGCGCTCGATGATCGAGCGCAGGCCGCGCGCGCCGGTGCCGCGCTGGTGCGCGAGCTTCGCAAGCCGCTTGATCGCGTCCGGCTTGAACACAAGCTCGACGTTCTCCATCGCGAACAGCGCGGTGTACTGCCGCAGCAGCGAGTCCTTCGGCTCGCAGAACACCCGCACCAGGTCGTCCGCGCCGAGCGGGTCGAGGGCAGCGACGATCGGCAGGCGGCCGACGAGCTCCGGGATCAGCCCGTAGCGGAGCAGGTCCTCGGGCTCGACCTTGCCGAGCAGCTCGCTCACGCGCGCCCTGCCCGCGCCCGAGGCCGGCAGCTCCGAGGCGAAGCCGATCCCGCGGGTTGACACCCGCTCTGAGACCACGTCGGCAAGCCCGTCGAAGGCGCCGCCGCAGATGAACAGGATGTTGGTCGTGTCGACCGACACCGTCTCCTGGTTGGGATGCTTGCGCCCGCCCTGGGGGTGGACCGAGGCGGTCGTCCCCTCGATGAGCTTGAGCAAGGCCTGCTGGACGCCCTCGCCCGAGACGTCGCGGGTGATCGACGGGTTGTCGCCCTTGCGGGCGATCTTGTCGATCTCGTCGATGTAGACGATCCCGCGCTCGGCCTTGGCGACGTTGTGCTCGGCGCGCTGCATGAGCTTCTGGATGATGTTCTCCACGTCCTCGCCGACGTAGCCCGCCTCGGTCAGGCTCGTCGCGTCCGCGATCACGAACGGCACGTCGAGGAAGGTCGCGAGCGTCTGCGCGAGCAGGGTCTTGCCCGATCCCGTGGGCCCGATCAGCAGGATGTTGTTCTTGCCGAGGACGACGCCGTCCTTGCGCGGGCAGATCACGCGCTTGTAGTGGTTGTAGACCGCGACCGAAAGGACCTTCTTCGCGTAGTCCTGCCCGACGACGTAGTCGTCGAAGTGGCGCTTGATCTCCTCGGGGACCGGCAGGCTCTCGAGGCTCAGCAGCTCGTCGGCGCCGGGGCCCGTCCCGCTGCGGAGGATGTCGTTGCACAGGCGGACGCACTCGTCGCAGATCCCGGCGTTGTCGCCGCCGACCATCTTGCGCACCATCGAGCGCGACTTGCCGCAGAACGAGCAGCGGCTCTGTGACGAGACCTTCTTCGCGCGCCCGGCCACGCCTAGCCCCTGTTGCCCTTCGCCCGCTTGCCCGCGGGCGGCTTGCGCGGGTCCATCACCGAGTCGACCACCCCGTACTTGACCGCCTGCTCGGCGTCCATGAAGTTGTCGCGCTCGGTGTCCGAGGCCACCCGCTTGACCGTGTTGCCCGTGAGCTCGGCCATGATCCGGTTGAGCTTCGCGCGCATGGTCACTATCTCGTTCGCGTGGATCTCGATGTCGGACGCCTGGCCGGTGAACGCCCCGCTCGGCTGGTGGATCATCACGCGCGCGTTCGGCAGGACCATCCTCTTGCCCTTCGCGCCCGCCGCGAGAAGGAGAGCGCCCATCGAGCAGGCCTGGCCGATGCAGATCGTCGTGACCGCCGGGGAGATGAAGCGCATGGTGTCGTATATCGCAAGGCCTGACGTCACCGAGCCGCCCGGGGAGTTGATGTAAAGCGATATGTCCTTGTCGTGGGACTCGGACTCGAGCAGGAGCAGCTGCGCGATCACCGTCGTCGCGACGTGGTCGTTGACCTCGCCGACCAGGAAGACGATCCGGTCGCGCAGCAGGCGCGAGTAGATGTCGTAGGCGCGCTCCGTGCGCCCCGTCTGCTCGACGACGATCGGGACGTAGCCGAGGCCCTCAACGGGCGCGGGCGCGCTCAACCGCCCTGCCCCCCCTGCGGGACGAAAGCCGGCTCCGGCGCCTCGGGATCGCCCCTCCTCTCCTTCTCGGTCAGCTCCATGAGGTCCATGCCGACCTTCTCGACGTCGACGAGCTCCTCGAACGCGGCAAGCGACTTCTCGAGCATCGGGCGCTCAGCGACCTTCGTAAGCAGGTCCCTGTCCTTCCTGATCTCGCGCTCGGCCTTCTCCGGGTCCTCCGCGGACCCGGCCACCTCCTTGATGCGCTCCTCGAGCTCCTCGTCGGAAAGCTTGATCCCGCGCGAGAGGATGTAGCGGTTGAAGATCATCGAGCGGCGCAGCTGGCGCCTGAGCGCATGCCTCATGTAGTCCCGGTTGAGCAGGCCCTCGGGCACCTTGGCCTTGCGCTCCTCGTGCTGCTTCCTGATCTCGCTTATCCTGCTGTCGACCATGCCCTCGACGTAGTTGCCCGGCAGGTCGAACTCCGGGGTCGCCTCGTCGAGGATGTGCATCATCCGCTCATGGGCCCGCGAGAGCGCGGCATCCTCGGTGTCGCTCTCGAGGCGCGAGGTGAGCAGGCCCCGCAGCTCCTCGACGGAGCGAAACTGCGGGTCGACCTTCCTTGCGAAGTCCGAGTCGGCCGCCGGGAGCTCGGCCCACTCGACCGCTGTGACCGTCGTCGAGACCCTGATCGGCTCGCCGCCGGCCTCGAGCGGCTCGCGCTCGAGCGTCACCTCGTCGCCGGCCGCGGCCCCGTCGAATGCCCTGGAGACCGCCTCGGGCACGCTCGGGTTGCCGAGCACGACCGCGTGGTCCTCCTGGTCGTCCCTGAGCCCCCTGTGCCTGTAGCGCACCCGGTCGCCCTCCCTGGCCTTTCTGTCGACCGCCTTCCAGTCGGCCAGGTTCAGGCGCAGGTGCTCGATCATCCGGTCCGCCGAGCCCGGGGGGATGCGCGGGACGGGCTTGATCAGCTTCCTGCCCGCGAGGTCGGGGTCCGGGACCTCAGGGTGCACCTCGAGCGAGAACCTGGCCTCGACGAAGCCGCCGTCGCCGGACGGCTGCTCGCCGAGGTACCGCACGCTCGGCATGATGTCGAGCTTCTCCTCGCTGCACCGCTCGGCAAGGGGCCTCTTGGACATCTCCGCGATGACCTCGTCGCGGGCCTGCCTCTCGAACTCGTGACGGATCTGCGGCGGGACGGCCTTGCTGTTCTTGCGGAACCCAGGGACGGGGCGGCGTGCAGCTATCCTCAGCAGCATGGCGTCGGTCTTCTGCCGGACGCGCTGCGCGTCGAGGCGCAAGACCGTGAACCGCTCGAGCGGGGCCTCGCCGACCTCGAAGGTCTTGCCGGGGGCCTCTTCGCCCCCTGCTGCCGTCGGTCTGTCCAGCGCGGTCTCGCTCATCTGCTTCTTCCGGTTGGTGCGAATGGAGGGACTCGAACCCACACGCCTGAGAGGCACTTGCTCCTAAGGCAAGCGTGTCTACCAATTCCACCACATTCGCGCGCGGCCTCCCGAAACGGGATTCACGGCGGGATTCTATCCGCACGGGCATGCCGCGGTCAAGTGACCCCCCTCCGGCAGCGCCTCGCGAGGCTTTTCGACACCCGGCAGAAGGACCCGATGAAGCTCTCCCGCGCCGGGGTGAGCATGCGGTCGGCGCGGTGGAAGACGCGGGCGACCATCGGCTTGAAGGTGCCCGCCAGGCAGCGCGCGCCCAGGTCGGAGTCGGCCTTCGCGTCGTAGGCGATCTCGGATATCACCCCGACGCCGTGGCCCCTGCGGGTGAACTCCTTGATCACGTCTGAGTCCGCCGCCTCGACGACGACGTTCGGATACAGGCCCGCGGCGACGAAGGCCTCGTCGAATGCGCGCCGCCCGGTTATGCCGGGAACGTAGGTGATCACGGGCTCCGCGGCAAGCCGCTTGAGGGACACCCTTTTCGCCTTCAGCAGCGGGTGCCCGGGCGGCGCGATCAGCGCCCTCTCCCAGCTGAAGGCGTCGGTGACCTCCATCAGGCGCGAGTCGCCGAGGGCCTCCGAGCAGATCCCGAGGTCGGCCGCTCCGTCCATGAGCATGTCGTTGATGTCCGCCGGAAAGCCCTGGTGGATCGTCACCCGCACGTCGGGATGGCTCCCGACCACCTCGCCGAGCACCTGCGGGAGCACGTAGCGCGCCTGGAGGTGCGTGCAGGCGACGCGGATCCTGCCCGCGACCGGCCGGCCGAGCGTGTCGGCGGCGATCGTCCCGAGGGAGTCGACACGCGTGAGGATCTCGCGGAAGGTACCGAGCATCGCCAGGCACAGCGGCGTCGGGCCGACGAGCCTCTTGCCCTGGCGGATGAACAGCTCCGACCCGTACTCGCGCTCGAGCGCGCCGACGCTGCGGCTGACGACCGACTGGGCGACGTTGAGCTTGGACGCGGCGTGCGAGACCGAGCAGCCGCTGTCGCAGACCTCGACCAGGTGCTTGATCCGCCGCAGGCTCAGCTCTGACACTGTCTCCCCCTTCACTTCCGGTCCCCGCCGCGGTCGAAGCGCAGCTCCTGCCAGCCCGCCGGGCCGCGCGGCGCCCTCTGCGCCAGCGCCCAGGCGTGGATGTATGTTACCTCAAAGGTCACCGAGAACGGACCCGGGACGGACGTGAACCTGCGAAGCGCAGATCCCGAGCCGAGGCCCTGCGCCATGCCGGTTGCGGCGAGAGCGCCGAAGGTGCGCAGCTCGGCGGCCATCGCGCGGCGGTCCGGGTACGCGAGCTCGAAGGACTCGCGGACCGCGACGGGCTCTGCGAAGCCCGCGCGCATCGCCATGTCCGCCAGGTCGTGCATGTCGAAGGACCCGAGCGTGCGCGGGGTCGGCGAGCCGAGCTCCCTGCGCAGCTCGACGAGCGTGTCCGGGCCGAACGCGGCAAAGGCGAACAGGCCGCCGTCGGAGAGGACGCGGCGCGCCTCGGCCATCGCGCCGGGCAGGTCGCCGACCCAGGGCAGGCCGAGGTTCGACCACACCAGGGTGAACGAACAGTCGGCAAGCGGAAGCGAGGCGATGTCCGCGACGAGGTCCGGGCCGCACCCGCCGCCCCACGCGACCCAGTCCAGCCGCACGCAGCCCTTCCCGGCGAGGCGGTCCGGCAGCGGGCCCGAGAGGCCTGAGCCGAGGTCCAGCGCCATGCCCTGCGGGACCTCCACCCCCTCGAGGACGTCGAGGTGGCGCAGTGCTACCTCCTCTGAGACCGGGTCGCGCCTGTGCGGGAACGACCGCGCCAGGCGCGCGAAGCGCGAGCGCGCGACCCCGCGGTCTATGTGGCCGGCGTCCACAAACTCACGGCGCAGCCGCTCCTAAGCCCAAGGCCTCGCTGCCGACTGTCACGTCCCTTCCTGATTTCCAGGTCCAGTCCGAACTGTTCGCTTCTCGCTTCGGCAAAAGCCCATTCCTTGCCGGGCATCAACTCTATGTACGCCTCGAACACGTTCTTGAACTGCCGGCGGACGCTTTCCAGGCTGAGCCGCTCCCTTTCTTCCTTCGGAAGCACCTGTTTCATGTCGTCAAGGATTACATACGGATCTTCCATCTTGCCGAACATCCTCATTTGGGCTGCAGCCCTGGAAATCTTCGGTCCCAAGCGGACGGCAAACTCCCCGAACATCTTCATTATGTGCGGAATATCCAGGCCAACTTTGTTCCGCAGCGCATGGTCATGGTCAAGCAAGTCCCTCCCCTTGTTCCTGCCCAACAGGGCCCTCAACTTGGATGCCAGCACCTCCTCGGAGGAAAAGGCCGGGACTTCGACCGATCCGGAAAACCAAGTATGGCTCATCTGAAAAGGCATGGTGACCTGACGGTCCAGGACGAACTTGTCCTTGTAGCTCATCTCGAGCTTCAGGATGTTGCCGCGCCCTTCGGAGCTGAGGTTCGCCACTTCGAACAGCAGCTTGGAAGCGACCTGGCTCGGCTTGTACTGTCCCTCGCCGAGCCACGGCTCCAGGATCTCTCGCAGCCTGTCAAGGACCGGCCCGTTCGGCCCCGGCTTCATGCGGGCCATATCGATGTCTTCCGAGTAGCGGTAGGACTCCGGATAGTGGAGCTTGTTGAGCGCGGTCCCGCCGCGATAGCGGTGCTCATCCCTCAGGTACTCGTCCGAGAAGAACTCGACCAGCGCCCGGCTGATGACCAGGTCCTGCAGGAGGCGATAGTCTTCTTCCCACGGAACCACGTCGCCCCACTCCTTGATGAAATCCTTCTTGAACATCAGACGTCCGGGTCGGGATACTCGCATACCTCCACGCGCCACCGCTCACAACGCTCGAGCGGCTTCTGAGCAGAATGGAAGGCATGGTGCGCAAGTCTTTTCCTGAGATTGACCCATTGCAGCGGTCCGCGGCTTTCCAATGCTGCGTGCAAAGCGCTTGATTGGTCCCTGAACCTCAAGAACTCAAGGTGGTACCCAAGCCGCTGGAGAACCGGCTTCTCGAATTGTTCCGACAGGGCTGCCAGCTGCCCGGGATGCATCTTCGGAGCCAGCTCATACAGGACCGTCGATACGAAATGCACGCTGCCCGACCCCTTGCGGTAGCGCAGCAAGTCCAGGGCGGTAAGCTCCGGGCCAGAAAGCCTCATGTGGCTGCCGTCATGGGGAAAGCTCCGGCTCCGCACAGCGTGGGACACTGAGTCCACGTCGTTTCGATGGAAGAACTCAAACTGCGTCCGCCCAACCGTGATCGGCATCATTTGTTTGTTGCACACCACCTGGAAGACCTGCACTGCCTGGTGCGAGGCGCCGTGGTAGCCGGCGGCGGTGAGCAGGCCCACGTAGTAGTCCGCGCCCGCATGGCGCATCAGCGCGTCCACGTACAGGGTTCCCGGCGGAGAGCCCCTGTATTCGTAGTCGCCTACGATGAGGTAGAAACCCTGCCTCGGGGTGACCAGGACGTTGCGCAGCTGCAGCCGCTCGGCGGAGTCAAGGAACGCGCCGTGGTCCATGCCAACGGCCTCCTCAGCCTCCTTCGAGGTGAAGTAATGATCACCGGCCGACAACCGGTCATCGACATAGCCTGCCAGAGCCGATGATCTTCCGCTTGCCATTGGTCCCTTCCTTTTCTGCGGATATATTATAACGACTTTGGAGGAATTATTCAAGCCTCAGCGCGTTTGCTCCGCTGTTCTGTCATGTCCGGGAAATCGGACGCCAGTCAAGGGCGACCTGACTATTCCGCATGGGCCGAAATACAATCCTAGCAGAGACTGGCCCGGCCAGTCAGAAGATCAGCAGGAGGAAAACATGGCCTCAATCTCTGAACAGGTGGTCGAAGAGTGGCTGCGACGCCAGGGATTCTTCACAATCAGAGGCGCCAGGGTGGGCAACCAAGAAATGGACATCTTGGCCTTGAAGTACCAGAACGGGAAGGTTGTCGCGCACCACTATGAAGTACATGCCTCCTATACGGCGATCGGACAGTTCTTCGGCAAAGGCATCAAGCCAAAGGAGATCAAGGAGAAAGGCCTTGAAGGAGCTGTGCAAGACTTTTTCAGGAAGAAGTTCCTCGCTGAAAAAAAACGAAAGTTGAGGAACAGATTGGTAGGATGCGAACTTGACTGGAAATTCCATTACGTCGTTCATAAAGTGCGCAGCAAGGAAGCACTTGAAATCGTACCGACACTGCGAGATCCACGGGTAAAAGTCATCAGGTACTGTGAAGTCTGCAAGGAACTGAACTCTGCGAAAAAGCCTGAACATACTGCCACTGGAAAAGACTTGGCAAACCTGTTGAACACTCTGGACGACTGTGACTAGTGCCACAGCGTCGCGGGCATAAGAAATACCGCAGATTATGAGGATTTATTCGAAAGCTTTCACTGGTCAACTCGAGTAGCCCAAACTGAACAGCTCCTCTATAATTGCATGTCATACATGCCAGCTGCAAAGAGCGAGATAGTAATGGTGATGACCGTTGTGCGCAACGGGAACCAGGCAAAGGACATCGCCGACCGGCTTCTCGACGAGGGGCTCGCGGCCTGCGTGCAGGAGCTCAGCCCCTGCAGGTCCCGGTACGTCTGGGAGGGCAAGAGGGAAACCGAAGAGGAGATTCCCCTGCTTGTCAAGTGCCCAGCAGACAAGGCCGACAGCGTCACTAGCGCGATCGAAGCCGCCCACCCCTACGAGGTTCCGGAGATCATCGTGATCCCCGTCATCGGAGGGCTGGAGCGGTACTTGGACTGGGTAAGAAGTGCGAGCGAAACTCAATCGAGATAGTTTTCTCAGCACATTTCCTGAAACAAACAGAGACGGAGGGCTGTAACGTTGGTTGCTGATACATCAATTGCGTACCATTCCGTAAGACTCGATCTTCACGCCAGATCGGCATAGACTCCCATCGAGCACCTGTTGTAGTGCGGCTCGCCGGCCAGACTAAGGTGTCTGCTCAACCGCCGTGATTTACGGCTTTGACTTCCAGATTTCCCTTTTGTATCTCTTTCTCCAGAAGCTCCATGGCTTCTGCGCCCGGCCACACTCCCTTGGACAGCATGTCCAAGGCTTCGTCAACCCGCTCCTCGATGTCATCCTTCCGGGCACCGTTGACCAACTGGAGGACCTCTTCCGCGAACTGCTCCAGCGACAACTCCTTGCCGTTGTACCGTGCTATCAGGGCAGCCAAGTTCCTGTCAGTCAGCATTTCCATAATATACCACACTCAATTACTAATCCCGATACGCCAGAATTAAGTTCATCTCCAGAAAACAACTGCTGACCGGAGCGGATGTTGCCGGGCGTTAAGCGGACAGTGCGGCCTTTCCTGGCGAGAATTCAGAAACGATCAAGGTTCGAGCAGGTCCACGGCAACCCGGCCGACGTCATGGTTAGCAGTCTCTCCCTCGAGATTTTCTCGCAACACGGCGGAGCAGTACTTCGCCTCGCAATGCACAGCATTGTCCCTGTCATTCCCAAGACGGCACAGGTAAGGACTTTCTCGCACAATTCTTTGGGCATCTTTCCCGGGAGACTTCCATGTGTGACTTAACTCTTCGAAGTGATAACCGATCACCATGCTCCTGGCAGCGAACATAATCGCCCTGGAAAATCGTCTTTTTCCTGCGACAAAACTTGGAATTCTCGGGGTGGATGCAATGAGCACATCCCCCACTTTGCACACACACCCGGCTTCTTCAGCCTTGTGTCCCAGAAGATCGAACATCTCCTCCCGATGCCTCCAATAACTGCCGTGGCTGCGCAGCAGCCACGCCTGTGCTGTGCTGACCAGCATCACGAAGCATGTCGGTTGCTTCTTGAATGCAAACAAATCACGGCCTTCCGCATTGTTGAGAGGCGCCAGCGTGGCTGGAGTCAAAAAGCTCATGCCGGAAACCACTCTGCGCCTTGCCGCCAGCCATAAGTTGAATTCGTACAGCCACTCGAACGGGTTGCCGCGTCCCCACTCATCGGCGTGGCAGAAATCGTAATCGCTGGGAGTGCCCAGCGGTCTGGTCCATCCGTTAAGCAGCCAAGTAGGCTTGTGCAATGACGATCGCTCGCCCAACTTCTTCCAATAATCCGGAAGGTTCTCAACCCGCGACAGTGATGACGCCATGTCGGTTTCATCAATGTCCGCCTGCTTTTCCCTGAGCACGGTGTACTCTGAGCTGCCACGCAACCCGGCCATCTTCGTGACGAGGTCCTCGAACTCGAAGTTGTCCCACCAATGGCGCATGCGATTGAAGTGAAGCAGCGTCTTGTCGGTATAGTTCGTGATCTTCGGTTCAAATCGTTCTTTAGGCATGATGACGGTATCAGGAACCAGTTCTTCAACGAACAGACTCCCGACTGAGTCTTCAGACCCATTCGGCGGCACCTCCCCCAAGAATGGGGTGCCTTCCTTCTGCCTGGGAAAGGTAAAGGAGCAGTTGCCGTCCTGCAGCAGCCGGACCCTCAGGACAGCGGACAGGAAGCCCCAGTCCATGATTTCGTCCCGGATCAGGCCCAAGGCATACAGCAGTATCGACGCCGCATGCTTGGGAGCGGCATTGACCCCCGTCGAGTAGTTGTAGTGCGGCTCGCCGGCCGGACCAGGGTGACCGCTCAAGTGCCGTCTTTGACCGGCTTGATCACCAGGTTCCCCTTCTGCGTCTCTTCCTCCAGAAGAGCCATGGCCTCCCAGCCGGGCCATTCCCCTCTGGACAGCATGTCCAGGGCGTTGCCGACCCTTGTCCCAGTGTCCTCGATTTTCTCTTCCGGAACACCGTTGGCCAGCAACAGGATCCTTTCCCTGAGCTGCTCCAGCGACAGCTTCCTGCCGTGGTACTCGTCCAACAGAGCAGACAGGTTCCTGTCGGTCAGCATCGGTTAAATCTTACCACATGCAAGAACCAAATCCAATCTGTTCAGCGCGTCAGGACATATTTCTGTTGTATTTTCATCACTCCCCTTCCCTGCTCGCGTTGATGACCATGGCCGCCAGGACCTGCATACAGGGTGGTTCAGGCATTGGGACGAGAGCAACTTGTTGTCCCGGATTACAACAGATTCTTCGGTACCGGCCCGCATGCCGCCAACAAGCTGGAAATCCCGCCGAATCATCCCAGACTGCCGCACGTGCTTCAGCCTCCGTCGTCGAGCGCCCTCAGCTCGAACAGCAGCTCCTGCGCCTGCCTCGGGGTAAGTTCCTCGGGGTCGCTGTTGCGCAGCAGCTCAAGAGCGGCGTTTCTCGGAGGCTCCTTCGCGGCGGGCTGCGCGCCGAACAGCGCGCCCTGGCTGCCGTTGGCGGCGGACCCCGCCTCGAGGACCGCCAGGCGCTCCCTGGCAAGGGACAGGGCGTGGTCCGGGACGCCCGCCATCTTCGCGACCTGGATGCCGAAGCTGCGGCTCGATGCCCCCGGCTCTATCCTGTGGAGCATGATCACCTCCCCCTTGTGCTCGCCGACCGCGAGGTGCACGTTCCTGGCTGCGGGGTGCGCCTCGGCGAGCTCGGTCATTTCGAGGTAGTGCGTCGCGAGCAGCACGAGCGAGCCGTTGCGCTCGAGCAGGGTCTCGGCCGTCGCCCAGGCGAGCGACAGGCCGTCGAAGGTCGACGTCCCCCGCCCGATCTCGTCGAGGATGACCAGGCTGCGGCCGGTCGCCGACCTGATGATCGCTGCCGTCTCGGACATCTCGACCATGAAGGTCGACCTCCCCCCTGCCAAGTCGTCGCTCGACCCTATGCGGGTCATGATCGCGTCGATGTCGCCGACGGTCGCCTCGGCCGCGGGAACGGGCGCGCCGATGCGCGCAAGGAGCGCTATGAGCGCCACCTGCCGCATGTAGGTCGACTTGCCGCCCATGTTCGGGCCGGTGACGACCTCCATCCGGCAGCCGCGGTCGAGCGCGGTGTCGTTCGGGACGAAGTGGCCGACGGCCCGCTCGACGACGGGGTGCCTGCCGCCCCTGACCCGGACGACCGGGGCGTCGCCGTAGGACGGGCGCACCCAGCCGTCGTCGAGCAGGCCCGCCATGCAGGCCGCTACGTCCAGGTCGGCGAGGGCCTCGGCCAGCGAGCGCAGGCGCGGCGCGTGCGCGCCCAGGTCCCGGACCAGCCGCTCGTAGAGGGCCTTCTCCACCGCGAGCGCCTCTGCGTCAGCGTCGGCCGCCTCGCGCTCGAGCCGCTCGAGCTCGTCAGTCACGTAGCGCTCGGCGTGCTTGGTCGTCTGGCGCCTGCGAAAGCCCTCGGGCACATCCTGGCCGAGCGAGCGCGGGAGCTCGAGGTAGTAGCCGTGCACCCGGTTGCTGCCCACGCGCAGGGCTGCGATGCCGGTCCTCCTCCTCTCCCGCTCCTCTATGTCCCTGAGGGCGTCCGTCGCGCCGCCCTGCAGGCCGCGCAGCCGGTCGAGCTCGGAGTCGCGGCCGTCTGCGATGACGCCGCCCTCGCGGACCTGGGCGGAGGGGTTCTCCGCAAGCGAAAACGCAAGCTCGTCCGCGACGTCGGAGTAGTCCGCGAACAGGGCCGCACACCGCTCCCTGACCGGGCCCTCCATCCCGCCGAGGTCCCCGGCGAGCCCCGGCATCGCCCCGAGCAGGTCGCGGACTGCGGCGAGCTCGCGGGGGCGCACCCGCTCGAGCAGCACCCTCGTCGTGACCCGCTCGAGGTCGCAGAACCCGCCGAGGACTGCCGCGACGCGGTCGCGGACCTCCGCAACGGCCTCGGCCGCGTCGAGGCGGGACTCGAGCTCGGACGAGTCGCGGAGCGGGTTGCGGATCCGGCTCGAGAGCAGCCTCGACCCCATCGGGGTGCGGCAGCGGTCGACCGCCGACAACAGCGTCGGCCCGCCCTCGATGGCGGGGGCCGTGAGCTCGAGGCCGCGGCGCGCCGCGGCGTCCAGAGCGACGAAGCCTGCGTCGTGCTCGGCGCCTACGCTCCACAGGTGGTCCAGCCTGCGGCACTGCGTCTCCTCCGCGTAGCCGAGCAGCGCCATCGCGGCGCCGACGGCAAGCGGGCTGTCGTCGAGTCCGAAGCCGCGCAGGTCCCTCACGCCGAAGCGGTCGCACATCCTCGCGCGCGCGCTCGCCGGCTCGAAGTCCCAGGCCGGCAGGTGGCGGACCGCGGCCGAAACCCCGGCCGGGACAGGGGCGCCCTCGGCGACCAGGACCTCAGCGGGCGAGAGCCGCGCGAAGCGGTCGGCGAGCGCGCCGGGAAGGCACTGCGCAGCGCGGAGCTCGCCGCGCGCGAGGTCCAGCCAGGCGTACCCGCAGGAGCCGCCGTCGGAGTGGACCGCCATCGCGACGCTGCTGTCGCGGTCCTCGAGCAGGGCGCTGTCGGTAAGCGTGCCGGGGGTCACCACCTGGGTGACCCTGCGCTCCATGATTCCCTTGCCCGCGACCTCGCCGACCTGGTCGCAGATCACGACCGACTCGCCGAGGCGGACGAGCCTCGATACGTACTGGTCGACGGAGTGCGCCGGGACGCCGGCCATCGGGATCGATCCAGTCGAGGTCCTGCGCGAGGTAAGCGTGAGGTCGAGCAGGGCCGCGACCTTGTTCGCGTCCGAGTAGAACAGCTCGTAGAAGTCCCCCATCCGGAACAGGAGGACCTTGTCCGGATGCTGCTCCTTGACCCCCTGGTACTGGCGGAACAGCGGCGTCTCGGGGGTGGCGCCCTTTTTCGCTCCCTTGGGCACTATTCCTTGCCGTCGCGGCGCCGCACGGCCATCCGGGCGAGGGCCCCGACGATCCTCTCCGAGCCGAACAGGCACAGCTCGGACTTCTCGCCGAACGGGAGGTCCGCGTCGCCCTCGAGATCGTTGGTGAACCTGCCGCCGGCCTCGCGGACGAGGAGCATCCCCGCGGCGCAGTCCCAATAGTGGAGGTTGCCGCCGAGGCAGGCGTCGATGGCCCCGCGAGCGGAAAGGGCGAAGTCGAGCGCCGCCGAGCCGATGCGGCGGAAGCCGCTCGACTTGCGGCTCGCCTCGGCGAGGAAGGCCCAGCGCCAGTCCCTCGTCCCGGGGCGGCCGCAGGAGCCGACCAGGGCGTCGGCGAGCCTCCTGGTCCTGGAGACTCGGATGCGGCGGTCGTCGCAGTACGCGCCGCGGCCGCTCTCGGCGACGTAGAGGTCGTCGCGGCAGACGTCGAGGATGGCGCCCACGCGCGGCTGGCCGTCCCTGCACCACGCGAGGGAGACCGAGTAGCCCGGCACGCCGTGGACGAAGTTGGTGGTGCCGTCGATGGGGTCTAGGACCCAGCAGCTGTCCTGGTTTCCCGAGCTGCCGCGCTCCTCGGACAGGACCCCGTCCTTGGGGTAGCTCTCGGCGATCACCTCGAGCGCCGCCGCCTCGGCGGCGAGGTCGGCGTTGGTGACCAGGTCGCCCGGGCCCTTCTCGTCGACCTTGAGCATGCCCCGGTGGACGTCGAACCTCCTGATCTCGCGGCCGGCGGCCCTTACGGCCTCCACCGCGACGTTCATGCGCGCTGAGCGGGACACCGGCCGTCAGCCCTCCCCGGGATCGAGCGCGACCACGCCGTCGACAAGCTCCCTGCCCTCGATCATCCTGTGGGCCCTGGCCGCGTCGCCGAAGGGCAGGACTGTGACGTCCGGAAGGCCGAGGCCGGACTCGGCCATGCCGAAGAACGCCTCGGCGGAAGCGAGCAGCTCCCGGCGTGTTGCGGCGTAGTCTCCGAGGGTCGGCCTGGTCGCGAACAGCGAGCCGCGGCGGGAGAGCTCGAGCATCTCGAACGGCGGGACCGGGCCCGAGGCGTTGCCGTAGCTGACGAGGCAGCCCCGGGGGGCGATCGCATCCAGGATCCCGGGCCAGGTCGCGGCGCCGACGGAGTCGAAGGCCACCGCGACGCCGCCGGGACAGAGCTCGCGCACCCTCTCGCCGATGTCGTCGTACCCGGCCAGTGCGAGCGAGCACCCGCCCCTGAGGGCGGCGGAGGCCTTTTCCTCCGTTCCGGCCAGGCCGACGACCCTCGCGCCGAGGCGCGACAGCCACTGCGAGAGGATCGACCCGACCCCGCCCGCGGCCGCGGTAACGAGCACGTCCATGCCCGCCCTTATGGGCCATGTCCTGCAGGCGAGGTACTCGGCAGTGAGCCCCCTGAGCGTCAGGCCGCCGGCCAAGGCGGGATCGATCCTGTCCGGAAGCGGGATGAGCCTGTCCGCAGGGACGTTGCGGCGGGAAACGCAGCAGCCCGGGCCGGCGGTGCAGTACGCGACCGCGTCGCCCTCGGAGAAGCCCTCGACGCCCTTGCCGACCCTCTCGATCACGCCTGCGGCCTCGTTGCCCATTATCGCGGGCATCTCGAGCGGGTAGAGGCCGGTGCGCTGGTAGACGTCGATGAAGTTGACCCCGCAGGAGTGGTTGACGACTGTGACCTCTCCCTTGCCGGGGCCCTTGAACGGCAGTATCGCATGCTCGAGCACTTC
>CAZDYI010000021.1:0-16078 GCA_964509765.1 uncultured Gammaproteobacteria bacterium
TCCCGGCCTCGAAACCCTCCGCTGACAGCTGGCCCCAGCTGCTCCTGACCACGGTTCCGGACTCGGTCCGCCAGGCAACCTCCGTCCTGCTCGACCCGCCGTTCGCCCCCTGAACAGCGCTTCCTCGCAGCCCGGACCCGAAACCTTCCCCGGGTACCGATTCGCCGGCGGCGCCCGGGCCGGCCTCGTTGAACAGGCGCAGGCCCACGCCGCTGCAGCACCCGGGACCGAACGCCTCGCGCATCCTGTCCACCACATTGGCGAGCCTTTCGAAGAAGGCCTCCCTTTCATAGCAGCTGCCTGCCTCCAGCTCAACGCGCCCTCCGGACAGGGCGACGCTCCAGCCGCGTTGCAGGCCGTTTTCCGAAAGGCGCCAGACCAGGTCGTGCAGCTCGTTTGCAGGCGGGTCCCCTTCCTTGCCGCCCTGTGTCCTGATGACCCGCTGCTTCAGGCTCATGACCGGATAGTCCCCGCCCAAGGCCTCGCGGACCTTGTCCGCCGAGAAAGGCAGGCCGATCTCCGGCACGTACGGAAACTCGACCCTGGCGGCCAGCATGTCCGGGACGGCCCCCTTGAGGGGGTCGTCCGAAACGGCAGCCTCGCTTGGAACTTTATCTGCCGGCATGCCGGGAATTATACCTCATGTTCCCGAAAACGGAAAATTCCAGTCGCTGAACTTGAATAACAAGGCTGTTTTTTCCCATTATGGGGATTAATAAGGAAATTCAAGGCATGACAGGCACTAAACGGGAAGCAATGCCGGCGGCGATGATCGCATGAACGCTGTGTATCGCCGCATCGGCTTGCCTGTTTGCGAGGCGGCAAGGATGGCGTGCCTGCCGCAGTCCATGCATGTCGAGCGCACGGGTGCCCGGAGAACTTGGCGGCCGCGGCGATATCCTTATCTTCCGGACCGGTGAGCCATGCCTCATGCGTCACGCGAACATGCTGCGCTTTGCGTAAACTAATCCAGCCAAGGAAATGCCTGAGACAACCACAGACGTCAACCAAGCGGCCGTCCGACTGAACTCCGGCCGGCCCGTTGCGTTCCCGACCGAGACCGTGTACGGCCTCGGCGCGGACGCATGCAACGACGATGCCGTGTCGCAGGTGTTCACGCTCAAGGGAAGGCCTGCCTGCCATCCGATGATCATCCACCTGCTCGACCCAGGCCAGCTGGACTACTGGGCCGAGGAAGTTCCGGCCGCGGCCCGGAAAATCGCAGGCGAGCTCATGCCGGGCCCGCTCACCCTCGTGCTCAGGAGGCGCGGCGGCCGGGGAGATGCCGCCTCGGGCGGGCACCCTACGGTTGCCCTGCGCGTGCCGGAGCATCCGCTTGCCCGGCAGCTGCTGGGGAAGGTGAAGTCCAAGGCGCTGGTGGCGCCCTCGGCCAACCGCTTCGGCAGGCCGAGCCCGACCGAAGCCGGACACGTTGCGGA
Source organism: uncultured Gammaproteobacteria bacterium (assembly GCA_964509765.1). GTDB lineage: Bacteria > Pseudomonadota > Gammaproteobacteria > Tethybacterales > Tethybacteraceae > CAZDYI01. Next base: position 1,440 of record CAZDYI010000021.1, read on the forward strand.
CGACTTCAAAGACACTGACCTGCTCATTCTCGACGGGGGCAAGACGACGCTTGGCATCGAGTCGACGGTTGTAGGTCTGACGGAACCCGGCAGCCCGGAAATGCTGCGGCCGGGCGCATACACGCTCGACCAGATCGAGGATGGTTTCGGGGCCTGCATACTGTCGGGAAGCGGCGGCGGCGTCGCCGCTCCCGGCAATCTGGACAGTCACTACTCACCCAAGCAAAGGCTGGTGGTGCTGGGCAAGGATGACTTCATGAACTGCGTCGCTTCGATGCCGCAGGAACGGGTGGCTGCCATGGGGTTCAACAAGCCCGACGGAATTGAAGACGGTTTGTGGCAGAAGATGAGCGAAGACTTCAGGTCGGCGGAACTGAACCTGTACAGGCAATTGCGTCTTCTGGAGAAAACCGATGCCACCGTGATTGCCGTAAACCAAGTGCCGCTCAAAACAGACTGGCATGCGGTTGCTGACCGCCTGCGAAGGGCTGCAGGAATTCCATCGAATTCGAAGTGACCTCGAACAACATAATTCCCGGCATTTTTTCGCCAAGTCTTCAATCTGAACCTGCGGGAACGACCAGCACAGCCCTGAAGTCATTCACGTTTGTCAGCGTAGGCCCGGTTGTGACCAAGCCATCCACCGACGCGAACGCCCTCTCGGAGTCGTTTTGCTCCTGGCATTCCACGGGGTCGACGCCCGCCTCTCGCATCTTCTTGAGCGTGTCCGGGTGCAGGACGGCCCCAGCATGCTCAGTCGTCCCGTCGATCCCGTCGGTGTCGCAAGCGATCGCGTAGATCCCGTCCACACCCTCCAACTCCAGCCCCAGGGCCAGCAGGAACTCCATGTTGCGCCCGCCCCTGCCCTTGCCACGCACTGTCACCGTTGTCTCGCCGCCGGAGATCAGCACTGTCGGCGTGGTCACCGCCTCGGCAAGCTTCCTTGCGATCACGGCCATCTTCCTGGCCTCCTCCCTTGCGTCCCCGAAGATGGAATCGCCGAGCATGACGTGCCTGGCCCCGACGATCTCGACTTCCGCGGCAACGGTCTTCAGGGCCCGGCTTGCGGTGGCGATCACGTGCACCTTCGGCTTTCGCTTCAGCAGCGGAAGCTTGTTTCTTTCCATCGCCTCGAGGATGTCGTCTGCAACCTCTACGTCCCACTTCCGCAACACGTCTGTGTAATCCTCAAGCTCGGCCGGCTGGACGGTCGGACCAGAGCCGATCACCGCCGGGTCGTCGCCCCTCACGTCGGAGATCAGGTAGGTTGTCAGGTCGGCCGGGTAGCAGGCCGCCGCCAGCCTGCCGCCCTTGACCGCAGACAGCGCCCGCCGCACCGAGTTCATGTGCTCGATCGGCGCGCCGGACCTCAGCAGCCGCTGCGTTATCTCCCGCTTTTGCTCCAGGGTCACGCCGTCGGCCGGCATGACAAGCAGCGAAGACATCCCGCCCGAGCCGAGGAACACGATGCGGTCGTCCTCAGTGGCCTCGGCGGCGAGCCTCATGATCCTCTCTGTGGCGCGCACGCCGCTGTCGTCGGGAACCGGGTGCCCTGCCTCGACGACCTCCACATGCTTGGTCTCGCACCCGTGGCCGTAGCGGGTGACCACCAGCCCCTCGACCGGCCGTTTCCACTGCCTCTCGAAGGCCGCCGCCATGCTCGCCGCGGCCTTGCCCGCGCCGAGGACGATCGTGCGGCCTTTGGCCTTCCCGCGCGGCAGGGGGTCGAACTTGCCGAGCGGCGAGGCCGCCGAGAGGGCGGTCTCGAACATGCTCTGCAGCCACTGGCGGGCAGTCTCGTCCTGCATGGGAAACGAAGATCTGCTCACAGAGAAACCTAATTTCTGAATTATTGTGACAAACCCGTGGAAAGTAAATTGAAGATCCCTCTATTTTTCTTGATTCATTTCATCAACAACCTTGTTCCATTTTTTCTTTACGTCATAGCTCACTTCCTTGTCTTTTTCCAAGTAAGATACAAAAGCGTTAATGAAATCGTTTGTGTCAGTCAGCAGCCTGAGCAAGTGCAACAGTGTTCTTCCCAGCCCATCAACGATGATTTCGCTACCGTATCTATCCCTAGCGTCTTTCGTTAGGCGCTTGACCCCGCTGGTATCAACAATATCCTCATTCGTGCTGAGAAGGTACAGTCTGTTTACGGGATTGGATTTATTTTTATTTATCGTTTTCTTGACAAGTTCAGCATCGATCGGCAGATTATGCTTGATTTCGACTGATTCGACAATCTTCCCTTCCATCTCGAAATCTATGTCACCTGACCGCCCTGTTTTGCTATCTGCACTGGTGTGCGACTCTAAGTCTAGGATTTTGAGTTGTTGATATCGAGACACCTCTGTTGTCAGGCACTTATATGCTGCGTATACGGCGAGCACGGGCACTCTTGAGGCTCCAGATGAAGCATCTCGCCAGAATACATCTAATATATCGATAATCTGCTGAATTGATAAATTTTGTGGCCTCGACAACACCAATTCCTGAGACTCATTCCTGTGCTTAACTAGTTCCTGAAAAATATACCGTAAGCAAGAATCCGCACTGAATTCATTTTTTTCGATCTTGTCAATAAGATTGAGAAAATGACTCTTTGCTAGTTTAGGTTGGATCTTGCCAGGATAATTCATGTCGTATGGAGCAAATTGTTCCAGACTCCGCGTCAGCCAACCTGAGCCTGATTTCATGTGAGGGAAATCATTATCGCGCAGGAATGGAGTGATATGCTTAGTGTCGAATGATCTTCCAGAGAAGCCTCCTGTGAAATCAGTTCGATGTAGCCGAATATCCTGCTCAGGATCGATAACCTTCTTCACGAGCAAGGTAACTAGCACAGTTAGTACTGCTACGTATTTTCCTGAGTTTGCGATTTGTGCGAGGAAAGCTAGGCCCTCGCCAGAATCGGCGGGAATAAGTTGAGTTTCCTTGTCTTCACCGCTCTCCGCACAGTGCAGAGAACTCTCAAGGGCTTCCTTGGCCATTTCTGATTCGGATTTCTTTGTCATCCTCCAGCCTCGAACTCACCGACTCTTATCTCAGCATATTCACAATACTTCTGTTCTAAATCTATACCTACAAACTCCCTGCCTTCACTGATCGCGGCCAAGGCAGTAGTTCCACTACCCATGTACGGGTCAACCACCAAGCCTCCTGCCGGACATAACATTTTGATGAACTCGCGAATTATCTGCTGTGGGAAAATTGCAGTATGTTTGGTGCCGGGCACATTTTCCACAGGACTCTCGATAACATCTTTTTTCATCTTAGCACCAAGTAATCGGATGATTGTAAATCCATTGCGATCCATCTGGCTTTTTCTGCCTCCACTCTGACCGCCAAACGCCTCGGCATGAATTCCTTTTATTTTCATCCTAAACCCTTTGATTTTGCCGTTGTGAACCTCGTTGATAACTATATCAAGCTCTGAATGTGCCAACTCTTTTTGAAGTGCAGTCAACTCGCTCGAATCATCAATGAGTTTTCTGTACGATTGGCCTAACTTAGCTGTAGGCCTGTTTGTTATTGTGGATTTATCATTGTGGAAGAAGGCTTCCCTGTCATAATAGTATGACGGGCCGAGAGCGAAGTGGAAAAACGGTTCGGTTCCCGATACTAATCTGCGTTTGTATTGCCGAGGAGTGGGATTGGTTTTGACCCAAGTAATCTCGTTGATTAACTGTAGGGGAAGTTCTGTACTCGCTTTAATCGCAAACTGGTAAGGAAGAAGCATCAAATTGCCGCCGGTGTATTTGTCACCAAGGTTGTAGACAATGCTTCCCGTGGGTTTGACAACCCTGCAACACTCCTGCAGTGTCTCCAACAGGGCTGACAAGTACTCTTCCGGAGTACTTTCCTGGCCTATGCCGTTCCCTCCACCGTTGTACATGCGGTGCGTGTAATACGGGGGTGAGGTGATTATCAGGTCCACGCAGTCCTCCGGAAACTGCTTGAGGACCTGAGAGGAGTCCCCGCAAAGGAACTGTCCGGTGACGGACTTGTGCCATGCGGATGTCTCCTCATCAAACTCGACTGAGTCTTGTGGTTGCTCAACAACCCCAAGTTGCCGATCTTGGCTACTTGGCTGGAGGTCAATCGACTCGCGCAACGGCGCGCTGGCTTCAGAGGCAGGACTGGAAGCACTCACGTTCAGGGAAGTATATCAGATTATCTGGCAAACACCCCTATCGCCATGTTCTAGACTGCCAGTTGGAATATTCGGCAGGCGTTTCCAGCTGAGAGCTCATGGAGACTGCTGATAAAATCAGCGGTTATGGGGGCAATCGGGTCGCGGCACACGATCGGCAAGACGTCCGTTCCCGCGACGTTGCTGGGCGTGGGAACGGCCCCGCTCGGCAACATGTTCACCCCCATCGACGAGGAAGACGTCGTCGCCTGCCTTGAGGCGGCCTGGGACGGCGGCATACGAGTCTTCGACACCGCCCCGTTCTACGGATACGGCCTCGCCGAGCGGCGCCTCGGAGATTTCCTGCGGACCAAGCCCCGCGACGAGTTCGTCCTGGCGACCAAGGTCGGCCGGCTCCTCAAGCCGCGCCGGAACGAGATGCCGACCGACACGTTCTTTTTGAGCACCCTGCCGTTCAATCCGGTCTACGACTACTCCTACGACGCCGCGATGCGCTCGTACGAGGACTCGATCCAGCGCATGGGCCTTGACCGCTTCGACGTACTACTGATCCACGACGTCGGCGTCGCCGAGCACGGCGAGGACCAGCCAAAGGCCTTCAAGGAGGCCATGGAGGGCGCGGGCAAGGCCCTCACCGAGCTCAAGGAAAGCGGCGAGATCGGGGCGATCGGCCTCGGCACCAACGAGTGGGAGGTCGCCGAGGCCGCCATGGACGCCATCGACCTCGACACCACGCTGCTCGCCGGGCGCTACACCCTGCTCGAGCAGGAGGCCGCCAAGACCTACCTGCCCAAGTGCACCGAGCGCGGAGTGAACGTGATCCTCGGCGGAGTGTTCAACTCCGGGATCCTCGTCACCGACGACATTGCGAACTCGATGTGGAACTACAAGCTCGCCCCCGAGGACCTGGTCAAGCGCGCGTTCCAGCTCAAGGCGATCTGCGAGCGCCACGAGGTCCGCCTGCCGGCAGCGGCCCTGCAGTTCGGCATGTCGCACCCGGCGGTCGCATCGGTCGTGATCGGGACGCGCAGCGCCAAGGAGAGCAACGAGTCCCTGGCATGGGCGCAGTCCGAGCTGCCTGCGGGTCTGTGGACCGACCTCAAGGACGAGGGTCTGATCCCCGCGGACGCCCCGGTTCCCGACGGCGCGCCTGCGTCGGGCCAGTGATGGACGAGGACTGCCTCGGCCTCGAGGAGTGCGCGGCCGACGGCATCGTCGAGGAGGCCGCCGGCGGGTCCCTGCTGCTCTGGTTCTTCCTGACCCTAGGCGCCTGCTACGTGGCCTACAGGTTCGAGCGGAACGTGCTAGTCTGGGGAATCGTGGCGGTCGTCACCACGCCGCTGGTGGCGATCATCATCCTGCTGATCCTGGGCCCTGCTCCGCGATTGGCTCACGAATACTGACATGATTCCTGCGGGATCGGTATTTTCCCGTGGTTCTAATTAATTGTATTTCCTGTCTAATTTGCAGTTTTTGGAAAAAATAAACGATCGTTGATTAATTAATCAACGAAATTTTTTTTTCACAAGGCACGGCTTTCATGGTTTTTTTTTGCTCCTCATGCAATCTTGGGATGCGTTGCGCATCATCCAGTCTCAGGCCATCCCGTGTGCCTCGCAGGAGCAGGAATTCACTGCCCTGACCTGATCGCCTTGCCGGTGTCGGCGGTGAAGAAATGCGACTCGCCCATGTCCACAGGCACTTCGATATCCTCGTCGGGCTTCGCCTTGGACTGCGCCGAAGCCTGGACGATGAACGGGGACTCACCCACCATGCCGGCAAGAAGGGTGTGCGCGCCCAGGGGCTCGACCGCCTTGATGCGCAGGCGCACCTTCGCGGCCGCGTCCGGCTTGTCGAAGGCCATGTGCTCGGGCCTTATCCCGCAGACCACCTCTCCTGACGCAACGCCCTTGGCGGGATGCCCGTCGGGGATCGCCATGTCGATCCCGCCTTCTGTCTCGAACCTGTCGCCCGAGACCTTGCCCTTGAGGAAGTTCATGCTCGGCGCGCCGATGAAGCCCGCGACGAACAGGTTGGCCGGCTCGTTGTAGAGGGTAAGAGGGTCGGCGGCCTGCTCGACGTTGCCCTCGTTCATCACGACCACCCGGTCGGCCATCGTCATCGCCTCGACCTGGTCGTGGGTGACGTAGATCATCGTGGTCCCGAGCCGCCGGTGGAGCTCGCGGATCTCCACGCGCATCTCGATGCGGAGCTTGGCGTCGAGGTTCGACAGCGGCTCGTCGAACAGGTAGACGTCCGGGTGGCGGACGATCGCGCGGCCGATCGCGACCCGCTGGCGCTGCCCGCCGGAGAGGTGCTTGGGCTGGCGGTCGAGGTACGGCTCGAGGCCGAGTATCCGCGCGGCCTCGTCGAGGGCCTTGGCGACCTCCTCCTTTGCCGTCCCGCGCACGCGCATGCCGTAGGTGATGTTCTCGGCCACGGTCATGTGCGGGTAGAGCGCGTAGTTCTGGAAGACCATCGCGCAGTTCCTCTTGCCCGGCCGGACGTCGGTGACGTCGCGCACGCCGAAGTTGATCCTGCCGCCCGAGACGTTCTCGAGGCCCGCGATCATCCGCAGGGTCGTGGTCTTCCCGCAGCCTGACGGGCCGACGAGGACCACGAACTCCTTGTCCCGGATCTCGAGGTCGACCCCCGGGATGACCACGGTCTCGCCGAAGGACTTCGACACCCCGCTGAGCACGACTCCCGTCACCTGCCTGTCTCCATTTCCCTTTCCCTTTCTACTTGATGCTGCCGAGCACGAGCCCCGAGCGCATCATCCTGCCGAGCGCCCAGGCGACCACCACCGTCGGCGCCATCGCGACGATCGCCGCTGTGCTCAGCGCCCACCACTCGTCGCCGCGCTGGCTGATCTGCGAGACAACGATGATCGGCAGCGTCTGCCAGTCCGTGTTGGTCAAAAACAGCGCGAACAGGTACTCGTTCCAGACGAAGGCGAGCGTGATCATGAACGTCGCCGACAGCCCCGGCAGCGACATCGGCAGGACGATCTGCGCAAACACCCGCCAGATCGGCACGTCGTCGACGATCGCGGCCTCCTCGATCTCGGGCGGCAGCGACGAGAAGAAGTCGCGCATGAGCCAGATCACTATCGGCAGCGAGAACGCGATGTAGCACAGCGTCAGCCCGAGGAAGGTGTCGACCATCTTGAAGCCCATCCTGCCGAACTCGGAGTAGAGCAGGAACAGCGCGAAGGCTGCGACGATCGGCGGGAACATCCGCTGCGAGACGAACCAGAAGATGATGTCCTCGTTGCCGAGCACCGGTCCCGGCAGCTTCATGTTGCCGAGCGCGACCGCCACCGCGAGCGCGATCGCGAACGCGATGCTGATCGACGAGAACCGGCCCATCCCGAGCGACTGGAACAGGACGAAGCCTGCGATCGCGATCACTGCGAACGCGAGGCCCGCCCCGAGCGGGACGCGGAAGCGGTAGCGCACGAGCGCGTAGGCGGCCATCGCCCCGAGCAGGGTCGCGACCAGCGACGAGACGATGCTCACCGCCGCAGAGCTGCCGAGGTTGCCCATGAAGTTGCCCCGCTTGCCCTGGAACATCTCGAACCAGGCGTGGGCCGACGGCTTGAAGTCGATCCACGGGAAGTACGACGGTCCGGAGATGATCGCCGTCGTCTTCTTGAACGAGGTGATCAGCGTCCAGTAGAACGGGAACAGGGTGAAGAACGCCCAGAACAGGACGCCCGCGACGATCAGCGCCCGCACCGGCGCCGCGAACTGGGTGACCGTCCCGTGCCTCATCGGTGCCGGGCGAGGTGGGGCCGCAGCACGACCAGGTACAGCGTGCTGATGACGACGATGACGATCAAGAACAGGAACGACAAAGCCGCGGTGTAGCCGAGGTTGAACTTCTTGAAGCCCTCCTGGTAGGCGAACAGCGTGAGGGTCTCGGTCGAGATCCCGGGCCCGCCGCCGGTCATGGCGATGACCGTGTCCATCAGCTTCATGCTCTCGATCAGGCGGATGAACACGACCGCGACCGAGATCGGCAGGAGCATCGGGAAGGTTATCGTCCAGAACCTCTGCCAGGGGGTCGCGTTCTCGAGCTCGGCGGCCTCGTAGACGTCGGACGGCAGGGTCTGCAGGCCCGCGAGCATCAGCAGCATCACGAACGGCGTCCACATCCAGATCTCGACGATCGTCAGAACCGACAGCGCGAAGGTGGAGTTCGTCAGGAAAGGCAGGTTCGGCATCCCGAGCGCCGAGAAGAACTGGTTGATCGGCCCGAGCGTCGGGTTGAACACCATCCGGCCCATCAGCGCGACCGCGACCGGCGCCATGAGCATCGGCATAAGCAGCCCCACCCGCAGCTGCCGGTGGGCAAAGACCTTGGCGTGCAGCGCGAGCGCGAGCGCGAGCCCGAACACGTACTGGAAGATGACAGCGAAGAACGAGATCAGCGAGGTGGTCTGGATGACGTCCCAGAACCGCTCCTGGCCGAGTAGCTTGGCGTAGTTGCCGAAGCCGATGAACTTCGGCGGGGTCGGCGGGATCAGGCGGAACGAGGTGAAGCTGACCGTCAGCGAGTAGACCAGCGGGTAGATCGTGACGATCAGGACGACCAGCAGCGCCGGCCAGATGAAGGCGTGCTTGATCCGGTCCTCGCGCATCGGTCCGGCTCCCTCGCGTGCGGGCCGCGCCCCGTGCCGCCCTAGCGGGCGAGCAGGGCGTCTATCTCGCTGCGGTCCGGCATCGACGGCGCGGTGCCCGGCCTAGTTACCGAGATTCCCGCGCAGGCGCAGGCGAACCGGGCGGCCTCCTGCAGCCCGCGGCCCTCGGCCAGGGCGACCGCAAGCGCGCCGTTGAAGGCGTCGCCGGCGCCTGTTGTCTCGGCGACGGGGCCGGCGTCGAAGGACGAAACCATCCCGGAGACCTTGCCGTCGTGCACCAGCACGCCGCGCTCGCCGAGCGTGAGCATCACGCAGCCCGCGCCGAGCCCGAGCAGCGCGTCTGCGGCCTTCCTCGCCTGCTCCTCGGTCTCGACCTTTATTCCCGTCAGGCCCTCGGCCTCGCTCTCGTTCGGCGTGACGAAGTCGCACAGCGGGAAGACCTCCTCCGCAACGGGCTCCGGTGCGGGCGCGGGGTTGAGCACCGTCGTCACGCCCGCCTCCTTCGCTATCTTGAGCGCCTCGAGCGCGGTCCCGAACGGCTGCTCGAGCTGCGTCACGAAGACCTTGGCGGACCCGATCAGCTCCGCGCGCGACCGCGCGTCCTCGGGCGACAGCGTGTCACCGGCGCTCGGCACGAGGATGATCGCGTTGTCGCCGGTCTCGTCGTTGACGAAGATCATCGCCGCTCCGGTCGGGACGTCGGCCTCGAGCGTGCGGTCGTCGACGCCGGCATCCTTCCAGGTCGCCTTGGCCATGTCGCCGAAGGTGTCGTTCCCGATCTTGGCGATGAAGGACACCTTGCCGCCCGCGCGCGCGGCGGCGACGGACTGGTTGGAGCCCTTGCCGCCCGGGCCGCTCTGGAACCTCGAGCCGACGAGGGTCTCGCCCATGTGCGGCAGGCGCGGGGCGCGGAACGTCACGTCGGCGACGAACACGCCCATGATCACGATCCCGCCTTCCACCGCAGGGCCCCTACTTCTCGTGCGCCTCGTCGAGCGAGAGCTCCTTGCCCGAGTGCTTCGACAGCGTGTCCTTCGGGTGGAAGACCACCCCCTTCTTGAACATGAAGCAGCCCCACGGCCGGTACTCGGAGGTGGTGATCACGCAGTAGCACTCCTTGGCCATGTCGTAGAACCTGAAGCGCTCGACGCCCTCGATCTCGCCGCCCTCGTGGCGCTTGACGACCTCCTGGACCTCGCGCTGGACCGCGGGGACCTCGTTCGGGTCGCCCTGGACCTCCATCCGCTGCGCGGGGTGGTCGACGAAGCTGTCGAGCGGAAACACCGACAGGATCGCCTCGGCGGCCCGGGCCGCGCCGGCGTCGATGCGCAGCAGCTCGCCGTACACAGTATCCTCGGCGGTCGACTCGCTCGGGAAGTTCGCGTCGGACATCACCAGCACGTCGCCGTGGCCCATGGCCCGAAGCGCGCGCAGGACGTCCGCGTTCAGCAGCGGGTCTATGTTCTTGAGCATTCCTCCCCTCCTCAGGTTTTCGTCGCAAGTGGTCTATTTTCCATCATCGCCCGGCGGCTCAGGCCTTGTTGAACCGCTCCAGGTACCCCTCGTGCATCCTGTCGACCGCCGCGGCGAGCTGCGCGTAGTCGCCGTCGTTGACGATCACGTCGTCGGCGCGCTTGAGGCGGCCCTCGCGCCCCATCTGCGCCTTCATCGCCCGGCGCAGCTGCTCCTCTGTGAACCGGCCGCGCGAGAGCCCGTGGGCGAGCTGGACCTTCTCGTCGCAGTCGATGACGAGCACCCGCTCGAGGGACTCGGTGATGAACTCGGACTCGAACATCAGCGGCGCGACCAGGATCCCGTAGATGCCGGTCGCCCGGTTCATCTGCGTCAGGCACTCCTTGCGGATCAGCGGGTGGGTGATCGCCTCGAGGCGCTTGCGGACCCGCTGGTCCTTGAAGACCTCCTCGCGGAGCATGTCGCGCGCGACCGATCCGTCGGAGTCGATGAAGTCCGGGCCGAACTCGCGCTTGACGAACTTGACCGCCTTGCCGCCGGCCTCGTAGAGCATGTGGCCGACGTCGTCGGCGTCCACGACCGGCACGCCGTGGCTCGCGAACTGCGCCGAGGCGGTGGACTTGCCGCTGGCGATCCCGCCGGTGAGGCCGACGAAGGGGATCACGGCATGTACAGGGCGAGCAGCCAGCCGCCCGCCACGAGGACGAAGAACCCCGCCGCGCCCAGGTGCGGGCCGAAGGCGAGCGCGGAGTCCAGCCTGATCTCCCTGTCGCGGCCGCGCAGCAGCTGCGCGACTAGGCCCACCACGCTCGTCGTGAGCGCGGCGACGAACAGCGCGAGCAGCATCAGCCAGCCCATCCAGGCTCCGAGCGCGGCCAGCAGCTTCGGGTCGCCGGTCCCGATCATCCGCCGGCCGGTCACGCCGCGGGAGGCCTCGGAAAGAGCGTACAGCAGCAGGTAGCCCGACACCGAGGCCAGCACCGACTCCTGCAGCGGGACGAAGGTGCCGTTGAGGTTGGCCAGAAGGCCGAGCCAGAGCATCGGCAGCACGAGGACATCGGGCAGGATGTAGCGCTGGGCGTCGATCCAGCAGATCGCGATCAAAAACCAGCAGAACAGGCAGGCCCAGAGGAACTGGATCCCGGGCCCGAAGCGCGCGACGCACAGGACCGTGGCGGCGATCCCCAGAAGCTCGAGGGCGATGTAGCGCGGCGAGATCCTCTTGCCGCAGCACGGCGAGCGGCCGCCGAGCAGCAGGTAGCTGACGACGGGTATGTTGTTCCACGGCTTGATCCCGGCCCCGCAGTGCGGGCAGAACGACAGCGGCCAGGCGAGGAACGACAGCCCCTTGGTCGCGTTCGGCCGGATCCCGGCCGCGGCGACCGACGGCAGGCGGTAGACGACGACGTTGATGAAGCTGCCGGCGATGCCGCCGAGCACCACCGCCGCGACGTACGCGATCGCGAACTCCATGGAAGGTCCGGGTCCGGTCGGCGACGGCGGCGCGGCCAGGCCGGCGCTAGTCGTCGGCCTCCTCGAGCCAGGCGGTCAGTATCGCCTCGAGGATCCGCTCGTTGGACGCCACGGGGTCGTCCTCGAAGCCCTCGAGCTCGCAGACCATCCGGTGCATGTCGGTGAAGCGGACCTCGAGCGGCTTGAGGTCCGGGTGCGCCTCCGCCAGCGCGATCGCGATGTCGGCGGTGTCCGTCCAGCGCATCAGTGCTCCTCCTTGGCGTGGTTGATCGTGTACTTCGGGATCTCGACCTCCAGCCCCTCGCCGCCGAGGATGACCTGGCACGACAGCCGCGACTCGGGCTCGAGCCCCCAGGCTCGGTCGAGGAGGTCCTCCTCGTCCTCGGTCGGCTCCTCGAGGCTGTCGTAGCCCTCCCGCAGGATCACGTGGCAGGTAGTGCACGCGCACGACTTCTCGCAGGCGTGCTCGATGTCGATGCCCTGCCTGAGCATGGCGTCGCACAGCGAGATGCCGGGCTCCGCGTCGAACTCGGAGCCGGACGGGCACAGATCGCCGTGCGGAAGGACCTTCACCTTGGGCATGGGTACAAAGGCGGGGATTTTAAAAGACCGGCCTGCGGCCAGCGGGCCCCTACGGGCGCCCTTCCAGCACCTCCCTGTTGAACACGCAGTCGGGCCGCGGCGCGCCGGCGAGCGCGTCGAGCACGTTGCGGACGCAGACGGTCCCCATCGCCCGCAGCGAGTCGTCGGTCAGCGCCGCGCTGTGCGGGCTGAGGATGGTGTTCCCGAGGCCCAGCAGCGGGTGGTCCGAAGGCGGCGGCTCGGTCCCGAACACGTCCGCCCCGGCGCCCGCGAGCCTGCCCTCTTTGAGCGCCTTGGCCAACGCGTCCTCGTCGACCAGGTCCCCGCGCGAGACGTTGATGAGCAGGGCGTGCTCCTGCATCAGGGAGAGCTCCGCCTCGCCTATCACCTCCTTGCCGGTGCTCGGCATGTGCAGGCTGACGGCGTCGGCCCGGGCGAGCTCCGCGTTGAGGTCCTCGGCGTGCCTCACGCCATGCTCCTCGCAGGCGGACGCGTCCACGTACGGGTCGTGCACGGAAACCTCCATGCCGAGCGCCGCGAACTTCGCCGCGGCGAGCTTGCCGATCCGGCCGAAGCCGACCACGAGCATCCGCCTGCCCTTGGCCTCGGAGGTGCGCACCCGGCGCCGCGCCTGCCAGTCGCCCTCGCGCACGGCGCGGTCCATCTCGGACCCCTTGCGCAGCAGCGACAGCAGCATGAACAGCGCGTGCTCGGCAACCGATTCCGAGTTCGCGTCGCCGGTGACCATTACCGGGATTCCGCGCGCGGTGAGCGCCGCGACCGGGATGTTGTCGACCCCGACCCCGTGGCGCGAGACGACCTTGAGCCTGTCAGCCCCCTCGACCATCGCCTCGGTCATCTCGCAGATGCGCATGACCACGCCCTCGCAGTCCGCGATCCTATCGGCGAGCCGCTCGCTGTCGTCCTCGATCAGCTCGAAGGTGATCCCGGGCGCCTCCTCGAGTATGTCGATGCCATCCGGGTGTACCCCGCCGCAGACCAGCACGTGCCCGGAAGGGCCCTCAGGCGACGTCATCGACCTTAACTCCCTCAAGCGCCTTCTTCATCGCCTGCTCCATCCGCCGCTGCGCGAAGCCCTCGCATGCCCTGTCGAGCCTGCCCGTCGCGTCGCGGACCGCGTCCGCGTCGCCGCCATCCACGGCTTCGTCCAGCTTTTCCATCGCATCCCGAATCGCGGGCAGGTCCTCGCCGGCGATGTCGGGCTCGTCCTCGAGCGCCTTTGCAAGCATGCCCCTGAGGCTCTCGGCCTCGACCCGCGCCTCGGCGAGCGAGCGCGCCTCGATGTCCTCGCCGGCGTGCTCGGTCGCCGACCTGAGCATGTCCGCGACCTCGTCCTCGGTGAGCCCGTACGAGGGCTTGACCTCGATGCCGGTCTCGGTGCCGGTCTTCATCTCGCGCGCAGTTACCGACAGTATCCCGTCCGCGTCGGCGCGGTAGGTCACCCGTATCCGGGCCGTGCCCGCAGGCATCGGCGGGATGCCCTTGACAGAGAACCGCGCGAGCGAGCGGCAGTCGGAGGCGAGGTCGCGCTCTCCCTGGACGACGTGGACCGACATCGCCGACTGGCCGTCCTTGTGGGTGGTGAACTCCTGGGCCCTTGCGACCGGGATCGCGCTGTTGCGCGGGATGATCCGCTCGACGAGCCCGCCCATCGTCTCGATTCCGAGCGACAGCGGCGTGACGTCGAGCAGCAGCCACTCGTCGGAGGGGCGGTTGCCGGCGAGGATGTCCGCCTGCGACGCGGCGCCGAGCGCGACCACCTCGTCGGGGTCGATGTCGGTGTGCATCGGCGCGTCCATCAGTTCGCCGACCGCCTCGCGGATGTGCGGCATGCGCGTCGCGCCGCCGACCATGATCACCCCGCGCAGCTCCTCGCCCTTGGCGCTTTCCACCACGCAGCGCTCGAGGATCGACAGCGTCCGGTCGGTGAGCGGCTTCACGGCCTCGACGAACTCTGAATGCGAGATCGTGACCGGCCCCTTCGGTGTGTCGAACTCTTGCGGAATGTCCGGATTCATGCAGAGTCCCTCCTTGACCAGCTGTGTCTTGTGCAAGGCCATCTGCAGTTCCGGGCCCTGCGGCCTTTCCGCCTCTTTCCTCTCGCACGCAAAGCTGTAGAGGGCGTAGTCGAAGTCGTCGCCGCCGAGCGAGGTATCGCCTGCGGTCCCGAGCAATTCCCCGCGCCCGTAGCCGCCCACTGCGAACAGCGCCAGATCCCGCTGGGCGGCTACGGGCGCGGGGAATTGCACCCCGGCTCCGACATCGACCTGCTCATCCTAGGCGTAAAGC
>CAZDYI010000022.1:0-6946 GCA_964509765.1 uncultured Gammaproteobacteria bacterium
GGTTCGTCAAGAGGGTGCTCACCGGCGAGCACTGGGGCGAGCCCGACCCGGAGCTGTTCGACGCCGTGCTCGCGCGCACCCTGGACATCTACGGGGACATGCTGCTCCGGCGCGACAGCCTGTACCCGACGGTCGCCGACACCCTGGAGCGGCTGCAGGGGGAGGGGTGGCGCCTCGGGGTCGCGACCAACAAGCTCGAGCGGTTCACTGTCCCGCTGCTGGAGCGCTTCCTGCCGTCGGTGCGATTCGGCAGCGTAGTCTGCGGCGACAGCCTGCCGACGTCCAAGCCCGATCCCGGCCCGCTGCTCCGCGCGGCCGAGGAGCTCGGCGTCGGTCCGTCCCTGGCGGTGATGGTCGGCGACTCAGTCGCCGACGTCAAGGCGTGCGAGGGCGCGGGCTACGCCCGGATGGTCCTCGTGAGCTACGGCTACCACCAGCGCACAGGCATTGCGGGCCTTGCGGCCGACACGGTGATCGACCGAATGGAGGAGCTGCCCGAGGCCCTCGCCGTCATGGCGGTGACCTAGAATCCCGCGCTTGATGGCTGACGAGAGCGGACAGGCAGGGGGCGCGCCGGAGCCCGAAGCAGGCGCCGGCGCCGGCAACGGCACGCCGGCTATAACGGCGCGCGACGTACACAAGAGCTACCTGCGCAACAAGGTCCTCAAGGGCTTCGACCTGACGGTGCCCAGGGGCAAGGCATACGGCTGCGCCGGGGTAAACGGCGCGGGCAAGAGCACCTTCATCAAGTGCCTGCTCGACTTCTGCCACTACGACAAGGGAACGATCGAGATCTTCGGCCGCTCGTCGAGGGACCGGCTCTCGCGGGAGAACATGTGCTTTTTGCCGGAGCGCTTCGTCCCGCCGTACTACCTCAACGGCCGGCAGTTCGTCAAGTTCGTCATGAGCCTCAACCACGAGGACTACGACGAGGGCAAGACGGTCGAGATGCTCAATTCCATCGACCTGGACCTCGAGGCGCTCGACAAGCCGGTGCGCTCGTTCTCCAAGGGGATGACGCAGAAGCTCGGCTTAGCGAGCATCTTCCTGCTCGAGCGCGACCTCTACATCCTCGACGAGCCGATGAGCGGCCTGGACCCCAAGGCGCGCGCGCTGCTCAAGCGGCTGTTCCGCCGGATCAACGATGGCGGCGGGACGCTGTTCTTCACCTCGCACTCGCTGTCCGACATCGAGGAGGTCTGCGAGGAGATGGCGCTGCTGCACGGCGGCAGGGTGTGCTTTTCCGGAACGCCGGACGGGCTGCTCAGGGAGTACGAGGGGTCCAAGACCCTCGAGGACGCCTTCATGATGCTCATCGAGGAGCCGGAGGAGTCCGGGGAGGCCCAAGCGGCCGCGTCATGATCGATCCCGCGCTCCTGCGGGAGGATCCGGGCGGCATGGCCGCCAACTTCGCAAGGCGCGGCGTCGACGCGGACCTCGGCAGGTTCGCCGAGCTCGACTCCGCGCTCAGCGAGCTGCGCCGCAAGGAGGAGGGCCTCCGGGCCGAGCGCAACAGGCTGTCGAAGGAGTTCGCCGAGCTCAAGCGCGCCGGCAAGGACAGCGAGGCCGAGGCGGCCAAGGAAAAAAGCGTCGAGGCCGGCGCCGGGATCAAGGAGCTCCAGGCGAAGATCGAGGAGGCCCGCGCGCACCTCGAGGGCTTCATGCTGCGGCTGCCGAACGTGCTGCACGGCGACGTCCCGGACGGCTCGTCGGAGGCCGACAACCGCGAGGTCCGCGTCGTCGGCGAAAGGCCCGACCTCGGCGACTGGGCGCGCGACCACGTCGAGCTCGGCGGGCTGCTCGGCGCGCTCGACTTCGAGACCGCGAGCGCGATGTCTCAGGCCCGCTTCGCGACCCTCGCCGGCGCGGGCGCGACCCTGCACCGGGCGCTTGCGCAGTTCATGCTCGACACCCACGTGCGCGAGCACGGCTACTCGGAGCGCTGCGTCCCGTACATGGTCAACACCCGCGCGATGACGAACACGGGGCAGCTCCCGAAGTTCGGCGACGACCACGAGTTCTTCACCTCGAAGCACGACGACCTGCACCTGATACCGACGTCCGAGGTGCCGCTTGCGAACCTCGTCGCGGGCGCGACGCTCACCGACGACGAACTGCCGCTGCGGCTCGTCGCGCACTCGCCGTGCTTCCGCCGCGAGGCCGGATCGTATGGCAAGGACACCCGCGGCATGCTCAGGCAGCACCAGTTCGACAAGGTCGAGCTTGTGCAGGTGACCGATCCCGACTCGTCGGCCGAGGCGCACGAGGAGATCCTCTCGCACGCGGAGCGCGTCATGCGTGACCTCGGCCTGCCGTACCGCGTGGTCGAGCTGTGCGCCGGCGACACCGGCAGCGCCGCGCACCGGACGTTCGACATCGAGGCCTGGCTGCCCGGCCAGGGCCGCTACCGCGAGATCTCGTCCGTCAGCAACGACCTCGACTTCCAGGCGCGCCGGATGAAGGCCCGCTACCGCTCAGGCAAGCGGAAGGGCTTCGTGCACATCCTCAACGGCTCAGGAGTCGCTGTCGGCCGCGCGTGGATAGCCGTGCTCGAGAACTTCCAGCACGAGGACGGCAGCGTGCGCGTGCCCGAGCCGCTGCGCCCGTACATGGGGGGCCTCGAGGCGATCAGGGCTCCCTGATGGCCGTCTGCCGCTTCGCCCCGAGCCCGACGGGGCTATTGCACGTCGGCGGCGCGCGGACCGCGCTGTTCAACTGGGCCTTCGCCCGGCACGCGGGCGGGCGGTTCCTGCTCCGCATGGAGGACACCGACAGGGAGCGCTCGACCGCAGCGAACGAGCGGTCGATCGCAGAGGCCCTGGGCTGGCTGGGTCTGAACCCCGACGGCGAGCCGGTCCGCCAGTCGGAAAGGGGGGACCTGTACCGCGAGCGCGCGGAGCGCCTGCTCGGGGAGGGGCTGGCCTACCGTTGCTACGCAACCCCAGAGGAACTGGACGAGCTGCGGCGCGAGCAGGAGAAAAGGGGGATCAAGCCGATGTACGACCGGCGCTGGCGCGACAGGACGGACCGCCCGGAGGGAAAGGAGCACTGCCTGCGCTTCGCGACCCCGCTCGAGGGCAGCTCCGAGCTCGACGACGTGATCCGCGGCCGGGTCACGGTAGCAAACTCCGAGCTCGACGACCCCGTGATCCTGCGGGCCGACGGCAGTGCGACCTACAACTTCGCCGCGGCGGTCGACGACGGCGAGATGGGCATCACCCACGTCATCAGGGGCGAGGACCACCTGACCAACACCCTGCGGCAGATGCACATCCACCGGGCCCTGGGCAACGCGCTGCCGAGCTTCGCGCACCTGCCGCTGATCCTCGGGCGCAAGGTCGCCGACGACGGGACCGAGGCGGTCAACGAGCAGGGCGAGCCCGCGTACGAGCGGCTGTCCAAGCGCAACATGGCCGTCGACGTCGACCACTACCGCAGGGAGGGCTTCCTGCCGCAGGCCATGGTCAACTACCTAGCGCAGCTCGGGTGGACGCAGCCGGACGCAGAGGTCTACACGCCCGAGGACCTGGTGCGGGAGTTCGACCTGTCGAGGGTCAACAGGAGCGCTGCGAGGTTCGACCTCGAGCGGCTGCTGTGGATCAACCGCGAGCACATGCGCCTGGCCGGCCCCGAGCGCCTGGCGGAACTGGCGGGTACGGACGCGCCCGCCAGGGCCGTTGGGATCGCAAGCGAAAAATCCCGCACGCTCAACGAGTTGCGCGAGGAACTTCAGTGGCTGGGCGAGCCCGGCGACGACATGCCGTCCTTGCTCTCGGGACAGCTCGGGGAGGACAACCTTGAGGCGTTCATCGCCCTGTGCGGGTCCTTAAGCGGGCTGGATTCCGTGGACGCGAAAGCGGTAAAGGCGCAGGTTCGGGAAGCATGCAAGTCGGGCGGGCTGAAGTTCCCGCGCCTGGGCATGCCGCTGCGGGTCGCGCTTACGGGCCGGCTCCAGTCGCCCGACATCGGGGACGTCGCCGAGATCCTGGGCGCGGACGAGTGCAGGAGGCGCCTGGCGGCCGCGGCCGCCGCGACCGGGGGGCTCAGGCCCTCCGGGCCTCAAGCCAGTCCGTGACCAGGACGCAGGCCGCGTTGGCGTCGACCCCGGCGGACCTGTCCTCCATGGCCCTGCCCGCGGCGGTGGTGTAGGCCTCGTCGGCGAAGACGGTGTCGGTCCCGGTCCGCCGGGAAAGCTCCTCCGCGAACTTTCTGCAGCGCCGGTGCGACCTCGCTGCGTCCTTGCTGTCGGGCAGGGCGACTACGATCACTGCGGGCTTCCAGCGCTCGCACTCGGCCGCAACCTCGTCGACCTGGCTTTCGAAGCGACCCGCGACCGTGCGAAGCGGGCGCGCGTCGTTCGTCACCGTGTTGCCGACCGCGATGCCGGTCTTCTTCCGGCCGGGGTCGACCGCGAGGACGACCCCCTCGTAGGCCAAGCTCAGATGCCGCGGTTGGCGACCAGCATGTTGAAGTCGAAGCCCGCGCTCGTCGCCGCGGCGAGGAGCCTGTCGTCGATCCGCGGGTCGAACATCACCTCAGGCATGCATGTGACCGCGATCCAGGCGTCGTCGCGGAACTCCTTCTCGAGCTGGCCCGGGTCCCACGAGGAGCACCCGAGCAGCATGATGTACCTCGACGGGCCATCGCCGGCGCCGATTGACTTGAGCGTGGACTCGGACGTCGACACCAGCGGCACCTGCGCCCCCCCGAGGAGGTCGGTCTCGTTGCTGGCGTCCGGGTCCTCGCAGAGAACGGTCACGCTGGAGCTGTTGACCGGGCCGCCGATGTAGACCGGCTGGTGCGCCGTCTTCGCCGGGACGGTCTTCTTTTCCACCCCCGCGCTCGAGAGAATCTCTCCGACCTTGACGTCGCTCGGCTTGTTTACGATGTATCCCCTGGTGCCCTCGGAGGAGTGCCTGTCAACGTAGACCAGGGACCTGTGGAACAGGGAGCCTTCCTCGATGATGGGGGAGGCGATCAGGAGCTTGTTCTGCAGGTGCAGCATGCGTGGATTCTATCCGGCGCCGGGCGGGGCGGACCCTAGCCGCGCAGCTCGTCGAGAAGCTCGCGGACCTCGCGCGCCGAGGTCGACGACAGTATCCGCTCGGCGAGCGGCCGCGATAGGTCGATGTTCATCCCGCCGAGGCCCTCGCGGATCTCGGCGATCTTGTTCGCGGTCATCGACAGCTCGCGCAGGCCGAGGGTGCAGAAGAGCTTCGCCATGCCCGGGTCCGCGGCGAGCTCGCCGCACATCACAACGGACTTCTCGAGCTCGAGGCCCTGCTCGATGATGCGCCCGAGCAGCCAGATCACCGCGGGGTGGCAGGGGTCGGCGAGCGGCGCAAGCGCGGCGATGTTGCGGTCAACCGCCAGGGTGTACTGGATCAGGTCGTTCGTTCCGATCGAGAAGAAGTCGCAGTTCGTCGCGAGGCGCTTCATGATGAACACAGAGCCGGGTATCTCGATCATCGCCCCGACCGGCGGGACCGCGGAGGCGTCCATCCGCAGCTCGCGCATCGCCTCGTTGAGCAGCAGCAGGCCCTCCTCGAACTCGTGCTGGTGGGAGACCATCGGGAACATGATCTTCATCGGCCCGTGCTTCGACGCGCGGAGCAGGGCGCGGAGCTGCTCCTTGAACATCGCCGGCTCGCGGAGGCAGTAGCGGATCGCGCGGATCCCCATCGCCGAGTCGAGCGCGTACAGGTAGTCGTCGCTCGAGACCTTGTCGTGGCCGATGTCGAGCGTCCTGAACGTGACCGGCAGGCCGTCGTTGCGCTCGACCGCGGTGCGGTACATCTCGTACTGCTCGTCCTCGTCCGGCGGGTCCTTGCGCCCGATGTACAGGAACTCGGTCCGGAACAGGCCGATCCCCTCGGCGCCCGCGGAAAGGGCGATTTCGATCTCGTCGAGGAACTCGATGTTCGCCATCAGCCTGACTCGGTTGCCGTCGCGGGTGACGGTCCGCGGGGGGCCGCCGACGCGCCTCGCCTCGGCGCGGCGCATGCGCTGCTTCTTGTCGAGCTTCGCCTGCTCGCGCAGCCCGGCGAGCGTGCCCTTCTCGGGCTTGACGTGCAGCAGCGAGCCGTCGGAGTCGATCACGAGGGTCATGTCCTCGTCGATGTCGAGCAGCGCCTCGTGGTCGACCGCGACGATCGCCGGGAAGTTCAGGCTGCGGGCGAGGATCGCCGCGTGGCTGTTGTAGCTGCCGCCGCTCGAGACGAAGCCGTCGTAGCCGGCGCGGTGGTACTCGAGGACCTCGACCGGCCCGATGTCGCCCGATACGACGATGCGGTTGGAGCCGACCTTGCTCTTGGGCCGGCGCCGCGCCTTGGGCTCGAGCATGACCTTGACGAGGCGCAGCATCACCTGGTTGTACTCGTCGAGCTTGGACTGCCAGACCGGGTCGCTGCTCGCGCGGAAGACCTGCAGTATCTCCTCGAGGCTGACCTTGAGCGCCCACTCGGCGTTGACGAGATCCTTTCCGACGATCCGCTTCGGGATTCTCGAGATGTGCTCCTCGTCGAGCATCGCGAGCAGCAGGTCGCCGAACTCGGAGACGGTCTTCTTCCCGGACTCCTTGACCATGCCCTTGATCCGCTTGCGCTCCGACGCGATCGCCCTGTCGAGGCGCTCGCACTCCTTCTTCACCGACGCCTGCGTGATCCGGTAGTGGGGTATGTCGCGCGAGCGCTCGAGCAGCACGTGCGCGTCGCCGAAGGCGATCCCGCACCGCGTTCCCTGGCCGCGCAGGACGACGTGCTGCTCGCCGAAGCCGTTGTTGAACAGGTCGACGACGGCGTCGATAGCCTCGTTCGCGTCGGAGCCGACGGCCTCGAGGGCGAGCTTGCTGCCCTTGGTCGCCTCGAGCATGAGCAGCGCCGCGACCGACAGCGCGGGGGAGGTCCGCTCCCCGTGGGTGACCGTCAGCTGGCAGTCGAAGCCCTTG
>CAZDYI010000023.1:0-4125 GCA_964509765.1 uncultured Gammaproteobacteria bacterium
GTCGTCTCCGACAACATCTTCTCTCTCGACGCTCTTCCCCGCCGGGCAGCTGTCGCCGGCGCAGGCTACATCGCGGTCGAGTTCGCCTCGATACTCGCCGGGATGGGGGTCGAGGTCACGCTCGTCCACCGCGGGCCGACCGTCCTGCGCAACTTCGACGCCGCGATCCAAGAGGCGCTGATCGAGGAGATGCGCAGGCTCGGCGTCGGCATGAGGCTCGAGACGACCGTGCGCAGGCTCGAAAGGAAGAACGGCACCCTTGCGGCCGAGCTCGAGGGCGGCGACTCGCTCGAGGTCGACCTCTTCCTAGCTGCGACCGGGCGCGTCCCGAACACAGAGGGCCTCGGGCTCGAGGAGGCCGGCGTCGAGACGGGGGACAGGGGCGAGATCCCCGTCGACGACGACTACCGCACCAACGTCGGCAGCGTGTTCGCCGTCGGCGACGTGCTCGGCCGGGTCCAGCTGACCCCGGTCGCGATCGCCGAGGCGATGCGCTTCGTCGCCAGGCGCTTCGGCGGCGAGGCCCCGCCGGTCGACTACGGGCTGATCCCGACCGCGGTGTTCACCCACCCGAACGTCGCGACGGTCGGGCTCACCGAGGCCGAGGCCAAAAAGGCCCACCCGGACTGCGAGAGCTGCGCGAGCTCGTTCACCCCGATGCGCCACTCCCTTTCCGGGCGCGAGGAGAAGTCGACGGTCAAGCTCGTCTTCGAGGCCGGCGGCGGAAGGGTGCTCGGCGCGCACATGGTCGGCCCCGACGCCGGCGAGCTGATGCAGGGCATCGCGGTCGCGCTTGCCATGGGCGCCACCAAGAAGGACTTCGACGCCACGGTCGGCATCCACCCGACCACGGCCGAGGAGTTCGTATCGATGAGGTGACGGTGAGGACGACGGCGGGCTTCCTCCGCATGAAGAACAAGGGCGAGAAGATCGCGGCGATCACCGCGTACGACTCGACCTTCGCCGCGGCGGTCCTCGAGGCAGGATGCGACACCGCGCTCGTCGGCGACTCGCTCGGCAACGTCATCCAGGGAAGGCCATCGACCCACGGCGTCACCGTGCGCGACGTCGCCTACCACGTCAGGTGCGCGCGGCGCGGCGCGCCCGGCCTGCACCTGATGGCGGACCTGCCGTTCGGCAGCTACGAGAACGGGCCGGAGCAGGCCTTCGCCTCGGCGGCGAAGCTGCTTCGGGCGGGGGCACAGATGGTAAAGCTCGAGGGCGGCACCGAGTACGCGCCGACGATCGAATACCTGGTGGACCGAGGAGTTCCGGTGTGCGGCCACGTCGGCCTGCTGCCGCAGTCGGCGCTCGTCACCGGGCTTAAGGTGCAGGGCAAGGACGAGGGCGACGCTGACCGAATCCTGGCAGACGCCAAGGCAGTGAGCGAGGCCGGTGCGACTCTCGTCGTGCTCGAGCTGATCCCGCCGACGCTCGCCGAGAAGATCACCGGGGAGGTCAGTGCCGCGACGATAGGCATCGGCGCCGGGCCGGAATGCGACGGCCAGATCCTCGTCCTGCACGATGTCCTGGGAATCTCCAAGGCGCCTCCGTTCGCAAAGGACTTCCTTGCGGAGAGCGGCTCGATCCAGAAGGCCCTGTCCAAGTACGTAGAGGACGTGCGCGACATCCGGTTTCCGGAGCGCCCCGGGCCTTAGCGGTCTCCGGATCGGCGGCTTCTTTTCTGAGCGGACCTGTTCGCGCCGCCAACAGACCCAAGAAACTCCGTCGCCGCCGCCGGCTAAGTGACGGTCAAGAGGGAAGCGACGGGACAAGGTCCCGGCCATCGTCTCTTGCCGCTGGCTGGATGCAACAACCGGGAATCGAGTCAATATAATCTCCCGACACCAATCGACAGGCGTTAACCGACCGCATGAATCCGGTTTCGAAACAAGACAAGTCCACAGCCCAGGAGACAGCCTTCGCCTTGTTGCTTGCGGCGCTGGTCTCTTTCGTGCTTGTCAGCCAGTTCTTCAGGCGGATGCCGCATTTTTTCGACTATGCCAAGGGCCTCCTGAGCGCAGACGCGCTGGTTTATCCGGACCTCATGATTCAACTGTCCTCCGGCCAGGCCGGGCTGGCGGACTGGATATCAAACCCGGCTCCGTTCTGGCTGACGCATTTTTTTCCGGTCATGGCTCTCATGGAAATCACCGACGGGAACTGGCGGCTGTCGATGTCCCTGAGGAGGGCTGTCGAGGCGCTGGCGCTGATCGGCTCCCTTGCCTGCGTCATCCGGGCCGCCTCGGGGATGAGCGTGGCCAGGTCGTTCATCCATGCGGCCTTGTCAACCGCCCTGTTGGTGGCGGTGGACCACGCCTTCGGCGGGCCGCTCACCATGACCCTCGGAAACTCCGGGCACCGCACCTTCAACATCGCCGTGTTCCTGCTGGCATGCGCCGGGCTCGCCAAGGTTGCGTCAAGCGGCTCTGCCTTCCACCCGCTGTCGTGGCTGTACGTCGCGCTTTGCCTGCTGCTCGGCCTCGAGGACGCGCTCCTGGCCGTCCATGTGGTGGCCCCCGTTGTCATGGCCGCGCTGCTCTGGGCCTTGGCCGGACCGGCCGATGGAAGGAAGCGCTGGGGCTTGGTCTTGGCGGCTCTCCTCGGTGCGGCTGCTTTCGCCGCCGGTTTCCTGCTCAACCTCGCAGCCCTGCCGTTCGTGAGGAACGAGACTCTGCTGGTCGACTCCTCATTGGGATTCGACCCTTCCCGGTCTTTCGCGGACGGCTTGGGCCCGCTGGCTGCCGTGTTGCTGACTCTCGAGGGCGCGTCGCATGTCTTCTTGGAAAGCGTTGCAGAGGAGTGGTGGGGAGAGAACTCGCTGAACGCCTTGCTTTTGGTCTTTGTTGCGCCGGTTGCCTACTGGACCCTGGCTTCAAGGCCGGGCGCGGCCAGCGGAGTCAGCCCGGAAAGGTCGATGCAGGAATGCGCGAGGTTCTTCCTGAAGGCAATGTTCTGGTCGGCGCTTCTTGTGACCATGGCGGCGGTGACGGTCCACACGAGGGCCAGGTACTCTTACATGTTGTTGTGGGCGGCGCCCCTCGTCGCGGCAACGGCCCTGGCTTGCCGCGACGACTCGGGCGCCATGCACCTCAGGTGGCTGAGGAACGCCGCCTTCGGCGCGGCGGCAATGTTCCTGGTCCTGCAGGCCTTGTTCTTCCGGCCGGAACTGGTCGTCAGCGAGCGGGCTAGGTGTTCCGCTGTCAGCGGTGTCCTTGAGGGCACTGGCCTGGACCGGGGCATGGTTAGCTTCTGGAACTCCCGCGAGGCGCTGGTGATGAGCGGCAGGAAGACGATGCACCTCGTGTACCTTGGCGTGGGCCAGGATCAGGGCGGGAGCCTTTCCTTTTGGTTTCCGCAAGTGGGGAACGTATCCCACATTGAGGGCAAGGCCGACTACGCGAGCATCGACCTGAGGGACAACCCGGGCGGGATTTCGGGAGTTCGCGGCCAGTTCGGCCTGCCCGCGCGTGCGGAGGAGTGCGGCAACGAGGCGTGGTACCTGTACGAGGCCGGCTGGATTTCGAGCGACGACCTGATCAAGGCGAGATATCAATGGTGATGCTCCGGGAGCAAGGTCGGAAAGGAGGGCCGCACAATGCGTCCCCTGCATCGCACGAAACCATGGGAACAACCTCGGCGGCTATCGGGATGTGTGTTCGGGTTGCCGCCCTGGACCCCGGTCTGACTCTGGTATGATCGTGAGAGATTGGGCCGTTTTCCTGTCGGGTGAAGCCTTGGTTTCGTGTTCAAGCGTGATCAGGCCCGCCTTTCTCCGGCCGGGCCTGTGATCGCTGCATGCCGCCGCCGGCCGGGGGTTCAGGCAGGCAAATGACTCCGGTTGAGCCGGCCAACCGTCCCGCCCTGGCCACCGACAGCGACCGGCTGGCAGAGCTGCATGCGGCCTCTGCCGGCGTGGCGCTCGTCCCGACGATGGGGGCCGTGCACCGGGGCCACCTCGCATTGGTTGAGCGGGCGCGGGCAATCGCGGACAAGGACGGGCTTGCCGTTTGCGTGAGCATATTTGTCAACCCCCTGCAGTTCTCACCCGGCGAGGACCTCGACAGCTATCCGAGGCGGCTTGACGAGGACCTCGATGCGGTCTCCGGCCTTGCAGACACCTGT
>CAZDYI010000024.1:0-1736 GCA_964509765.1 uncultured Gammaproteobacteria bacterium
TTCGAGAAGGGCCTGGACGACTCCAAGGCGCCGTTCTACACCTGGTTCGCCGACGGGACGCTCAACGTCTCGGCGAACTGCATCGACCGCCACCTCGAGAAGTCGGGCGACAAGGCCGCCCTGCTCGCGGTCCTCGACGACGGGACCTGCGAGCGGATCACGTACAGGGACATGCACGAGCGGGTGTGCAGGTTCGGCAGCGCGCTCAAGAAGCTCGGCGTCGCCAAGGGCGACCGGGTGATCCTGTACATGCCGATGGTCGCAGAGGCGGTCGTCGCGATGCAGGCCTGCGCGAGGATCGGCGCCGTGCACTCGGTTGTGTTCGGCGGCTTCTCGGCGCGCAGCCTCTTCGACCGCATCGTCGACGCCGGCGCCAAGGCGGTGGTCACCGCCAACGTCAGCTGCCGCGGCGGCAGGACGATACCCCTCAAGAAGACCGTCGACGAGGCGCTCGGCCTCGGCGAGAACCCCGTCGAGCGCGTCGTCGTGCACAGGCGCACCGACGGCGAGACGGACATGGCCGACGGCCGCGACGTGTGGTGGGACGACGCAGAGAAGGGAGTCGACGCTGACTGCCCGCCCGAGGAGATGGGGGCCGAGGACCCGCTGTTCATCCTCTACACCTCCGGCTCGACCGGCAAGCCCAAGGGCATCCAGCACTCGAGCGGGGGCTACCTGCTCGGCGCGATCAACGCGATGCGCACGGCCTTCGACATCAAGGGCAGCGACGTGTTCTGGTGCACCGCGGACGTCGGCTGGATCACCGGCCACACCTTCGTGTGCTACGGCCCGATGGCAGTCGGGGCGACGCAGCTGATCTTCGAGGGGGTGCCGACCCATCCCGACGCCAACCGCTTCTGGCAGATCGTCGCCGAGCACAAGGTGACGATCTTCTACACGGCTCCGACCGCGATCCGCTCGCTGATCAAGCTCGGCCAGGACCTGCCCGGCAAGCACGACCTCAGCTCGCTGCGCCTGCTCGGAACGGTCGGCGAGCCGATCAACCCCGAGGCGTGGATGTGGTTCAAGGACGCCGTCGGCGGCGGGCGCTGCCCGATCGTCGACACCTGGTGGCAGACCGAGACTGGGGCCGCGATGATCGCGCCGGTTCCCGGCGCCGTCGCGACCAAGCCCGGCTCGTGCACCCTTCCGCTGCCGGGGGTCTCGGCCGAGATCATCGACGAGGAGGGCAACGCGGTCGACAGGGGAAGCGGCGGGATACTCGCGATCACCAAGCCGTGGCCGTCGATGCTGCGGACTATCTGGGGCGACCCCGACCGCTACCGCGACACGTACTTCCCGTCGTCCATCGCCGGCGGCAGGCACTACGTCGCGGGCGACTCCGCGATGCGCGACGAGGACGGCTACTTCTGGATCATGGGGCGCCTGGACGACGTGCTCAACGTCTCGGGCCACAGGCTCGGGACGATGGAGATCGAGTCTGCGCTGGTCTCCCACCCCGACGTCGCCGAGGCCGCGGTGGTCGGCAGGCCGGACGAGATGACCGGCGAGGCCGTGGTCGCCTTCGTGGTCCTGATCGGCGACCGGCCCGAGGGCGCGGACGCAGCCAAGGGCGAGACCGACAAGCTCCGCGCCTGGGTCGGAAAGGAGATCGGCTCGCTCGCGAAGCCGGCCGACATCCGCTACGGCGACAACCTGCCGAAGACGCGCTCGGGCAAGATCATGCGCAGGCTGCTGCGCAGCATCGCGCGCGGCGAGGAGCTCACCCAGGACAC
>CAZDYI010000025.1:0-2140 GCA_964509765.1 uncultured Gammaproteobacteria bacterium
CTGTCCCGCCCGGTCCCGGAACCTCCTGGCCCGGTCGAGGTCCATCAGCTCCGCGGCCGCAGATTTCCGGGGCCGCGCCCACTCCTCCCTGCCGCCGCGGTCCTCGAACTCGACCAGCCCCTCGTCGACCACGCCGTCCAGGAAGCGCGACGGCAGCGCCGGGCGCATCTCGCCCCGGAAGCGGCGCTGCTCGGCGTGCGACATCGTAAGGCTCCTGCGGGCCCTCGTTATCGCGACGAACAGCAGGCGGCGCTCCTCCTCGTAGTCCTCCGGGCTCTCGGAGAAGTAGCTCGGGATGACGTCCTTCTCGAGGCCGATGATGTATAGGTTGTCGAACTCGGTCCCCTTTGCCGAGTGGATCGTGATCAGCGTGACGACCTCGCCGAGATCGTCGTCCGAGCTCTCGATGGTGACCGACCGCAGGAAGTCGGCGAGCAAGTCCTGCCGCCCGCCGACCAGGCCCAGCCCCTCGCTTTCCTCGAGGCTTTCCGGCCCTTCCCGGCTGTCAACGTACCTTGCGGCTGCGCTGATGACCTCGTCGAGGTTCAGCGCGCGCTCAGGCTTGCCGTCGCTGACGAGCCGCTCGCGCAACGTGCTGTCGTCTACCGCTATCCGGACCGATTCCTCGAGGTTCCCTGCCGCCGCGGCATCCCTGATCCGCCCGACGATTCCGGCGTACTGCCTTACCCCCCGGTGCCGCGAGGCCTCGACCGCCTCCCAGACCGTCTTGCCGTCGCGGCGCGCCTCCGACTCAATGGCCTCCCAGGTCCTCTCCCCGACCCCGCGCGGCGGGGTGTTGATCGAGCGCCTGACCGAGTCGCGGTACTTCTCAGGACTGGATGCCGCCTGCAGGTAGGCGAGCACGTCACGGACCTCGGCCCGCGCGAAGAAGCGCATGCCGCCGTGGACCTTGAAGTGGACGTTCCGCTTGGTGAGCTCCATCTCGAACAGCTGCGACAGGGAGTTGTTGCGGTAGAGGACAGCGATCTCGCCCGGCGGCGAGCCGTCCTTGAGCAGCCTCTCCACCTCGCTTGCGACGCCCTCTGCCTCCTTCTCGTCGGTGGCGTAATTAACCAGCCGCGGCTTGGCGCTCTCTCCGTTGACCCCCATCAGGGTTTTTCCCATCCTGCCCCTGTTGCGCTCGATCACCCGGTTGGCGAGCTTGAGGATCGGATCGGTCGAGCGGTAGTTCCGCTCAAGTCGCAGCACGGTCCCGCCTGCGAACCTCTTGGCGAAGTGGCCGAGCATTCCCGGGTCAGCGCCGCGGAAGCGGTAGATCGACTGGTCGTCGTCGCCGACGCCGAAGAACACTGCCTGCGGCGACTGCAGCGATCGCAGCAAGCGGATCTGCAGCGGGTTGATGTCCTGCAGCTCATCGATCAGGACGTGGCGGCGGAGATCGCGCAGCTCGGCGAGGCAGCCGCGGTCGCTCTCGAGCGTCTCGCAGGTCAGGAGCAGCATCTCGGCGAAGTCGACCAGCCCGTCGTTCTCGCACCTGGTCTCGTAGCGCCTGTAGGCCTCGTGGAACAGGTCTGGGCCGCTTCGGCTCTCGTCCTGCGGGACCGCCGCGGCCCGGAGGCCGGCCTCCTTGTTCCTGGCGATGTATAACGCCACCTGCCGGACCCGCTTCCTCTCCCTCTCCTTCTCCCGCGCCTGCCCGGGACCGCCGTCCCAGCTTCCGTCGCGCTCGGGGTCGCGCATTTCCTCGAGGACCTCCTTGACGATCCCGCGCTGGTCCACGTCGTCTATCGCCCGGAAGTCCATCGGCAGCCCGGCGGGCCTCCAGTTGCGCTCGAGCCAGCGCAGGCAGAAGGAGTGGAATGTGCCGATGAACATCCCCTGCGTCCTGTCGGAGCCGACCCGCATGCGCATCTCGCGGGCGGCACGGTTGGTGAACGTGACGGCCATGACCGACCGGGGATCCACCCCGTCGGAAAGCAGCTTCGCTATCCGAGCGACGATCACGCGGGTCTTGCCCGTCCCTGCGCCGGACAGGACCAGCACCGAGCCGTCGTGGTCGACGGCCTTTTGCTGCTGCTCGTTGAGCTCCCCTGAGGCAGGAATCACGCGGGATAACTTATCACAACCGCCCTCACGGAATATAATTCGCTTTTCATGCCGCAACGAACGCCAGGGGGCG
>CAZDYI010000026.1:0-10629 GCA_964509765.1 uncultured Gammaproteobacteria bacterium
GAGTGCGCCGAGCTCCAGTACGTCTGGGACAAGGAGGTCGGCGACCACGACGCGGGCGAGACGAAAAAGATCAAGGAGCTTCTCGAGCGGGCAGGCAAGCCGGTGTCGTGCCTGTCGCGCCACGTCTTCGCCGGCCTGACCGTCAGGAACAGGCCGGGCGGCGCCGAGCACGCCCGCCACATGGAGGCGCTCAAGAGGGTGATGGACATGGCGCACGAGCTCGGCTCGCCGCTCGTGCGGATCATGACCCCGAAGAAGGAGCAGATACTCTGGGGGCGCAACGGCGCCGAGAAGTGGAACGTCGCGCACGGAGCATGGGACGCGCTCCTGCCCCTTGTCGAGCCGGCCGTCGAGCTCGCGCGCAGCGAGGGGCTTGCGCTCGCCGTCGAGACCGGCAACGGGACGATGGTCAACTCGAACTTCACCGCCCGCAGGCTCATCGACGGCCTGGACGCGAAGGACGTGCTCAAGGTGCTCTGGGACCCGGCCAACAACTGCTGGTGCCACGAGCTCGCGCACCCGGACGGCTACGAGGAGCTCCGCGGCGGCTACCTCGGCCACGTCCACATCAAGGACGTGCAGGTTGACACGCCGCGCGCGACGCTCGAGGTGAAAGAGCTCGGCAAGGGCCAGCTCGGCCCGCTGCTCGCGCCCATCGCTGACTCGCTGCGCGCCGACGGCTACTCCGGCGCCGTCTCGCTCGAGAGCGTCTACCACCCGGGCGACGGCGACTTCGAGAGGGGGTTCCGCATGTGCGTCGGAAGGTTCAAGGAGGTGTTCGGCTGATGCCCGAGGAGCGCGCGCGGGCCGCGGCCGGGTCCGTGAAGGCCGGCTGAAGTTTGCCCGAAAGGTTGCGCAGCCTGTTCGGCAGGGAAGGATGAGATGGCAATGAAACACGACATTCTGGTGGTCGGCCTCGGCGACATGGGCCTGCCCATCGCCCTGAACCTGGTCAAGGGAGGGCACCGGGTCACAGGACTCGACCTGCGCGAGGAGCGCATGAAGCTGCTCGCCGACGGCGGCGGCAAGCCGGCGACCGACCTGGCCTCGGCGGCCTCGGCGGCGGACACCGCCTTTTTGATGGTGATGAACGGCGACCAGGTCCGCGAGCTGGTCACGGGCGAGGGCGGCCTGCTCGCAAACATGAAGGAGGGGGCGTGCATAGTCGTCACCGCGACGGTCAAGCCGGGCGAGCTCGACGCGATCGTCGGGCCGTGCGAGAGGGCGGGCGTCGGCCTGATCGACAGCCCGGTCAGCGGCGGCCGCGCGGGCGCCGAGGGCGGCAGCCTCACGCTTATGCTCTCGGGCGACCCCGCGGTCGTCGACAGCCGCATCGGCGCGCTCGAGTCGATCTCGGCGAAGGTCTTCCGGGTCGGCGACCGGCCGGGGCTCGGGACGCGCACAAAGGCCTCGCTGCAGGCCGCGATCGGCACAGTGTTCACCGCGGTGTTCGAGGGGCTCGCGCTGTCTGCGGCCGCCGGCGTCAAGGGCGAGGTGATGGCCGAGGTCCTCAGCAACAGCGCGATCGGCTCGCCGATGGTCGAGTACTGCTCGAGGATGATCGTCGACCGGAAGTTCACCGACACCGGCAGCCGCATGGCTACCATCCACAAGGACGTCGGCATCAGCCTCGACTTCGCCCGCGAGCTCGGCGTGCCCCTTCACGTGGCCTCGGCAGCCTTCCAGGTCTTCCAGGCTGCGATGACATCGTTTCCCGGCGAGGACAACTGGGCCGGGGTGAAGGTCTACGAGCGGGTCACGGGGGTGGAGGTCAGGAGGTGACGGTCACGGCCGGCGGCCGCGCAGGGCTTGCCTGCCGCGATCCCTTGAAGGCGCCCGGAATTTAGTCGGAGTCGGGGCCATGCCCCGCGACGCCTTTCAGCCCGGCGGCTGCGTCGCTAAACCTGCCGGCCCGCAGCAGGTCCATCCTCGTCACGCCCTCGGAGGCGTCCGCAACGGCCATCAGCTCCGCCCTGGTCTGTTCACGGGTTCCACGCCAGATGCGCTCCACCGCGCGGAGCGTTTCGTTGATTCTCTCCTTGTGCCTCGAAGAGGCTCGGGCGCCCTTGTGCCAGTTGTGGACCGTCCTTCTTGAGACTCCGAGCATGCTCCCGACCTGCTCCCAGGTCAGGCCGGTGCGGGAGCGGATCTCGCTGACGGCAGCGGCGGTCCCGGGCTTCCAGCTTTCCTTGCCCGGCTCGGCGCGCCCGGCGGATACCACCCTGACGGAGGACGGCAGGGGCCGCTCGGCGACCGGGTAGGTTGCGGGGACGTCGCCTCCCCTGAGTCCCGACAGCGACACCGTCCGGGCTTTCGTCGCACGGCCGCGGGCGGCCGCGCCGCACCGCCGCTTGTGCCAATCGGTAAACACCCTTCCGAGGGCCCGGTCGAGCGTGTCGCAAAGCTTCCCGGCCAGGGAAACCAGCTCCCCGGGGCGGAACGGCTCGACGCCCTCGGCGTGCACGTCAAGGTCCAGCTCCCACTCCGGCGACAAGCCGTCCCCCTCGAGTGCCCTAGCCTGGTCCTGGCCCAGCGTGCAGCAGACGTGGAAACCCTCCTCGGTCCTGAACGTGATGTCGGTGACCATGTGCATTCCGGGACTCGCCGCGAGCAGGGGCCTTGCTCCGAGCCGCTTGTGCTGGCCGAGGAACGCCTCCCGGATTACCTTGTTGGCTGCGGCGGAGTCCATTCCCATGGCGTTCCTCAGCCCCACCCTGCTGTAGTGCGCCGGGTCGACATGCCTCTGCACCGCCGAGGTCACCTCGGCGAACCGCTCGAGGAACGACCCGCGGTCGCCGCTGCTGCCGGTCCTCAGCAGCACGGCGAGGCCGCTGAGCGCAACCTCCCAGCCTGAGCCGCCGCCTTCCTCGCGCAGGCGCCAGACCGGGTCGATCAGGACGTTCGCGGGGGGATCGCCGGTCCTGCTCCCTGCGGGGGCGCGCTCAATATCCGCATGCGGGTATCTTTCGCGCAGCGCGTTACTGAACTCCGCCGCGGAGTTGTCGCGCTCGATGTCCAGCTTCATCGGAAAGCAGACCTCGGCCACAACCGACTCGGTCGAAAACGGAGACCGACTCTGGCGGGCGGCCTTGGGCCCGGCATCAACGGCCTTCGCTTTCTTCCGGTTCATGAAGGTCTTCATGTGCTAGGCGACAGCAACCGTCAGGCCTTCTTCGGAACCGACAGGTATTCGAGGTCCAGCTCCTCGGCTTCGAGGTACCTCTCGGCCGAGAGTTCACTCAGCAGGAACGCATCGTGCCCGCCGCGCTCGAAGGGCCCCGTCCAGTCGAACCTGGCCAGCCACTCCTCCATGAACCTGGCCCACTCCTCTTCGTGCCCTTCAGGATTCCCTTTGACGACGAACAGCCAGGTAAGAACGGCCTCCTGGTCTTCCCAGGAAGGAGCCGCCTTGACCCTGACCTCCCTCAGCGCACGAAGGTGGGCGCCCTCGGCTGTCAGCCTGTTGTGCTTCCTCTTGAGGCGGTCGACCATTGCATGCGACACGGCCTGGAAGCTGTCGGGGAACCCGAACCTCGTGAACTTCTTGCCCACTGCCTTGGCGAAGGCCCTGCGTTCATAGGGGTAGTTGCATCCGTTCCTATGGGTCCACCTTGCTGCAAGGCCCTTCTCCACCAAGGTTGACCTGAGCAGGTCAACCACGAAACCCTCTTTCGCGAGCTCCGGCAAGTAGGCGCGGACCGGGCTCTTGAGGCACCTAGCCTCTTTGATCTGACTATCGTCAGCAGGCATCACCGGCGCCATCTCGACGCAGGGCTTGTCGCGGCAGCTCCGGACGATGTCGCAGTCCTGGCTCAGCATCGCCAGGCCGGGCACGGACTCGCGAACCACTGCCGGCTCATGTCCGACTCCAGAACCATATTGGATCCCCGTCTCCTCGGCCAGTCGCTCCGACGCCTCGCTGTGCGGCCGCGACAGGTCGGCAAGGTGAACGAGCTCCAGCCCATCTTCCAGAGTGAAATCTCCCTGGCGCCAGACGCTCATGGCGTCGTCGATGGCCAGTTCGTCTGCTTCACTGATCCGCATCGCTTGCCCTTCGGTCTGCTACTTCAGCGGCTTGAGCAAGAAACCCCCGACCTTGCTTGCCTTGGCGGACTTGACTTCCGCCTTGCGGAAACGCTCCTCACCGTCCTCGCCGCCGATCTGGTAGACGAAAACACCTCCTCCTCCCGGTCCGAGCGGGCGGAAGGGGTCGGGCAAGTATTTGACCAGCGGTTCCAGCCCCGCAGTTGCGTCGATGTAGCGGCCGGCCCGGAGCAGGTCCGCCCTCGTCAGGCCCTCGGAAGGGTCCGCCACGGAAAGCAGCTCCTTCCGAGTCTCCTCTATCGATTTGCGCCAGATGTGGAACAACGCCCTTAGAACGGCAGAGATCTTCCGCTTGTTCTTTCTGGAGACGCGGGCGCCCTGGTGCCAGTTGTAAACGGTCCTCCTGGAAACCCCGAAGACATGACCCATCTGTTCCCAGGTCAGTCCGGAGTAATACTTGATGTTCCGGACGTAAGGGGTGGTATAGGGTTTTTCATACCATTCATACCAGGTCATCCGGGCAGGATTGCCGTCTTTCTCCTTGACAGGGTCCGCGGCCCTCTGCAGGTCTATCCGGTAGACGGCTTCGCCAACCTCGCCGCCGGGCCCGTCGCGCCCCTTGGCCTTCCGCTCCCTGCCGTGCCGCCCGGTCACCATCCTGCCCAGCACCTTGTCCAGGGCGTCGCCCAGCCTGCCTGCTGCCCTGACGATTTCCCTGGACTCGTACGGCTCGATGCCCTCTGTGTGCAGGTCGAGGTCGAGCACCAGTTCCGGCGGCGCGTCGCTCGCGTCGCCTGCGCTTTCCATGCCGTTGCTTCCCGGCGGGCCCCACCTGCAGCTTACGAGGCTGCCGCCGTCGGTCCTGAACCGCACCTCGGTGACCGCGCGCCCGCCGGGGACTGCCGAGAGCGGGTGCCTGCCGCCGAACTGGTTGCTCGGGTCGAGGAACTCCTTTCGGACCACCTTCTCCGCGCCCTCGGCCGGCACCTCCATGACGAGCCTAAGCCCCTCCCGGCTGAAGTGCGCGGGACCGAAAAGCTTCTGGACCGCCGAGACCACCTCGGCGAGGCGCTCGAAGAACGTGGACCTGTCGCCGTTGTCGCCGCACTTCAGCGAGACGAACATGCTGCCGAGGGTGACCTCCCAGTCCGAGTCCCCGTCCCGGTCGCGCAGGCGCAAGACCGGCCCGCCCGGGCCGTCCGCCGGAGCGTCGCCTGTTTTCTTTCCCGCCTGCGCGTGCCTCACCTCAGCATGGGGGTACCTCGCGCGCAGCACGGCCCTGAACTCCTCGGCCGCGTTGCCGCGCCCGATGTCCAGCCCCTTCGGGAAGCAGACCTCGGCCACGACGGCCTCGGTCGCGGCAGGGGGCTTTCCCATTCTCGCCGGCTTGACCTCAGTCCCGGTTTTTTTCCTGTGCTTCACTTCAGCGGCCATGATTGTGAATTATACACGTGAATTACTTGAATATCACATGTGTCGAGAATTCACATTGTGAATCACAGCCTGTGTCGCAGTCATGCCTGAGCTGGTTCTTTCCGGGCAGGTCAGGAATCTTTGAGCCTCGGCGTGCTTACTTCCTCTTCGACATTGTCTTCCGGAACTGCCTTGCCGGAATCGCTTCCCTCGATCGTGAACTCGACCGGATCGGCGTAGTGCATCCAGCAGCCCAGGCAGTACTCGTAACACCTCGGGTATACCGTTCCGCAGCCCCGGCACACCTGATGATCATCCGAAATCCCCAGGCGCTTGAGCAGCAGCCAGGCGACCAGCGGAGTCAGAATCATGGAGAGGTTGAACCACAGGCCCTCGCGCCTGCCCAATCGCAGCGCGCGATGGGACACAATCAAGGACAGCGCCACCCAGACAGCAAGAAACGCGGCGGGAATCTGGATGTCTGAAGCCTGGATCTCCTGCATGACTCGACTCCCGGACCCTTTCGTCGGGCGCCTAGCGCTGTGCGCAGGTCAGCGCCCGGCCTGTTGGCGAGCCTTCTGTCACCTCGATCTCGACGTCGGGATGCAGGGGCGCGCGGCACGCTTCGCAGAATCCGGTCGCCGCGCTGTCAGGCATGTTGACACTGCCGCACAGAGGGCAGGCGGCGGCCTCGGGGTGCATCCCTGACCTGCGCAGCAGCATTCCGCCGATCAGCGGCGTGAGCAGCAGCGAGATGCCGAGCCAGGGCAGGCATTTCCTGCCGTGGTCAACCCTGGCGTAGATCGACACGAACAGGGCCCAGATTACGTAAGGGACGAACACGCCCGCGTAGACGGCGGCGATCAGCAGGATCGTTCCGTGCTGCTCAAGGTAGGCGTCGAAGAACTCTGACAGAGTCACTTGGTCTGGAACAAGGCTTTATTGCGGCGCGATCGCTTGCGTTGCAGCTGTGCTGCCCCGCGCGGCTACGCAAAGCAAAGTATAAGGCTGATGCTCGGCTTGACTTCAGTTCAGCGCTCGCGGCGTGCGCCTACCGCGCGTTCCTTTCCCGCCTTTCGGCTACGAGCTTCAGGCATGCCTCGCAGACCGGCAGCCTGCCCTTCATCGGCTTGCCGAACATCTCGCACAGCTGCAGGTCCTGCGGCGGGCCCTTCCAGCGCAGGACGGCGAAGCAGACCACCGGCGTGAACGCGAGCGAGAGGAAGAGCCAGAGGATGTGGTCGCGGCCCTGCCACTTCGAGTACAGCGCGACCGCGACGGAGCCGAAGTACCAGACCACGGACACGATCCCCATGAAGCCGACGATCGCGACCTCGTCCTCGGTGAGGTCGCTGCTGTACGCCTGCCACAGGGAGTCGAGCATGTCCCCGAGGAACGGGGAGACCGTGAGCGCAACGAGCGCCGCCATGCGGCTTTCCCTAGGAGAGCTTGCCCGCCGGCGCGTTCTGCAGGCTCCTCTGCGAGAACAGCAGCCTGCCGCCGCAGGCGAATCCGAGCGACTCCCAGTCCGTGGCGTTGAGCGCCTCGGCCGCCCGGGGAAGGTCGATGTCGGCCCTCGGGAACAGCGCGAGCACCGAGCCGTCGTACGCCTCGACTTCGCTTGCGAAGAACGGCCTGGGGTTGCGCGTCTTGGCGTTGACGTAGATCCTCCCGCCAGCGCGGCGGTGGTACCCGCGGCCCCACTGCCACCAGTTTGACTCGTCGAACCTGCGTATCCTGCGCGCGAGCAGCCTATCCTTGAACTGCTCGAGGTATCCGCAGCGCTTGTTGTAGACCATCCTCCGGGTCCCGCCGCCGGCGCGGGTAGTCGAGCAGACCATGTCGACGTTGCCGTGCCTTTCGTTCGCGAAGATCGAGTCGGCGCCGCTGACCGCGCCCACCCGTACGTCGAACAGGTCCGCCATCGTTCCGTTCCCGTTTCCCTCCTCCCTTGCGAACCAGATCTGCCCGTCGCGGAAGCAAAAGGTCTCGCCCGAGGACGTCCGCCGGTCCGTTCGCCCCTTCTCCCAGCGCCAGACCGCGCAGTTGGGAGTGTGGCCGCCGAACACCTTGCTGTCGCCGAGCTCGGTGAAGTCGGTGAACGAGCCCTGGCGGTAGAGCTCGGCGTTGAGCCGCGCCGCGCTCGTCTGCTTGAGGAAGTCGCGCGGCGTGATGAGGATCAGCTCGCCGCCTTCGTCCAGGTGGGCCATGCACTTGGCGATGAAGAACAGGCAGAGGTTGCTGCGGCGGTCGAACCATTCCGTCGGCAGCAGGCGCCTCGTGGACAGCGGGATGTCACGGAAGCGGACGTAGGGCGGGTTGCCGATGACCGTGTCGAACCTGTTGGCCTCGGGATAGGCGAAGAAGTCGCACTCCACGGTGCGGCCGTCGCGGATGACGGACGGGTCGACCTCGACGCCGACCGCGCCCTCGCCGAGCCTGGACATGAAGGCCCCGCCGCCTGCGGACGGCTCGAGGACGCTGCCGAAGTTCCGGCGCAGTCCGAGCATGGCCGAGACCACCTCCGGCGGCGTGAACACCTGGCCGAGCTCGGCGACGTTCACCGGTTCACTTCCCGCCGGCCGCGACCCGCAGGGTAACGTCGAGCGTCCTCGCCGCGTCGGCCACGCTCGACAGCGGCTCCGCCTTGCCGTCGATCACGTCGAGGAAGTGTTCGAGCTGGAGCTCCATCGCAGATCCCCCGCCGGCGGGGATCGTCTCGGAGACAAGCGGCTCGAGCCAGCTCGGCCGGCCCTCGTGGCGCCACAGCCTAAGCGAAGGCAGGCCCAGCCCGCCCTCTGTCCCGCAGACCATGTAGCAGTCCTGGCCAGCCTTGGTGTGCTCGTAGCTCGTCCTGTCGGGAAAGCTGAACTCCCAGCTCCACGGGCCGACCGCGGTGTCCGAACCCGTGATCGTCCCGAGCGCGTCGGATTCGAACCGCATCATCACCGCGGCGCCGTCTTCGCCGTCGTGGCCGCGCCTCGACGGCGAGAGGATCGAGCGCACCTCGGCAACCTCGCCCATCAGGTGGCGCATGACGTCGATGTCGTGGCTGAGGTTCGTGAGCACCGGCCCGCCGCCCGCGCCGCGGCGCCAGGGCGTGTCGTAGTACTCGGGCGGCTTGTGCAGGCACCACAGCGCCGCAATCGAGACGGGCTCGCCGAGCAGCCCTTCGTCGATTGCCTTCCTTGCCGCCCGGACGACGGGGCTGTGGCGCCGGACGTGGCCGACTAGCGCCGCGACGCCGGAGCGCTCAACGGCCTCGGCGATCCGGCCAGCGGATTCCAGGTCCGCCGCGACCGGCTTCTCTATCAGGACCGGCAGGCCGCTCCCGATGCATGCGAGTGCGTGCTCCTCGTGCAGGTCCGTCGGCGTCGCGACGATGACGCCGTCGGGCGCAACCTTCCCTAGCATGTCGTCGAGGCTCGGATACACCTCCGCAGCCTGCTCGCCGTTGAGCTCGCGGGTCTCGACTATCGCTGCGAGCTCGCAGCGGGGACTCGCCCCAATGAGGCCGATGTGCCTCGTGCCGATTGTGCCGGCGCCCATGACTGCGATCCGCTTCATGCGCCTTAATTTTCATCGCCCCTCGGAAAATTCGGCTCCGGTCGAGGCGGATTTCCTTGCTTCGAGGCAGTTGGCTCTGGCCGGGTTTCGGGGACGGCGCGCTTGCCCGGACGGGCGAGGAGCGAGACGGCGGTCAGTAGCCTGCGATATACCTGATCAGGGCCTCGACGCCGCCGGAATCCCGCGCCACGGACATCCGCAGCCTGTCGGAGTCGAAGCCGAAGCCCGGCGTGAGGCGGCTGTCGCCCGAGTCGTACTCCAGCGACGGCCCGTAGGACCCGCCGTTGCCGAACAGGCTCGCGCCCCAGCGGTAGCCTACGCTCGACTCGCCGGGCGAGACCGAGGACACCAGACCGCGCCCGTCGTGTCCGGCGTCGTAGCTCAGCCGCCCGGTTAGGCTGCGCTCGGCGTGCCCGCCTCCCGCGAGGTGGAGGCGGGCCTTGAGGTCCACCGAGTACGCGTCAGCGAGCGCGGCCCGGATCCCGCCTCCGAGCTCGAGCGCCTGCTCGTCACCGAGGTCGCCGCCGTCGTGGCGCGCGGCCAGGAGCAAGTATGGGTGGACGGTGTCGCCGCTTTCGAGCGTGAGCGGCCTGGTCGCCTCGATCTCGGCGCGCAGGCGCATCACGTCGGTCTCGACCGCGCTGCCGTCCTCCTCGACTATTCCGGCGCCGGTGAACTCCCCGGAGTCGTCCAGGCTCACGCGCCCGGCGAGGCCCTCGAGCCTGGCGGCAAGCCCGGTCCCGCCTTCGGTCCGGCGGGCCTCGACGCCGACTCCGATCACGGCCGCGTCCGAGTCGGTCCCGACCGTCGATCCGTCGTCGAGCGCGACCTCGACTTCGCCGAAGCCGAAGCTGCCGACCACCCAGGCGCGGCTGCCTGAGCCGAACTCGAAACCGAGGTACGGGTGCACGCCGAGGACCTGCTGGTCGACCGAATCCAGCCCGCTCTCGCCGTCGAGGTCGGTGGACGACGAGACGTGCGAGAGCGCGACGCCGAGGTCGGGGCCGTCCCCGCGGCGCCAGGTGAAGCCGAACATCACGGCGAGCGCATCGCCGTCGTAGCCGGTCGCGTCGCCCTCGAACACCGACTCGCCGGAGACGTCGAAGTAGCCGGCCTGTCCCCACAGCGCCGTCGGGCTGCCGGCGCCCCCGGCGGCAAGCGGCATCCTGAAGCCGGCTCCGCCGCGCAGCAGCGCGCCGAAGTCCTCGCGCCAGCCGGACTCGGGATCGGCCCACGCGCCGTCCTCCGCGTCGGCAGGGGACAGGCGCGAGAGCTCGGCGCCCGGGCCTTCGCGCCCGTCGCCGCCCAGATGGTCGCCGACCATGTCGAGCGCGAACTGAGCGGAGCCGACCGCCGCGATGCCGACTGCGCGACCGACGTGCCGCGCGGCCCCGGCGTTGAGCCTGCGCAGGACCCCTCGGAGAGTGATGTCGATTCCGTCGTAGACGGGGTCGGACGAAGAAGAGGAGACCTCCAGGGCGAACGGAACGTCCTCCTCGAGCTCGACCTCCTCGTCCGGGTTCTCGAGGCGGGCCCGGACCGTGAATCTCCTTTCGTCCGACCAGTTTCCGGTTCCGAACGACTCCGTGTGCGGGCTTGACGGGA
>CAZDYI010000027.1:0-2042 GCA_964509765.1 uncultured Gammaproteobacteria bacterium
GCAGATCGCGGTCGCGCCGAAGGTCCCCAAGGTCGGGATGTATCCCGCGATGGCGCTGCGGTGCACCTGCGAGTAGCCGAGCGCGAGCCAGTCGAAGCCGGTGAACGCCCAGCCGCGGGCGTGCTCGAAGAGGACCCATGCCGCGACGAGGCAAGCCAGGGACCAGCCCATCCCGGCGCCGCCGGCTGCCTTCCTTCCGATCCACGCGGACGCGGCGTGGAACAGCGCAAGCGCGAGGCCGAGCATCGTCGACAGGGTTATCGCCACAGGCAAGGCCACCCCTCCGTAGATGTGGAGCGAGTTGTGCGTCCAGCTCAGGCCCAGGCCGAAGTGCCCGGCTGCGTAAAGGAACGAAAGCAGCGCCGCGCGCCGCGGCGAGGCGTCGTAGGTCGCCGCGAGCAGGACCGCGAGCGCGACGATCGGCGCGACCCAGGTTCCCCACCTGCCGGGGTCGAAGGCAAGCGAGCCCAGCGCCCCTGACGCCAGGCAGGCGGCCGCAATCAGGGTGTCGCGCAGGCGGGCTGCCCGCGCGCCTGTCTCAGGCGCCTTCCTTTTCGGCGTCGCCATCGGCGGCGTCGCCGTCGCTGCTGCCGTTGCCCTTGGCCACGACGACGGCCAGCACCCGGCGCTCGTCGGTCTTCGCCACCTTGAGCGTAAGGCCGTTCTCCTCGATCGAGTCGCCTGCCTTGGGCA
Source organism: uncultured Gammaproteobacteria bacterium (assembly GCA_964509765.1). Taxonomy (GTDB): domain Bacteria; phylum Pseudomonadota; class Gammaproteobacteria; order Tethybacterales; family Tethybacteraceae; genus CAZDYI01. Next base: position 694 of record CAZDYI010000027.1, read on the forward strand.
TGCGTCCGATCCTGTTGGCGATCCAGCCCCCTACCGTGTCGAAGCGCTCGGTGTCAAGCTCCAGGTTGAAGTGGCTCTTGAAGCCCTTGAGCGGGGTCTCGCCGTCAACCTCCCACTCGCCCTGCCTGCCGGTCGACCGGATCGGGGTCTTGGTCCCCTCGAAGGAGTCGAACTCGTCGCGGATCGCCCCGACGATGTGCTCGATGACGTCCTCGATGGTCACCATCCCGGCGGGCTTGCCGCCGTCGTCGGCCACGACCGCCATGTGCACCCGGTAGTACTTAAACTCCCGCAGCATGGCGTCGAGCTTCTTGCTCTGCGGGACGGTGCGCGCCGGCTGCAGCATGCCGTTGCCCTCGAGTATCCTGTCCTCGGGCTTGGCCTCGTAGCCGACCAGGCGCTTGACGTGCAGGATTCCGGCGACGGTCTCCTCGTCGGTGTTGATCACCGGGTAGCGGGAGTGGCGGTTGAGCGTCACCTTCTCGATGACCTTGGCGTAGGTGTCGTCCGAGTCAAGCCAGTCGACCTTGCCGTAAGGGACCATGACCTCCTCCACCCTTACGTCCGGCAGGCTAAGGACGCTGAGCAACATCGAAATCTCGGCCTCGGGGAAGACTTGCGAGTTTTTTGAGGCGCGCGTCACCAGCCGCCTGATGTCGGAGCGGTCGCGCGGCACGGAGCCGCCTAGCAGCCACGCTGCCTTGCTCAGCACGCCGGGCTTGGACATCGCTCGTCAGCCGTAGGGGTCCGGGTAGCCGAGGCCGGCGAGCAGCCTTCGCTCCTCGCCCTCCATCGCCCCGGCCGCCGCGGGCGTGTCGTGGTCCATGCCTCGCAGGTGCAGCGCGGCGTGGACGACGAGGTGGGCGAATCGCTCGCGCGCCGGGACGCCGCTCTCTTCCGCCTCGCGCGCGACCACCTCGGGGCAGATCGCGACGTCGCCCGAGGCCCCGCCCGCGTCCGGGTCGGGGAAGGCGAGCACGTTGGCCGGGCGGTCCTTGCCGAGGTGCCGCGAGTTGAGCTCCCTGCTCTCGCCGGCTCCGACGAACCGCACCGTGACTGCCGCGCCCTCCGGCAGCGCCGCGCCGAGCAGGCGGCGGACCTCGGCCTCGGCCGGAGGCTCGCAGCCGGCTTCCGGTCCGTGGGCGTACTGGACCTCCAGGCGCCCGCAGGCCTGCGCGCCCTCAGTCCCGCTCATAGGACTTGAGTATCCGGCCCACCACAGGGTGGCGCATGGTGTCGGCAGACGAGAAGCGCACCACCGCGCAGCCCTTGACGCCGTCGACTCGGGCGATGACGTCGGTCAGCCCGCTGTGCTCGGGGCGCTGCAGGTCGACCTGCGACTCGTCGCC
>CAZDYI010000028.1:0-4569 GCA_964509765.1 uncultured Gammaproteobacteria bacterium
TTGCGTGAACCCCGGCATGGACCGCGAGCTGCCCCGAGGCCCCGCCGCCCTCGACACGCACGGCAGGAATCGGCCCCATGCCCAGCTCGAGCGCCATCAGCGGAGCTGGGTTGAGTTGGCCTGTCAGGCAGTCGCTCTCGGACGACACCACCAGCAGGTCGATGTCGCCCAGGTCGAGGCCGCTCATTTCGAATGCCTCGTCGAAGGCCTCGGCAGCCCAGTCGCGGAACGTCGTCCCGTCCTTGCGGCGGTTATACTCGCTCAAGGCGGCGCCGGTCACCGAAAGCAACTCAAATCCTCCACCTTGGGCCGTCATTGAGTCTATATTGGCCCTTCCGCTTCTGACCCCGCCCCTCAGCTGAATCCAGCCGGGGGAATCATGGGAATCGGACGGCTGTCTCTTGCCGGCGCGGCGCTCTTCCTCGCCGGAGGGCTGTACGGCTGGAGCGGGCTGATACCCGCACTCGGCGAGAGGTACGGCACCTCAGTCGGCGACGCAGGCATGGTCTTCTCGCTTGCCGTCGCGACGTTCACCGCGGCCATCCTGCTTTCGCCCCTGGCGCCGCAGAGGCTCAAGGGCATGCGGGGGATCTCGACCGCGTGCCTGCTCGGGGCAGGGATGCTGGTCGTGTCCGCGCGCGCGCCGAGCTTCGGTACCTTCGTTGCGGCCTTCAGCGTCGGCTTCGCCGCCGCCAGCGGCTCGGCGTACATTCTCGGCCTGGCCGTTGCGTCGAGGGCCGACCGCCCGACGCTGCACGCCTCGATTTTGATTGCGCTGTTTGGCACGGGCGGAGCCGTGCTTGGCCCGCTGTTCCGGCTTGCGCCCGGGCCGCTGCAGGGACTCGACGTCCTTCTGTGGCCGGCGGGGGCGATGGCGGCATGCGCGTTGCCGGGCCTGTTCATGAGGCACGGTTCCGAAAACAACCCCGGCGGGAGGGAAAGCCCGGCAGGCATGGCCGGCTTCGCCAAACGGCGGGACGTGCGCAGGCTGTGGCTTGTGTTCTGCCTCGGCTCAATGGCAGGTTTGATGGCAATCGGCCTGACGTCGAGCATCGTCGAGGAGGGCGGCGGCTCGCAGTTCCTGTCCGCCGCGGCGATCTTCGCCGTCGCAGTCGGGAACAGCGTCGGCAGGCTGTCGGTCGGGCTGCTGGCCTCGCGCCTTCCGACCCGCGCGGCCCTGCGCGTTGCCCTGTCGGTCGTTCTGGCAGGGCTTCCCGTTGCGGGAGCGTTCCCCGGAAGCGCGCTCGGAGCAGCTGGGCTGGCCGCTGTCGGACTCGGTTACGGCTTTCTCGCCTCTGCGGTTCCGGCGCTTACCCGCGAGCGCTTAGGCGAGCGGGACTTTCACGCTGCCTTCGCGGTGGTGTTCACCGGCTGGGGGGTTGCCGGGCTCGCGTCGCCGTGGCTGTCTGGAGTACTTTTCGATGCGACAGGAAGCTTCATTTCGGCGATCGCATTGGCATGGCTGGCGACTGCAATCGGACTGCTGCTGTCACTGAAATGAACGTGCAGATGGAAAGCCGCAGATTCTTACTCCCTCTGCGCAATCACTCCTAGCCTCCAGAAGTCAATGTAGTCAACGCCAAAAAAGAAGCTGAGTTCACGAAGCCTGCCGCCGGAGAGCTCAATGACTGCGCAGGCATTGAGAGTCAGCTGCATTACCTTGTTTCTCAACTGATTGAATCCTTGCTCGTCCAGCGGGTCCTTGCGCCCGGCAATGCTAAACTCGTCAAGCATGGCAAAGCCTTGCTTCTTGAATCCCTCCAGCTCCGAAAGGTCTTCATCGGTGATCAGGTCAAGGTCCCTCAATCTGATGATTGCTGATCGATAACTGACCTTGAAATGCTTTGCCACCCTGAAAGCATCCAAGAGGGGGCTGTAGTGAAGGTGAGTGAAGTCAAACTTCAGGTCTTTCTTTTTCTTTCTCGCCTCACGGACTTCGTCCTCAGTAATTCTCCTGCGATTCTTGTCGCCCGAGCGGATTCCGGCTATGGCCTCAACCCCCTCTCTTGGCATGAGGAACCCGGCGGCAAAGCTTTCTGCCCGCAAGTCTGAGAAGGCTTTCGGGTTTGCTGCCCGAGACAGCTTGATGCGTGACCGAGATAACAGGGCGTGAGCGTATTGCTGGGCCAGCGAAACCCTCCTTTCCTCATGACTGAACGACGCGTTTGCGAAAATCGCTTGCCCTATGACTGGATTTCGGATATGAATGCCTGAGAGCGAGCAAGGAAGCTGGGTGCAGGCGGCCCATATGTCCTGGGACTGAATCAGTTCGACCATGTTGTGAACAGGCAGGCAACCCAGGCCAAGGCGCCGGCGTTCTTCAGCGGCAATCTCCTCGCCTTGAGCAACAGCGTCAGCGTGACTTGATGGCCTTCGCGGCTTGTATGACGGGATTGAGGCGGGCTTCGGGTGGCCAATCGACTTCTTGAGCCGCATGCCGACTCTGCAAAGGCCAAGGCAGAATCCGAGCTGCTTCAGCACGTCGCGGTCTTTTTCGAGAGCAGGCTCGTGTCGACACAGCGCCATCACCGGGTCCTCGTCAAAGGACGAGCCATCCATGCGCATGTAGTCTGGATAGTGCCTCAATAGGATTTCGGAAGGGAAGCGACTCCTGAACGCAGGATCGACACGCTTTCCGCTCTCCGCTGCGCCAACGTCTGAAACTGAGATCCCCATTTCCTCAGCGGCCTCCGCCTGGGTCAGTCCAAGTGATTTCCGGGCGATGCGCAACCTCCGGCCCAGTTCCTTGTCGTCAGGAACTGGCCTGGACTTGGCCAATATTGCGCGGATCTTGCTGATTTGCATCAGAGGACAATAAGATTACCATGAAGATGCGAAACATGCAAGCAATTGCTCTCTGCATGCGCAATATTGTGTAATTTATTGCATCTGGTTTATGGGTTGCGTAACCGAAGTTAGGCGAACAATGCTGCATTCCATTTTTCAGTTAGTATATTGTAATCACCTAGACGCAGTGACCCCGGCAACACACCGGATCTAATGATTCGGAATGTATAACCCCAAAACGGGCATGGCGTCGGACAAAGTCTGTGTATGCCGGACGTTCGCATGTTAGCACGAGTTCTGCCGGCAAGTCAAGCCGGAAGCCCGACTCGCCTCTGCAGGCTGGCCGCGTCGCGAATATTAGAATTCCTTGCTTTGCGGGGCCTGGCCCCGGCTCAGGGACTGCGGAATGAAGATTACGGTAGAGAAGGGAAAGGTTTCAAGCCACAAGGCCGACGCCGCGGTGGTCGGCGTCCCGGCGTCGGGGTCCAAGCCGAAGGTCCCGACTGCGCTCGCAAAGGACTACAAGGGCGAGCTCCGCAAGCTGATCGAGGGCGGCCTGCCCAAGTCGCGCGCGCTGATGACCGTGCCCGCGGAAAAGGGCAAGTTCAAGTACGTCGCGCTTGTCAGGACGGGCAAGGAGGAGCCGTCGGCGGACGGGCTCTCACGCTCGCTTTCGGGCGCGCTCGCCTCGCTCGAGTCCCTCGGCGCCAAGTCGGCGTCGGTCGAGCTCGCCTCGCTCGCGCCGGGCCGCGACGGGGACGGCTGGGCGCAGCGCGTCGCGGCGCAGGCTGCCGGCTCGGCGGCGTACAAGTTCAGCCTCGGCCGCAGGCTTGCGGCCAAGGACCTCGCCGAGGTGACGCTCGTCTCCGGCGACAGGTCCAAGGGCGCGGCGAAGGCCCTGCGGGTCGGCAAGGCGATCGGCGAGGGGATGCGCGTCGCCAGGCACCTCGCCGAGCAGCCGCCGAACCAGATCTACCCCGACTCGCTCGCACGCGAGGCGCGCAGGCTCTGCGTCGCCGCGGGGCTCAAGGTCACCGTCCAGGACGACAAGGCGCTTGCGCGGCTGAAGATGAACGGCCTGCTCGCGGTCGGCCGCGGCAGCGCCCGCAAGCCGCGGCTTGTTGTCATCCGCCACATGAAGGGGCCGGCCGGCCGCGCGCCTGTGGTCCTCGTCGGCAAGGGCATAACCTTCGACACCGGCGGCTACTCGCTCAAGCCCGGCGTGCACATGATGGACATGAAGTTCGACATGAGCGGCGCGGCCGGCGTGATCGGGACGATGATCGCCTGCGCGAGGATGCGCCTGCCGATGAACGTCGTCGGGGTGGTCCCCTCGGCGGAGAACATGGTCGACTCGGACGCCTACCGCCCGGACGACATCATCAAGATGATGGACGGAACGACCGTCGAGGTTCTCAATACCGACGCCGAGGGCAGGATCATCCTCGCCGACGCGCTGACCTACGCGCAGAAGTTCCTCAAGCCGCGTCTGATCATCGACGCTGCCACCCTGACCGGCGCGTGCCTCGTCGCGCTCGGCCAGCACCGCTGCGGGATGATGTCCACCGACGACGGCCTCGCCAAGGACCTCTACCATGCGGGAGAGGAGAGCGGCGACCTGTGCTGGCGGCTGCCGCTCGACAAGGCCTACGACCGGATGCTCGACTCCAAGATCGCCGACATGCAGAACATCGGCGGCGGGCGCAACGCCGGGACGATCACCGGCGCGTGCTTTCTCGGCCGCTTCGTCAGGAAGGTCCCGTGGGCGCACCTGGACATCGC
>CAZDYI010000029.1:0-3621 GCA_964509765.1 uncultured Gammaproteobacteria bacterium
ACGACGATCGAGCGGCCGTCGTCGACGCGCGTCACCCTCGCGTAGCTCGGGATCGGCAGGACGGTGTGCGCTGCGGTCATGTCGTACATGTTGTAGACCTCGCCCGAGGACGTCTTGTTGCCGTGGTAGCGCTTGCCGTACCATGACGCCATCCCCCTCTTGCGGTACGGCGTGTAGTCGGTGAACGGCAGGTAGCGCACCCCGAACACCTCGTAGGGCCTGTTGTAGCCGGGCCTGATCGGCTCGAACTCGGGCGTGGGCTCGGGCACGGCCCGCCAGTCGACCTCGTCGACGTCGGGCGGGCCGTCGTCCTTGTAGTACTTCCCGTCGTGCTCCTCCCTGGGCTTGGCCACCTCGGGCGGCGCGTCCTCGATCCGAACCGGCGGCGGGGCCTCCTCTTCGGCCGAGACGGGCTCCTCCACCTTGGCTGCACAGCCCGCAAGCAGGGCGACGGACGCTGCGGCGGCGGCGAGGCGGAGGCGGACGGCGCTGCGAACCGCGGGGAAGCGCGGCGGCGGGATCACCGAAGGCCCGGCTCGGGACGGTGCTTGTACACCGACATCGTTATGCCGAGGACGACCGCGAGGGCAAGCAGCGACGTTCCCCCGTAGCTCACGAGCGGCAGCGGCAGCCCGACGACCGGCAGGACGCCGCTGACCATGCCGAGGTTCACGAGGGACTGGGAGAGGAAGGCGAAGGCCATGCCCGCGACCGCGTAGCCGCCGGCAAGGTCCCTGGCGAAGCCGGCCACCGACAGCATGCGTAGGAAGATCAACGCGATTAATCCTAACAGAACGAGGCTGCCAACGAAGCCGAACTCCTCGGCGTAGACTGCGAAGATGAAGTCAGTGTGCTTCTCGGGCAAAAAGCCGAGCTGCGACTGCGTGCCCTGCCCCCAGCCCTTGCCCCAGGTCCCGCCCGAGCCCACCGCGATGCTCGACTGGATCGTGTGGTAGCCCGATCCGAGCGGGTCCTGGTACGGGTCGATCACCGACAGGATCCGGTCGCGCTGGTAGTCCTTGAGCACGTCCGTCCACAGCACGGGCGCGGCGACGGACGAGACCGCGGCGATCGCAAGGATTATCCAGACCTGCAGCCCGGCAAAAAAGACGACCAGCAGGCCGGCGAGCGCGATCATCACCGCGGTGCCGAGGTCCGGCTGCTCGAAGACGAGCGCGACCGGGACGGCGATCAGCACGCATGCGACGGCATGCTGCCAGAGCCTCCTGTCACGGAACAAACCGTAGAAGCACGCGACCCCGAGCGGTACGGCGATCTTCGCGAGCTCGGAAGGCTGAAGCGTGAACGGGCCGACGTCGAGCCAGCGCCGCGCGTTGTTCGCCTCGACGCCGAACATGTCGACCGCGACGAGCGACAGCACGCACGCGAAGTAGAACGGCGCCGCGATCCACTTCCACGCGCGCCACGGCAGGCACGCGCATGCGACAGCAAGCAGCGCGCCGGCAACCAGGTACGCGGCCTGGCGGTCGACTACCGCCTCGCTTTCCGTCGACGAGACCAGCGCTACGATCCCGACCGCGGCGAGCGCGCCGACAAGCGGGACCATCAGCCAGTCCACCCTCGCGATCGGGTAGAAGACCGCGCGGTACACGGCCGCGGCCCTCACCGCCGCCCCCCGCCGAAGGCAACCGGCAGGCGCGGCTCCTCGGGAATCTCGAAGCGCATCCCGCGCCGCTCGAGCAGGTAGTGGTCCATCACCGCGCGGACGACCGGCCCCGCGGTCCGGCCGCCGCTCCCGCCGTGCTCGACGACCGCCGCGACGACGATGCGCGGGTTGTACGCCGGCGCGAAGCCGACGAACCATGCGTGGTCGCGCAGGTGCTCGGGCAGGTCCTCGTTGCTCACCCTGCCGCCGTCGTCGTAGCGCAGGCGGGTGACCTGCGCCGTGCCGGTCTTGCCGGCGATCGGGTACCTGCTGCCCTTGCCCACCCTCGTGTAGGCCGTCCCGCCGGGCAGCGTCACCTTCGCTAGCGCGTCGCGGACGATCTCGATGTTCGCAGGGTCGAACAGGCCCGTCGCTACGGGCTCAGGGCGCAGCCGGATGTCGCCCACCCGCGCGACGAGGTGCGGGACGACCAGGCTGCCGCCGTTGGCGATCACCGCCATCGCGCGCGCCTGCTGCAGCGGGGTGACCTCGACGTATCCCTGCCCGACCCCGATCGGGATCGTGTCGCCGGGGTACCACCGTTCGCCGAAGGTCTCCTCCTTCCACGCCTCTGTCGGGACCAGGCCCGGGCGCTCGCCGTCGAGGTCGATGCCGCTTCTTTGGCCGAAGCCGAACTTCACGAGCGCGTTGTGGATCGCGTCGACCCCGACGTCGTGGGCGAGCTGGTAGTAGAACGAGTTGACCGAGCGGATCACCGACTTGGGTATGTCGACCGAGCCGTGGCCGCCGGCCTTCCAGTCGTGGAAGGCGTGCCGCGGCGTGAGGTGGAACACGCCCGTGCTGTTGTAGCGGTAGTCCATGTCGCGCCAGCCCTCCTCGAGCGCCGAAAGCGCGAGGAAGGGCTTGATCGTCGACCCCGGCGCGTACTGGCCGTAGATCGCGCGGTGAACCATCGGCGAGCCGGACTCCTCCGAGTTGAGGAAGCGCCACTTGCTCTCGTCGATCCCGCCGATGAACTCGTTGCCGTCGAAGCGCGGCGAGGACGCGAGCGCGAGTATCTCGCCCGAGTGCGGGTCCATCGCGACGACCGCGCCCTCGCGGCCGGCGAGGATCTCCTCGGCCTTGCGCTGCAGGCCGTGGTCGATCGTCAGCCACAGGTCGAGCCCCGGCGTCGGCGGCAGGCGCAGGACTGTGTCGAGCACCCTGCCGTGGGCGTCGATCGACGCCTCGCGCAGGCCCGGCTCGCCGTGCAGGCGCGTCTCGTACATGGTCTCGACCCCGCGCTTGCCGATGAACTCGGAGCCGACGTACTCGCGCCACCTGCCGCGCTCGGTGAGCCGCTCCTTGTCGCGCCTGTCGATCCTGCCTACGTTGCCGACCAGGTGGCTCGCGCTGTCGCCGTGCGGGTAGTTGCGCACCATCTTCGCGTCGAGGACCACCTCGGGATGGTCCTGCTGGATCGCGACGAAGCCGACGACCTCGCCCTCGGTGAGGTAGTCGCTGATGACGATCTCGCCGGCGTAGACCCTGCTGCCGGCGGCCTCCTCGAGCTTCCTCTCTGCGGACTCGCTGATGTCGACGCGCCCGCGCAGGACCTCGATGTCGCGCAGCGCCGCGGCGGCGTTGTCCGAGGTCACACGCAGCTGGTAGCGGGTGTGGTTGTCCGCGAGGACGGCGCCGTTGCGGTCGTATATCGCGCCCCGGATCGGGCCGAACAGCTGCAGCGCGATCTGGTTCTCCTCGGAGAGCTCCTCGAAGTGGCTGAAGCGCTCGATCTGCAGGTGGTGCCAGCGCCATGCGAGCCCGCCGCACAGCCCTGCGGCGGCGAGCAGGCCCAGCCACAGCCGGGCGACGAAGGAGGACCTCGCCCTGCCGTTGCGGCCGCGCGCGGACGCGGACACCTAGTCCCTGCTCGCGAGGCGCGCCACCGGCGTGAGCAGCATCGGCAGCACGAGCCAGATCCCCGCGCCGACGGCCGCGGGCTGGAAGTCGAC
>CAZDYI010000030.1:0-7964 GCA_964509765.1 uncultured Gammaproteobacteria bacterium
GGCACAACTTCCGCTCGAACCGCGCGAGCCACGGCAACTCGAAGGCGCACAACAAGGCCGGCTCGACCGGGCAGTGCCAGGACCCGGGCAAGGTCTTCAAGGGAAAGAAGATGGCCGGCCACCTCGGGGCGAAGCGGACCACGGTGCGCAACCTGCGGGTAGCGCGGGTGGACAGCGAGAAGGGCGTGCTCTACGTCGCCGGCGGGATACCCGGCGCGGCCAAGGGCGAGGTCATGGTGCGCCTGGCCGCGCGCCAGCCGGCCGCGGCGGGCAAGGAGCAGCGGTAGTGGAGCTCGCAGGAGTCGACCGCAACCTCAAGCCGTCCGGCAAGGTCGAGGTTCCGGACGCGATGTTCGGCCGCGGCTGGAACGGGCCGCTGGTGCACCGCCTGGTCGCCAGCCAGGAGTCGCGGGGACGCCAGGTCACCCGCAAGCAGAAGACGCGCGCCGAGGTCAAGCACACCACCAAGCGGCTCTACCGCCAGAAGGGCACCGGCAGGGCGCGCGCCGGGATGTCGTCGGCGCCGGGCCGGCGCGGCGGCGGCCGGGCGTTCCCCGCGACCCCGCGCGACAACCCGCACAAGGAGCTCAACCGCAAGGAGTTCCGCGCCGGGATGGCGACGCTGCTCTCGCAGCTCGCGCGCGAGGGGCGGCTTTACGTCGCCGACGAGATCGCCGCCGACGGGATCAGGACCAAGGACTGCGCCGCGAAGCTCGACGGCTTCGCCGCCGGCGCGCGGGTGCTGTTCGTCGACACCGAGTTCGAGCGCAACTTCAGCCTGTCGGTCCGGAACATCCGCATGGCGCGCACCGCCGGCCTGAGCCGGCTGCTGTCGACCGACCTCATGCGCAGCGACCGCGTCGTCTTCAGCAAGCGGGCGGTCGACGAGCTCGCGAGGGCCTGGTCGTGAAGTCGGCCAGCCTCGCAGCGGAGTCGCCCTACAAGGTGATCCGCGGCCCGGTGGTCACCGAGAAGACGACAGGCCTGGCCCAGGGCGAGGGCAAGGCCGGCGTGTCCTACGTCCTCGACGTCGATCCGGCCGCGACCAAGGCCCAGGTCCGCCGCGCGGTCGAGGAGCTGTTCTCGGTGAGCGTGACCAGCGTCCGGGTCGTCAACGCCAAGGGCAAGCCGCGCAACAGGCGCCACCGCATGGGCGGAGCCCGCCGCGGGACCAGGCCGCTCAAGCGCAAGGCGTACGTGAGCCTCGCCGCGGGCGAGAACATCGACTTCTGGGCGTTCCACGAGGGGACGAGCTGATGGCGCTGCGCAAGTCCAAGCCGACCTCGCCGGGGCGCCGCGGCCAGGTGCGCGTGATCCGCTCCGGGATCTACCGCGGCGGGCCGAAGAAGTCGCTCGCCAAGGGCCGCGCGCGCACCGGCGGGCGCAACAACGACGGCCGGATGACCGTCCGCCACCGCGGCGGCGGCCACAGGCGCAGGTGGCGGGCCGTCGACTTCCGCCGCGACAAGGACGGCATGGACGCTGTGGTCGAGCGCATCGAGCACGACCCCGGCCGCAGCGCCAACATCGCTCTCGTGCGCTACGCCGACGGCGAGCACCGCTACGTGATCGCCCTCAAGGGCATGCAGAAGAACGACGTCATCCACAGCGGCGACAGGGCCCCCGTCAGCAACGGCAACTGCCTGCCGCTGATAGGCATCCCGAAGGGGTCGACGGTCTGCTGCGTCGAGCTCAAGCCCGGCAAGGGCGCCCAGCTCGCGCGCTCCGCCGGCAGCTCGGTCCAGTACGTCGCGCAGGAGGGCGACTACGCATTCCTGCGCATGCGCTCTTCCGAGATGCGCAAGGTCCACGTCCGCTGCCGGGCAGTGATCGGCGAGGTCGGCAACCCCGAGCACTTCCTCGCCAAGCGCGGCAAGGCCGGCGCGACGCGCTGGCGCGGCCGGCGCCCGCACGTGCGCGGCATCGTCAAGAACCCGGTCGACCACCCGATGGGAGGCGGCGAGGGCAAGAGCAAGTCGAACAAGATACCGACGAGCCCGACCGGCGTGCCGGCGAAGGGCTACCGCACCCGCCGCAACAAGCGCACCCAGCCGATGATCGTCTCGCGCCGCCGCGCGAGGAGGCGCTGACCGTGGCCCGCAGCGCCCGCAAGGGGATCATGGTGGACCACCACCTGCTCAGGAAGGTAGTCAAGGCCCAGGAGGCCCGCGACAAGCGCCCGATCAAGACCTGGTCGCGCCGCTCGATGATCACGCCCGACTTCGTCGGCCTGACGATCAGCGTGCACAACGGCCGCCAGCACGTCCCGGTGTTCATCAGCGAGAACATGGTCGGGCACCGCCTCGGCGAGTTCGCCTTCACCCGGACCTTCCGCGGCCACCCGACCGGCTCGAAGGCGGCCAAGAAGTGATGGCCGCCACGGAGATCGCCCACCCGCGGTACGTCGCGAGGCTGCGCAACTCTCGGATATCGCCGCGCAAGATGCGCCTTGCCGCCGACATGATCCGCGGCAAGGGCGTCCAGCAGGCGACCGAGCTCTTGCGGTTCTCGGTCAACAAGTCGAGCCGCGTGCTCGGCAAGATGCTCGCCAACGCGCTCGCGGTCGCAGAGGACGGCGCAGCCGAGATCGACGACCTGGTCGTCGCCAAGGTCTGCGTCGACCAGGGCATCGTGCTCAAGCGGCGCAAGCCGTCGGGGCGCGGCAGGATGCGCGCCGACTACCACAGGTACAGCAACGTGGACCTGATCCTCATGGACCGCTCGGTCCCGGTTTCGGCGCGGGACGTGCCGGCCAAGGCGAAAAAGGACAAGGGCAAGAGGAAGTCCGCGAAGTCTGCGGCAGGCGAGGGGGGCGAGGCTCCCGCCGAGGCGCCCGAGGCGCTCGAGCACAGCCCCGCCGCAGGCGAGGGCAGCAAGCCCGGCAAGGAAGCCAAGGAGGACTGACGTGGGCCGCAAGATCAACCCCAGGGGGCTTAGGCTCGCGGTCTCGCGCGACTGGTCGTCGCAGTGGTACGCGCGCAAGCGGGACTTCGCCGAGTGCCTGTACCACGACTACCTGATCAGGCAGCACATCATGAAGACGTGCAAGCTCGCGATGATCTCGAAGATCCTCATCACGAGGCCCGCGGCGAAGTCGGGTCCGACGATCGAGATCTACGCCTCGCGGCCGGGGATGATCATCGGCTCGAAGGGCGAGGAGATCGACGTGCTCCGCGCGCGGATCAGGGAGATCACCAACACCCAGGACGCGGTCGTCGACGTCAAGGAGGTCCGCGAGCCGGACGCCGACGCGAGCCTGATCGCGCAGAACATCGCGAACCGCCTCGAGAAGCGCCAGCGCACGAGGCGCGTGATCCAGAGCGCGTTCCAGTCGATCGCGCGCCAGCCCAAGGTCCTCGGGGTGAAGATCCGGGTCAAGGGCCGGCTCGACGGCGCCGACATCGCGCGGCAGGACTACCGCCACGAGGGGCGGGTCCCGCTCCACACGCTGCGGGCGAACATCGACTACGGCTTCGCCGAGGCGAAGACGCCCATGGGCCAGGTCGGGATCAAGGTCTGGATCTTCACCGGCGAGAACCCGACCCGGCAGAAGCGGCCGAAGAACGCGCTCGCGGGCGCGGCCGGCGAAGCGGCCCCCGACGGGGGCGAGGCGGAGCTCGACGCCGAGGCGATCGAGAAGGCCGTGAGCATGCAGCGCAAGGAGTCCAAGGCCGAGGTCGAGTCCGACGACGATCTCGCGAGCATGGACGAGGACTTCATGGACGAGTCCGACGACGCGGGGGACGGCGATGCAGGCTCCTAACAACCTCAAGTTCCGCAAGCGCCACACCGGCCGCAACCGGGGGGTTGCGTCTAACGGCAGCAGGGTCAGCTTCGGCGAGTACGGCATGCGCTCGAGCGGGCGCGGCCGGCTCACCTCGCGGCAGATCGAGGCCGCCCGCCGCGCGATCACCCGGAAGATCAAGCGGGCCGGCCGGGTCTGGATCCGCATCTTCGCCGACAAGCCGGTCTCGAAGAAGCCGGTCGGCGTGCGGATGGGCAGCGGCAAGGGCAACCCCGAGTTCTTCGTCTGCGAGATCAAGCCGGGCAAGGTGCTCTACGAGCTCGAGGGCGTGCCCGAGGGCCTCGCGCGCGAGGCCTTCAAGCTCGCCAACGCAAAGCTGCCGGTCCCGACGAGCTTCGTCCGCCGGCACCGGGCGAGCTGACGGAGGGGGACGGCCATGGCTTCGGCGAGGATGGAGGAGCTCCGCGGGAAGGACGCGGCTGAGCTGCGCGACGAGCTGCTCGCTGCGCAGCGCTCGCTGATGGGCCTGCGCATCCAGCTCGTGCACCAGGCCTCCGAGAACACCTCGGGACTCGGCAGGCTCAAGCGCGAGGTCGCGCAGATCAAGACCGCGATCCGCGAGCTGCAGATCAAGGGCGCCGCCGCCGGCGGCGAGGGCGCCGAAGGGGAGGAGGGCAAGTGAGCGGCAAGGCGGCCCCGCGAGTCCTAACCGCTACGGTGGTGGCCGACTCGGCAGACAAGACCGTGCGGGTCCGCGTCGAGCGGCACACGCAGCACCCGCTGTACGGAAAGGTCATGCGCCGGCACTCGCACTACCTCGCCCACGACGAGGGCAACGCCTGCAAGGCCGGCGACGTGGTCCGGATCCAGGAGTGCCCGCGCGTCTCCAAGCGCAAGTCCTGGCGCGTCCTCGGTGCCGCCGGAGGGGAGGCGCAGTGATCCAGATGCAGTCGGTCCTCGACGTCGCGGACAACTCCGGCGCGCGCAAGGTCATGTGCATCAAGGTCCTCGGCGGCTCGCGGCGCCGCTACGCCAGGATCGGCGACCTGATCAAGGTGACCGTCAAGCAGGCAGCGCCGCGCGGCAGCGACGACCGGCGCTCGGCGGCCGCCCGCGGCGGCCGCGAGGACGTCCGCAAGGGCAACGTCTACAACGCGGTGGTGGTGCGCTCGAAGACCGGCGTCCGCCGCGCCGACGGGACCCTCGTCAAGTTCGACCGCAACGCCGCGGTCCTGCTGACCGGCCAGCGCGAGCCGATCGGCACGCGGATCTTCGGCCCGGTCCCCCACGAGCTGCGCGCGAAGGACTTCGCCAAGATCATCTCGCTCGCGCCTGAGGTCATCTAGGATGCAGCGGATCGTCGTCGGAGACGAGGTCGTCGTGACCAGCGGCGCCCAGAAGGGCGCCCGCGGGCAGGTCGAGAGCATCAAGTACGGGCCCGACCGCAAGCCGACCCACGTGGTCGTCAGCGGGGTGAACTTCCGCACCAAGCACAAGAAGCCGAACCCGGCCAAGGGCGACCCCGGCGGGCTTATGCGCGAGGAGATGCCGGTGCACGTCTCGAACGTCGCGCTGTTCAACGAGGAGAAGGGCGGCGCCGACAAGGTGCGGATCAAGGTCGGCGAGGACGGGATGCGCTACCGCGAGTTCGCCTCGGGGGGCAACGTCCCCTGATGGGCGTGCTCGAGACATACCGCAAGGAGATCGTCCCCGCCTGGCAGAAGGAGGACGGCCTGAGGTCGCACATGGCGGTCCCGCGCGTGACCAAGGTCACGCTCAACATGGGCCTCAAGGACGCGGCGCAGGACCGCAAGGTCCCCGAGGGCGTCCTCGAGGAGCTCGCGCTGATCTCGGGCCAGCACCCGGTGCTCACCCGCGCGCGCAAGTCGATCGCCGGCTTCAAGCTCCGCGAGGGCACCGTGATCGGAGTCAAGGTCACGCTCCGCCGGCGGAGGATGCACGACTTCCTCGACCGGCTGATCAACATCGCCCTGCCGCGGGTCCGCGACTTCCGCGGCCTGCCGGCGCGCGCCTTCGACGGCCGCGGCAACTACAGCCTCGGGATCAACGAGCAGATCGTCTTCCCCGAGATCAACATCGAGCGCATCGCGCGCGTCAGGGGCCTGCAGGTGACGATCACCACGAACGCCGGCGACGACGCCAAGGCGCGCAGGCTGCTGCTCGGCCTGGGCATGCCGATCAACTGAAGGCAGGGGGAGCAGGGAGCTTAGCCATGGCAAGGAAGGCGGTGCTGATCCGCAACGAGAACCGCAGGAGGCTCGTCGCGCGCCACGCGCAGCGGCGCGCCGAGCTGCGCCGGGTCCTCAAGGACTTGGGGGCGACCGCGGACGAGAAGATGCGCGCGCAGG
Source organism: uncultured Gammaproteobacteria bacterium (assembly GCA_964509765.1). GTDB lineage: Bacteria > Pseudomonadota > Gammaproteobacteria > Tethybacterales > Tethybacteraceae > CAZDYI01. The sequence continues at coordinate 6,115 of CAZDYI010000030.1, forward strand.
AGGAGCTGCAGAAGCTCCCGCGCGACTCCTGCCCGGTGCGCTACCGCAACAGGTGCATGATCACCGGCCGCTCGCGCGGGGTCTACCGCCGCTTCGGGGTCTCGCGCAGCGTGCTCCGCGAGCTGGCCCTCAACGGCGACGTCCCCGGCGTCACCAAGTCGAGCTGGTAGGGAGGGCGCGGCGATGGCGATGAGCGACCCGACCGGCGACATGCTCGCCCGGATCCGCAACGCGCTCGCGGTCGGCCACCCGTCGGTGGTGTGCCGGCAGTCGCGGCTCAACGCTGCGATCCTCGGCGTCATGGCCGACGAGGGCTACATCAGGGGCTTCCGCCCCTCCGACGACGAGCGCGGGCTCAAGGTGCTGCTCAAGTACTACGCCGGCAAGCCGGCGATCGAGCACCTCAGGCGGGTGAGCAAGCCCGGCCTGCGCCGCTACGCGGGGTCCAAGGACATCAAGCCGGTCCTCAACGGGATGGGCATCGCGATCGTCTCGACGTCCAAGGGCGTGATGACCGACCACGCCGCGCGCAAGAAGGGCGTCGGCGGCGAGGTCGTCTGCCAGGTCTACTAGGGAGGGAAGGGGTGTCCAGGCTCTCGCGCTACCCGGTCGGCATGCCCGCCGGCGCGACCGCGTCCGTCGCCGCGGACGGGACGGTCACCGTCAAGGGCGGCAAGGGCGAGCTGACGCTCGGCGGCAACGACAACGTCGAGGTGACCGTCGACGGCGACAGGGTAAGCGTCAGGCGCACGCGCAACACCAAGCACGCGCGCTGCGTCGAGGGCACGTACGTCCGCCGCCTCGCGAGCATGGCCGCCGGCGTCTCGCAGGGCTACAGCAAGACCCTCGAGCTCCACGGAACGGGGTTCCGCGCGGCGCTCAAGGGGCGCACGCTCGACCTCGCGCTCGGCTTCTCGCACCCGGTCAGCTACGAGCTGCCCGAGGGGGTGACCGCCGAGACACCGTCGGCGACCGAGGTCGTCGTGAGCGGGATCGACAAGGTCCTCGTCGGGCAGGTCGCGGCCGACATCCGCCGCAAGCGCCCGCCCGAGTGCTACAAGGGCAAGGGGATCCGCTACGCCGGCGAGCGCATCGTCATGAAGGAGACCAAGAAGAAATGACAGAGGGCAGGCAGCAGGCCCGCCGCCGCCGCGCGGCGCGGACCCGCCACGTCATCGCGCGCTCGCGCAGGCTGCGCGTCGTCGCCCACCGCAGCGCGCGGCACACCTACGCGCAGCTGGTCGACCCGGACCACAGGGTGCTGCTGAGCGCATCCACGCTCGAGAAGGACGGCCGCGGCAAGGGCCCGACCGGGACGGTCGAGGCCGCCCGCGCGGTCGGCGAGCGGCTCGCCGGCAAGATCATCAAGGCCAAGATCGAGGGCGAGCCGGTCTTCGACCGGAGCGGCTTCAAGTACCACGGCCGGATCAGGGCGGTCGCCGAGGGCATCCGCGCCGGGGGGATCAAGCTGTGAGCTCGCCGCGGCCGCAGCAGCAGGGCGGCGGACAGGGCCAGCAGCCCGACGAGAAGCCCGAGTTCAAGGAGTCGACGCTCTCGGTCCGGCGGGTCAACAAGGTCGTCAAGGGCGGCCGGATCCTGTCGTTCTCGGTCTACGTGATCGTCGGCAACGAGGACGGCAAGGTCGGCTTCGGCAAGGGCAAGGCCCGCGACGTCCCCGAGGCGATCAAGAAGGCGACCGAGGCCGCCAAGCGCAACATGGTCACGGTCAAGCTCGTCAACGGGACGATCTACCACCCGGTCTACGGCAAGCACGGCGCGACCAAGGTCTACATGCAGCCGGCATCGGCGGGCACCGGCCGGATCGCCGGCGGCAACATGCGCACGATCCT
>CAZDYI010000031.1:0-31167 GCA_964509765.1 uncultured Gammaproteobacteria bacterium
CGACTTCGGCGTCACCGACGGGCACCGGATCAGGTCGCGCAGCAGGCCGAGCGCGCGGCCGGCGGGGTCAGCCGCTGCCTTTCTCTCTTCCATCGCGCCGGGCGCTGGTCTGCAGGCGCAGGGCGTTCAGCCTGATGAAGCCGTGCGCGTCGGCCTGCCGGAAGGCGCCCCCGTCGTCCTCGAAGGTCGACACGCCGGGGTCGTGCAGGCTGCCGTCCGACTCGCGGCCGGTCACCGTGACGCAGCCCTTGAGCAGCTCGCACCTGACCTCGCCCGTCACCGGCGCCTGGGACTCGTCGAACAGCCTCTGCAGCAGCAGCCGCTCGGGGCTGAACCAGTAGCCCTCGTAGACCATCGCGGCGTACCGCGGCATCAGGTCGTCGCGCAGGCGCATGACCTCCCGGTCGAGGGTGATCGACTCCAGCGCCCTCCTTGCCTTGAGCAGCAGGGTCCCGCCCGGCGTCTCGTAGCAGCCGCGCGACTTCATCCCGACGTAGCGGCTCTCGACCAGGTCCGCGCGGCCGACGCCGTTCGCGCCGGCGAGCTCGTTGAGCCTGGTGAGCATCGCCGCGCCTGCCAGCTCCTCCCCGTTGACCGTGACCGGGTTGCCCGCGGCAAAGCCGATGGTCACCTCGGCCGGGCTGTCGGGCGCGTCCTGCGGCGAGACCGTCCTGCGCCACATGTCCTGCGGGGGCGCGGCCGCGGGATCCTCGAGCTCGCCGCCCTCGTACGAGACGTGCAGCAGGTTCGCGTCCATGCTGTAGGGCGCCTTGCCCCCGCTGCGGACGTCGGGGATTTCGATGCCGTTGGCTTTCGCGTACGACATCAGCCGCTCCCTCGAGTTGAGGTCCCACTCGCGCCACGGCGCGATCACCGCGATCTCCGGAGCGAGCGCCAGGTATCCGAGCTCGAAGCGCACCTGGTCGTTGCCCTTGCCGGTCGCCCCGTGCGCGATCGCGTCGGCGCCGAGCCTGCGCGCGACCGCGACCTGCCGCGCGGCGATCAGCGGGCGCGCGATGCTCGTGCCGAGCAGGTACTCGCCCTCGTACACGGCGTTCGCGCGGAACATCGGCCAGACGTAGCCGGTGACGAACTCGTCGCGCAGGTCCTCGACCACCACCTCGCATGCGCCGAGCGCCTCGGCCTTCTCGCGCGCCGGCCCTACCTCCTCGCCCTGTCCTATGTCCGCGGTGTACGCGACGACCTCGCACTTGTACTCGTCCTGCAGCCAGCGCAGGATCACCGAGGTGTCCAGGCCCCCGGAGTACGCGAGGACCGCCTTCTTCGGCGCGCCGGCAGTCACGGCCCCCTCCGCGAGAGCATGTCCACGAGCAGCGCCTTCTGGACGTGCAGGCGGTTCTCCGCCTCGTCCCATACGACGCTCTGCGGGCCGTCGATGACCTCGGCGGCGACCTCCTCGCCGCGGTGCGCCGGCAGGCAGTGCATGAACAGGGCGTCGTCCGCCGCCAGTCCCATCAGCTCGGCGTCAACCGCGTAGCCCGAAAAGTCATCGAGTCGCTTTTGCCTGTCGCCGTCGTCGCCCATGCTGCACCAGACGTCGGTGACCACGCACGCAGCCCCTTCTGCAGCCTCCTTCGGGTCCTCGGTGAGGGTCACGTTCTCGCAGCCCTCCCCGTCCGGGTGGTAGTCCGCCGGCGACGCGACGCGCAGGTCGAAGCCGAACCGCCCGGCGGCGCCCATCCACGACCTGCAGACGTTGTTGCAGTCGCCGACCCAGGCTACCTTGCGGCCCTTGATCTCCCCCCGGTGCTCGGTGAACGTCATGACGTCTGCGAGGATCTGGCAGGGGTGCTCGACGTCGGTGAGCGCGTTGACCACGGGCGCGGACGAAGCGGCCGCGAACTCCTCGACCATGGAGTGGTCGTGGGCGCGGATCACGGCGACGTCGCACATCGGCGAGACGGACCTGGCCGTGTCCGAGACGGACTCGCCGCGCGACAGCTGGGCCGTCGCGGCGTCCAGGTAGACGGCCGAGCCGCCGAGCTGGGCCATGCCGGCCTCGAACGAGACCCGGGTCCTGGTCGAGGGCTTGGAAAACAGCATCGTCATCACCATTCCGTCAAGCGGGCGCTGCCCGGAAATGCCGCGGCCCGCCTTCTTGAGCTCGATTCCCCGCCCGACGACCGCCTCAAGGCGCCCGGAGGAAAAATCACAAATTCGCAGGAAGTGACCCGTTTCCCCCATGTTTACTTGCGTAAAGGCGCTGTTTGCGGGTATCATTCTATACATGGGCGCGCCGGAAGCAGCGGAACGAGCCGGGGAGGCAGCGGACGAATCGTCCGGATACACCCTGATCAAGGGCCAGACTGCCGACGGCCGCAAGTTCCGCCCGAGCGACTGGTGCGACCGGCTGATCGGCTCGATCGCCGTCTACGCCCGCGAGGAGGCGGAGCTGCTCGAGCAGATCAACGACAGCGTCTGCCTGACCGACCGCGACGGCTTCAAGGGCATCGTAATGGACAACAAGCTGCGCAAGATCGAGCCGATGCTGTACCGCTTCCTGCAGTCCTTCGCCGACGACAACAACCTCACCGTCGAGCAGCTCGACGACGGCGAGTGGAACTCCGACAACCGCAGGGTGATCACCCAGCCGAAGCGGGCCTTCGTCTAGGCCGGCGGGCCTCCGCGAGGCGGAGGGAAAAGAGGGACGTTTCGCCGGCAGTAGGGATGCCGGCTTCCTGGCCCGGGCAACCCCGGGGCGCCTTCAGGCGGAAAGGGACTTGACCGCCTTGTGCAGCCGCCTCTTGATCCTGGCGGCCTTGTTCGGATGCACGATCCGGCGGCCGGCGGCCGAGTCGGCAACCGATGAGAACTCGCGCAGCGCCTTCTGCGCCGCCTCGCCGTCGTTCGCGGCGACGGCGCTGGCCACGCGCTTTTGGTAGGTGCGGAACCGCGTCCTGTGGCGGACATTGGCCGCCCTGCGGGCGACGTCCTGCCGGGCGCGCTTGGCCGCCTGGCGCGAGTTAGCCATTTCCTGCTTTTTGCATTGAGCGGCGAATTATAGCCGAGTTGCGCGGGACGCCGCCGCTAGGCGCCGAGCAGCCCGAGCACCTCGGCGGGCTCCGACAGCAGGCGGTAGGGCGTTTCCCCGCCCTCCCAGTAGCCCCAGCCGGCCGCGGCGAACATCATCCCGCAGGCTTCGGCCGCCTGGACATCGACGAAGTTGTCGCCGACGTAGACCGCTTGGTCAGGTCCGACCGATAGCTTTCCGCAGACATGCAGCAAGCCGTCAGGGTGCGGCTTGTTGCGCTCGATTGTGTCGCTGCACACGACCGCGGCCGGGCGGCCGTCAAGGCCGAGCTTCGAAAGCAGGCTCACAGTGAACACGGTCGGCTTGTTCGTCACGATCGCCCACGGCACGGACCTTTCCTCGAGCCCGTCGAGCAGTTCGCCGATCCCGTCGAACAGGCGCGCGTGCGCGTGCGCGACCCGCTCGTACTCCTCGAAGAACCTGTTGCGCAGCGGCTCGATCTCCTCGCCCTCCTTCGCGTAGAACAGGCTCATGAGCTTCCGGGAGCCGTGGCCCACGACGTGGCCCGCCTCGTCCATGCCGACCGCCGCAAGCCCGCGGCCGGCGCGCATCGCGTTGAGCGCCGCGAGCAGGTCCGGGCCGGTGTCGGCGAGGGTGCCGTCGAGGTCGAACAGCACGGCGCTGACGCCCGCGCTCACCCCGCCCTCGCGTGCAGGAAGTAGTTGACCGGCATCGCCATCCTCGACAGCAGGAAGGTCTTGCCGAAGAAGCTCCAGTTCGCGCCGGCCACGTCGGCCACCCGCAGCCCCGCGTCCCTGCACCAGCTTCCGACCTCGCCCGGCGTGCGGAACATGCGGTACTCGTGCGTCCCGCGGTCGATCACCCCGAGGGCGCCCTCGAGGACGCCGATCATCAAAACGCCCGCGACAGGCGTGCGGTTGACGGTCGACAGGACCAGCGAGCCGCCCCTGCCGACCATCGAGGCGAGGTCGGCGACCGCCGCGGCCGGGTCTTCGACGTGCTCGATCATCTCCATGCACGTCACGACGTCGTACGCCCCGGCGTTGTCCGCGGCGTGGCCTGCGCAGGTCGACTCGACGTACTCTATCGACAGCCCCTCCTCCTTCGCGTGCCCGCGCGCGGCCTCGATCGCGCCCGGCGAAGCGTCGATCCCGGTCACCTCCGCGCCCTTGCGCGCCATCGCCTCGGCGAGAATCCCGCCGCCGCAGCCGGCGTCGAGGACCCTCTTGCCCTCGAGGCCGCCGACCCGCTCCTCGACGTAGGCGAGCCTGACGGGGTTGATAACGTGCAGCAGGCGGTGCCTGCCGCCCTGCTCCCACCATCCGCCCGCCCAGGCGTCAGAGCTCACAGCGGCTGCCTGATGTCGTCGATGACGTCCGACAGGCGGTCGGACCCGAAGCCGCCGAGGCCCTCGAGGCTGATCTGGAAGAAGTACGTTGTCCTGTTGCCCTGCGAGACGGCCTCGCGCTCGGCGTAGAAGTCGATCCCCCAGCAGCGGCACGACGAGACGTAGCTCAGGCCGCCGAAGACCTCGCTCACCTCGCTTTCCTCGATGTCGTAGCTCACGTCGCTTGCGAACCGCCAGTTGCCCGACAGGTTGCGGACGATCCTAAGGCCTGCGTGCCCCTCGTCCTCGTCGCTGCCCTCGACCGCGTTGCGGGCGTAGCGCACCGCCACCGCGTTGCCGCCGGTGAAGAGTCGCTGCGCCTCGATGTCGAGCTGCTCGAGGTCCGAGACGTCGGGGTCCCACTCGACCCGTGCCTTGAGCGCCGTCTCCCGGGTCGGCCTGATGCTGCCCTCGGCGACGAGGTTGGACGGCCCCTCCTCGGGCGCCTGCTCCGAGCCGACCGCGACGCTCGAGTCCTCGAGGCGGTAGCGCTGCGCGACGCGCGTGGAGAACACCTCGCGGTCGGAGCCGCTGTCCCACATGCGCGCCTCGATGCCGTAGACGACGAGGTTGGCGTCGCTGAACCTGTCGCCGCCGACGAACGGGTTGACGCTGTAGATGTCCGATGCGTTCAGGTCGGTGCGGGCGGTGTCGTAGAGCGGGACGCCGTCGAAGCTCTCCTTGCCGACCACGCCGACCATCAGCCGCGGCTCGACGACCTGGCGGTACGAGTCGCCGCCGAGCTCGAGCTCGCCCTCGAGCGGGTGTCGCAGCTGCAGCGAGGCGTACGGGACCACCCACTTGGCGTCGCCGTGCCCGTAGACCGAACCCGCGAGGCCAGCCTCGGAGTCCAGCCTGCTGCCGCCGAGCCAGTCGGTCCGGCCGAGCTCCGCCGACGAGTGGACCCGGAACCCCTCCTGGGGGTCGTCGCTGCCGCGGACGAACATGTCGTACCTGCCGTCGACGGAGATTCCGTAGTCGTCGCGCTCCGAGCTCCAGCTCGCCCAGGCGGACGGCAGGCTGTCGAACGGCCGGGTGACGTCCGGGTCGGCGTCGTCAACCGTGCGGTGGTGCAGGAGCTCCAGCCCGTACTCGCCGTCGCCGGCCTCGCGGCTGAGCGCGACGCGCTGCTCGTAGTGCCGCTTCGCGGTCGCCGTGCCCTCGAAGAAGTCGTCGGCGAACAGGTCGTCTGAGACCCACTCGCCCGCAATGTCCAGCCTGGAGCCGCTCCCGACCTCGGCCGTGTTGTCGACGTTCCACGCCCACCTCTCGCGCTCGGCGACCTCGTCCTTGATGAAGTTCACGCCTCCGGTCCCCGAGCTCGCGGGAAACAGCCACCTGCCCTGCACGTTCGTGAGTATGCCGCGCTCGTTGATGATCCTCGGGCTGACCACTGCGTCGTAGTTCGGCGCGAGGTTCAGGTAGAACGGGATCTCGACGTTGACCTCCCCGCCCGAGCGGAAGCTGGTCTTCGGCGTGAGGAATCCGCTCCGCCGCTCCTTGGACAGGTTGAACGTCATCGTCGGCAGGTAGAAGACCGGGACGTCGAACAGCCGCAGCGTCGCGTCCCTGGCGACGACCCGGTTGCCGCCGTCGACCTCGATCTCTCCGGCCCTGAGCACCCAGGCCGGGTCGTCCGCCTTGCAGGTGGTGTACGCCGCATCCTCGAGCGAGTAGCCCTCCGGTCCGATCGACAGCATGGACGCCGTGATCACCCCCGGGGTGCCGGCGCCGCGCAGGACCGCGTCGGTCGCGGTCCCCGTGCGCTCGCGCACCAGATAGCTCATCTCCGCCGCGGCGATCTCGTTCCCGCGCCCGTCGGTGAGTCTGCCGCCGCCCTCTAGGTAGACGCCCTGCTGGTCGATCTCGAAGCGGATCAGGTGCGCGACGAGCGACATGCCCTCGCTCGAGGAGAACCGCACGCCGCCCTCGGCCACCGCGCGCCCGAGCTGCGGGAAGTAGTCGAGCAGGTCGGTCTCGAGCGCGTTGCCGTCGCCGTCGGTTATCCGCACGCCCCCGGAGGCCTTCGCCCAGCCGGCCTGGGTGTCGTACAGGACCCGCGCGGCGCGCAGGGTTATCTCGCGGTAGCTCAGGACGGCGTCGCGCGCGAGCACCTCGGTTCCCGCCTGGCCCTGCAGCTCCTCGGCCTCTATCCGCAGCTCGTCCTGGGCCGCGGAGCCGGCCGCCAATAAAATCGCCGCGCAAATGGCGGCGGAAGAAGGCGACGGAGAAACCCTGCGCGAGCTCCGCGACTGGGTCGGGATAAACGGGGTCAGATGCACCGGGCTCGCTCCCTTGGCCGTTGGCGGCAGTTTCAAGCGCTACTACAGGCCGGAGGGCTGCGCACGGGAAATTATAGCCATGCACGCCGTGGCGCCCGACTCCGTCGGGCGCTACGTGAGGATGAGGGACATCGTCGCCGACGCCGGCGTGCGGGCCCCGGCCGTCCACGCGACGGACGAGGGGCGCGGCTTCGCGCTGATCGAGGACTTCGGCGACGACCTGTACGACGAGGTCCTCAAGAGAAGCCCGGAGCGCGAGCGCGAGCTGTACGAGAGGGCCTGGGAGACGATCGACACCCTGCAGTCGAACGTGCCGGCGGACGCCCCCATCCCGCGCTACGACGACGAGCTGATCGACCGCGAGCTCGGCCTGTTCCCGGAGTGGTACGCAGACGCGCTGCGCGGCAAGCCGCTGTCCGGCGGCGAGGCCGAGGAGTACGCTGAGGTCTGCAGGCTGCTCAAGGAATGCCTGAAGGGACAGAGGCAGACCTACGTCCACCGCGACTTCCACTCGCGCAACCTGTTCGCCGTCGAGCCGGGACCCGGGGTGATCGACTTCTCCGACGCGGTGATCGGGCCCGCGGCCTACGACATCGCCTCGCTGCTGCGCGACCTCTACGTCGAAATCGGCGAGGACGGGGAGACCGACTACGTCGTCCGGCACTGGGAGCACTCCCGCGCCGCGGGGCTCGGGCTTTGCGCCGACCCCGGCGAGCACTACCGCGTCTACGAGTGGACCTCGCTGCAGCGCCTGACGAAGATCCTCGGGCTGTTCGTGAGGCTCGCGCGCGAGCGCGGCAAGGAGCAGTTCCTCGCCTACGTCCCGGAGTGCGAGCGCAGGGCGCACGCGATCGCGCTTCGCTACCGCGAGCTGCGGCCGCTCGCGCTGATGATCGAGGAAAGGGCGAAGTGACCGCGGGCGGGCAGCCCCCGGCGATGGTGCTCGCAGCGGGCCTCGGCACCCGGCTCGGCGAGCTCGGCAGGAAGGTCCCCAAGCCCCTCGTCGAGGCCGGCGGCGAGCCGCTTGTCCGGCGCACCCTGCGCAGGCTGGCTGCGGCCGGGATCGAAAGGGCCGTGATCAACCTGCACCACCTCGGCGGGATGATCGAGGACGAGCTCGGCGACGGCTCGGAGATCGGCGTGCGCATCTCCTACTCCCGCGAGCCCGAGCTGCTCGACGTCGCCGGCGGCATAGCAAACGCGCTGCCGCTGCTCGGCGACGGACCGTTCGTCGTCGCCAACGCGGACGTCCTAACCGACCTCGACTTCGGCCTCGTTGCCGAGGCGGCCCGCTCGCTCGGCGGCGACCTTGCGTGCCTGTTCCTCGGGGACAACCCGGACTTCCGCCCGAACGGCGACTTCAGCCTCGAGGGGGACAGGATCAGGCGCCTCGGAAAAAGCGGGCTCACCTACCTCGGCTGCGCGGCGTACAGCCCCGTCTTCTTCGCGGGCCTCGAGGCCGGCAGGCCCGCCCCGATCATGCCGCTGTGGCTCGACGCGATCGACCGCGGGCTGGTCGCAGGCCGGCGCCACTCCGGCAGCTGGCTGGACGTGGGCACGCCCGAGCGCGTCGAGCGCTCCGAGGGCGTCGCGAAGGCGCTAGATTACGAAGAGGACCAGCAGGGTCGCGGCGCCTCCGACCCCTAGGAAGAACGCCGCCAGCAGCAGGTTGCCGAACTGCGGGACCTGTTCGATGTCGTAGTCGCCGTCGGCGAGCCCGGCCGCGCCGAGCGCCGCGCCGGCGACGTCCAGCCGCGGCAGCGCCTCCAAGGCCGCGCGCATGTTCCCGACGACGCCGAACAGGATCGTCGTGACCGCGTCCGCCACCGAGTTGAGCAGCCTGAAGTCCTCGCTCCAGTACCTCTCGTCGCGCGAGAACGCGCTGTGGGCAGCGATCAGCACTGCGCCGGCCGGGCCGAAGAACATGTACCAGAACAGCACCGAGAGGACGTCGCGGTGCAGGCGCAGCGCGCACAGGCCGAGCATGCGCTTGGCGAACACCTCCTTGCCGTCCTCGAGGTTCACGTCGCTCTTCTCCCAGTCGTTGGCGATCTGCGAGGCGAGCTTGGAGTCGTTCGCGTACATCGCCCGCAGCAGCGACTTGTGGTAGCGCATGAACGAGCCGACCGCGGTCGTCAGCAGCAGGACCAGGGCGTCGAACAGGAAGTTGAGCAGGTCCACCCGCAGTGTTGCGCCGACGACCCCCGCGGCAACTGCCGGCAGGCCGACGCAAGCGACCCAGGCCGTGACCTTGTTGGTGATGCCGCCGACATGCACGGCGTTGAACCACTTGCCCAGCACGTCCTTGAACCAGTGGCTGGGCTCGAAATCCAGGATCATGAAGTATCCCAGCGCCGCAACCGCAAGCAGCGCCAATGTGTCGGTCATGATGTCGCTTGCATGTACGCGGGAAAGAATGCTGATCCGGCCTTGCGATTCTAACCAGCGCCCCTGGCGGCGAGTTTCCTCGGCAGGCTCGAGCGCAGCCCGCAGAAGTCGCCGTTGCTGAGCATCAGCAGCGTCACGCCGCCCTTCGACGCTATCCCGAGCGCGGCCTCCTCCAGCTTGCCCGCGTCGCCGAACACGCGCGCCTTGGCGCCCAGCGGCCAGAGCTCCGACTCAAGGTCCCAATCCAGGCCGTCGGATAGCGCAAGGACCCGGTCCGCGCCCCGGAGGCTTGTCGCGAGAGACCCCCGCCAGCGCCCCGCGCGCATGGTGTTCGACCTCGGCTCGAACAGGACCGCGAGCTCCCCGCCGTCCAGCGCTTCCCTCGCGGCCTCTATCGTAAGCGCTATCGAGGTCGGGTGGTGCGCGAAGTCGTCGATGACGGTCACCCCTCCTCCGGAGTGGATCACCTGCATGCGCCGCATCGGCAGGCGGAAGCCCGCCATCGCCTCCGCCGACCTCTCGGGCGGGACGCCGACCGCCTCGCATGCTGCGAGCGCCGCGAGAAAGTTGTCGCGGACGTGCCTGCCCGGCGGGAGGGCAGGCAGCGGGAAGGACGCGCCGCCGGGGCCCCGGACGGCATCGCCGTCGACCGACCAGCCGCCGGGGTCGTTGGTGCGCACGGTCGCGTGCCAGGGGGCGTCGGGAACGGCCTCCCGCACGTTCGCGTCGGCCCAGTTCGCGACGACTGTCCCGCCCGCGCGGACGTGGCGCGGCAGCAGCCGGAACTGGCGCATGACGGCGTCGAGGTCCGGGTAGATGTCGGCGTGGTCGAACTCGACGTTGTTGAGCACGGTGACGTCCGCCCAGTAGTGCGTGAACTTCGGCCGCTTGTCGAAGAGCGCGGTGTCGTACTCGTCCGCCTCGACCACCGCGACCTTCCCCGCCCCGGCCGCGGCGCTGCGGCCGTTTGCCAGGACGCCGCCGACGAGGTAGCCCGGCGACAGCCCCGCCTCCTCGAGGATGTGCACGGCCATCGCGGAGGTCGTGGTCTTGCCGTGCGTCCCGGCAACGGCAACGACCCGGTCGTTCGCGGAAAGGAAGCTGTCCGCGACCCACTGCGGGCCCGATGCGAACGGCCTGCCGCTGCGGCAGGCGTCCTCGAACAGCGGGTTGCCCCGCCTGACCACGTTGCCGACCACGTAGAGGTCGGCGGGCCTGTCGGAGCAGGAGGCGTCAAAGCCCTCGTGCAGCTTCACGCCGGCCGCGTCGAGCAGGCCGGCCATCGGCTCGTAGAAGGCCGCGTCCGAGCCCTCGACCTCGCTCCCGAGCGCCGAGGCGATCTGGGCGACGCCGCCCATGAAGGTGCCGCAGACGCCGAGGACGTGGACCCTCAACTCTTTCCGGCATCGAGCTCGAGGGGCACGACCCCCGACTTTTCCTGCATGAAGCGGAGGTACTCCGCGTGCCTTTTTGCCGCGCCCGGGTCGGGCGGGATGCGGACCACCTTGACCTCCGTCCCCTCGGGGAGGTCGAACGAGCGGCTCGCAGCCTCGCTCGGGAGCTCGAGCTCGGTCTGGCCGCTCGTCAGGTAGGCGTAGACCTCGGCGAGCAGCTCGGCGTCGACGATGGCGCTGTGGCGCGGGCGGCGCTCCTTGACGTCGATCCCGGCCTTGGCCGCGAGCGAGTCGAGGCTGTTCCTCGCCCCCGGGAACATGGTCTTCGCCATCTCGAGCGTGTCGGTGACCTTTGCCGCGACCTCGGAAACCGGCGGCATCCCGAGGCGGGCGAACTCGGCGTCGAGGAACTCGACGTCGAACGGGGCGTTGTGGGCGACCAGCTCGCAGCCGCGCAGGAACTCAGCGACCTCGGCGGCGACCTCGGCGAAGGAAGGCTCGCCGGCGAGCATCACCTTGGTGTAGCCGTGGGTCTCGAACGCACCGTGCGCGATCTCCGCTTCGCCCGGGTCGAGCAGCCTGTGGTACGGCTCGGCCCCCTCCCGCTGCGGGACCGCGGCGATCTCGATCACCCGGTCCGAGCCGGCGCTGAGCCCGGTGGTCTCCAGGTCGAGGAAGACCCGCGGGGGCACCTTGCTACCGTCCTTCGGCCAGCGCGGCGAGCCGCGCCTGCTCCTGGGCGTAGCGGTCGGCGAGGTTGTTCCCCTCCGAGGAGGCGTGGCCCTTCACCCAGGTGAAGGTCACCTCGCGCCCGCCGAGGGCGGAGTCAAGGGACTCCCACAGCTCGCGGTTCTTCACGGGCTTCCTGTCCGCGGTCTTCCAGCCGCGCCTCTTCCAGCCCTCGAGCCACTTGGTCACGCCGTTGGAGACGTACGAGGAGTCGGTGTGGATGTGCACGCCGCAGCCGGCGAACCGCCGCAGCGCCTCGATCACCGCGACGAGCTCCATCCTGTTGTTGGTCGTCTCGGCCTCCGATCCCGCCCCGCGCCCGACCTCTGCGCCGCGCTCGAGCTCGACCCAGGCCCAGCCACCCGGACCGGGGTTGCCCTTGCACGCGCCGTCGGTGTAGACGACCCGGGTCAAGACACGTCCCTGTCGCCGGCCGCGGCCTTGCGCCTCGCAGGCCCCATCGCCGAGCGCTCGGCGACCGCGGCGGGCACCGCCTCGGCGGCCTCGCGGCTCCATGCGGGCGTGATCCTGCGGATCGCCGGGATCCGCTTGATGGCCTGGATTACGTACGCGCCGCCGAGCATCGGCCACCAGCGCCGGCCCGCGTGCTCGATCCTGTCGCGCAGCCAGTCGCCCTCCGACGCGAGCCAGGGCGGGGCGAAGCCGACCCGGGCGCCGCCGCGGGGCGTGAGCCCGAGGACCGCGAACCAGTCGCGGATCCTGTGGGGGAAGATGAAGTCGCCGTGCCAGGGGTACTCGCCGCCGGTGTCCAGCCTGCGGCGCAGGCCGTAGAGCCCGGCGGGGTTGAAGCCCACGACGACCAGCTGCCCCTCGGGCCGCAGGACGCGGAAGGCCTCGCGGACGACGGCCTCGGGGTGGGAGGAGAACTCGAGCGCGTGCGCGATCAGAACGAGGTCGACCGACGAGCTCGAGAACGGCAGGTTGCGCGGGTCGGCGCGCACGTCGCACAGCCGCGAGCGCCCGATGCGAAGCCTGGTGTTGATCGGCGACCCGCCGAGCAGGTCGTGGCCGTGCATGCCGACCTGAAGGGCGTAGTAGCCGAAGACGCCGCCGAGGATCTCGTCGAGGCAGCGCCGCTCGAGTCCGGCAAGGTGGCGCCCGGCCGGCGCCGCGAACCAGGCCTCCTGGACCATCGCGGCCCGCCCGGCGGGGGCGATTTGCGATAATCTACCGCCAAGCATGGGTGACAAGCTTCAACTGACCGCTGTTCCGGCGTTGCAGGACAATTATATTTGGGTGGGGTGCAAGGGCCCGAACGCGATCGTCGTCGACCCCGGCGAGGCCAAGCCCGTGCTGGACTTCCTCGGCGACGACAAGAAGCTCCGGGCGATATTCATAACCCACATGCACCAGGACCACATCGGGGGGCTCGAGGAGGTCCACGCCGCCCACCACAAGGCGATGGTCTACCAGCCCAAGGCCTCGGGCGACCCCGGGGTCGACATCCTGCTGCGCGGCGGAGACGAGGCGACCCCGTACTTCCTGGACATGGTCTTCAAGGTCCACGAGACCCCGGGGCACACGCGCGACCACATCGCGTTCGTCGGCGGCGGGGCCGTCTTCTGCGGCGACGCCCTGTTCTCCTGCGGGTGCGGGAGGATGTTCGAGGGCGACGAGAGCGACCTCGCGAACACGATGTCCTTCTTCGAGGGCCTGGACGACTCCCTCGAGGTCTGCTGCGGCCACGAGTACACCCTCTCGAACATAGAGTTCGCCCTTGCGGTCGAGCCCGGCAACAAGGACCTGCTGGAATGGAAGGAAAAGGCAACGGCCCTGCGCGCCGAGGGCAAGCCGACTCTGCCGGTGACGATCGGCGAGGAGCGCAGGCGCAACCCGTTCATGCGGGCGGGCGAGCCGGCGGTGATCGCCGCAGCGAGCGAGCGCGCCGGGCGCAAGCTCGAAAGCAGGGCCGAGGTGCTCGGCGCGCTGCGAAGCTGGAAGGACGACTTCTAGAATCAGTTTTCAGTCGGAGGGGGTCGTGAATTCGGAGCCATCAACGCAACTTGAGCACTGCGCCGAGGCGGCGCGAAGGCTGGCCGGCGGCGGGTACACGCCGCTTGTCGCAAGGGTCCTGGCCGCGCGGGGCATCAGCGAGCCCGACGACGTCAGCTTCGACATCTGCAACCTGCCGGGCGTCGACGGCGGCGAGGCCGCGCGAGCCGCGGAGCTGATGGCTGGGTTGGTGAAGGAGGACAGGAAGTGGTGCATACTCGGCGACTACGACGCGGACGGCATGTGCGCCGTGGCCCTTTCGGTCCTGGCGCTTGACGCGCTCGGGGTCGAGGCCGACTGGCTGCTTTCGCACCGCGACCACGCGCACCGGAGCATGGACCCCGTGATCGTGAGGAAGGCCCGCGAGTCGGGGGCCGACGTGATCGTGAGCGTCGACGGCGGGACCGACTCCCACGAGGGGGTCAGGCTCGCCAAGGAGCTCGGCATGACGGTCGTGGTGACAGACCACCACTCGCCCCCGGCCTCGTGGCGCAAGCCGGACGCCGACGCCTTGGTCAACCCCCACATCGAGGGCAACGGTTTGCCGTCGAAGGGCCTGTGCGGGACGACCGTCATGCTCGCCCTGGTCCGCGAGCTGTTTCGGCGGACTGGCACCAAGCAGCGCGCCTCGCGCTTCATCGACATCGCCGCGATCGCGACGATGAGCGACGTCATGCCGATGGACGACCGGGTCAACCGGAGCATCGTCATGGCCGGGGTCGAGGCGATCCGCCGCGGCCGCTGCCGGCCGGTGATCAAGGAGATGCTCGACGGCAAGAACGCCGGCTGCTGCCCGAGCGACCTGAACTTCCGGATCGGCCCGCTGCTGAACTCGGCCCACAGGATGTCCAGCGCGGAGATCGGCGTCAACGCCCTGCTCGCCGACGACATCTACGCGGCGCGCAAGATCGCCGACGAGCTGCGGACGCTCAACCGCAACCGCAGGCTGCAGAGCGCGATGATCGCCGACGAGGCGGCCGCGCAGATGGACGGAAGCGACCCCCGCGGCGCGGTCGCGTTCAAGGCGGGCTGGAACGTGAGCATGCTCGGACTCGTCGCGGGCAACCTCGTCGACAGGCTCGGCGTCCCGGTCGCGGTGCTCACCGAGCACAAGGGAAGGGTGCGCGGATCGATGCGCAGCACGCAGGGAGTCTCGCTGCTCGAGGTGATCGACGCGATCAACGCCGAGGAGCCCGGCCTGCTCGGCGAGAGCGGCGGCCACCCCTACGCCGCGGGCGTGCGGGTAAGCGGCGACGTCGGCAGGTTCCGCGAGCTGTTCGACTCGTTCTGCGGCCGGATGTCGAACGGCACCCGCTCGCACCCGCGCGAGGCGGTCCTCGACGGCTGCCCGACGGTCGAGGAGCTCAGCGACGGGTCCGCGCGGCAGCTCAACGAGATCCCCTGGGGCCAGGAGGAGTTCCCGAAGCCGCGCTTCGAGGGCGAGTTCACGGTGCGCTCGGTCATGCCCTGCCGGCGCGGGAACGGCTACTTCCACGAGCTCGAGCTCGACGGAACGGTGGTCAAGGCCTACCACCGCAGGGAGATCGGCAAGCCGGGGACGGCCCGCCGCATGTCGTACTCGGTCTCCGAGGACAGCTACAACTGCGACATGCCCTTCATCCACCCGTCCGCGGCCCTCTGACCGGGCTGCGGGCCGGTCAGCCGGCCGGCGACCTCGAGTCGGTCTGGCCGAACAGGTGCCGCTTGGCCTCGGCATCGTCCGCGAGGCTCGCGGTGCCCTCCCTGACCCTGTCGGAGACCTCCTTCATGCGCGCGGCCGCGGGGCGCGCGGCGATGCGCTCCTGCCACGCGACGACGTCGGGGAAGGCGGAGATGTCCTGCCCCTGCCGCTCGTGCGAGAGCGTCCAGGGGTAGATGGCCATGTCCGCGACCGAGTAGTCGCCGGCGACGAAGTCGCGGCCCTGCAGGCGGGTGTTGAGGACGTTGTACAGCCGGGTGGTCTCCTTGGTGTAGCGCTCGATCGCGTAGTCGACCTTGGTGTCCGAGTAGGCGCGGAAGTGGTGGTTCTGGCCGAACATCGGTCCCACCCCGCCCATCTGCCACATCAGCCACTCGAGCACGGCGGTCGCCTCGCGGAAGCCCTCGGGGATGAACCTGCCCGTCTTGCGCCCGAGGTAGACGAGGATCGCGCCGGACTCGAAGACCGACAGCGGCCCCTTTCCGTCGGCCGGGTCATGGTCGACGATCGCCGGGATGCGGTTGTTCGGCGAGATCGCAAGGAACCCGGGCCGGAACTGCTCGCCGCGGCCGATGTTGACCTCGACGAGTTTGTAGTCAAGCCCGGCCTCCTCGAGGAAGAGCAGGACCTTGTTGCCGTTGGGGGTGCACCAGTAATGCAGGTCGATCATCGGACGGACTCCTTTTGCGGCGCTGTTTCGGCCGGACGGGCCGGAAAGCAATCGTCTCCGGCGCGCATTATATTTCTTGCCGCCCCTCCCGCGCGCGCGCCGCGGTAATACAATCGCCGCAAATGGCGGGAAGCAGCACCGGCCAGGCCTTCAGGGTCACGACGTTCGGCGAGAGCCACGGCCCCGCGATCGGAGTGGTCGTCGACGGCTGCCCGCCGCGGATCCCGTTCGACGGGAAGGCGCTCGCGCGCGACATGGCAAGGCGCCGCCCCGGCTCCTCGAAGGCGGTGACCCAGCGCAAGGAGGACGACGTCCCCGAGGTGGTCTCGGGCGTCTTCGAGGGCATGACCACGGGCACGCCGGTCATGATGCTCATCCGCAACAGGGACGCCAAGCCCAAGGACTACGACGAGATCAAGGACCGGTTCCGTCCCGGCCACGCCGACTACAGCTACTGGATGAAGTACGGCATCCGCGACCACCGCGGCTCGGGGCGCGCGTCCGCGCGCGAGACCGCCGCAAGGGTCGCAGCCGGGGCCGTCGCGAAGATGGTCCTCAGGGAGCTCGCTGGAGCGGAGGTGCGCGGCTGCGTAGTGCGCGTCGGCGAGCTCTCGTTCGAGCCCGGCGACTGGGAGGCGGCCGGCGGCAACCCGTACTTCCTGCCCGAGCCCGGCCGGGTCGGGGAGCTCGAGGACTACGTTGCCGCCCTGCGCAAGGACGGCGACTCGTGCGGCTCGGTCGTGCACGTCGAGTGCGCAGGCCTGCCGGCCGGCCTCGGCGAGCCTGTGTTCGACCGGCTCGACGCAGAGATCGCCAAGGCGCTGATGAGCATCAACGGCGTCAAGGGAGTCGAGATCGGCGACGGGATGTCGGCCGCTACCCAGCGGGGGACCGAGCACGGCGACGAGATGACCGCCCTCGGCGAGTTCTCGAGCAACCATGCCGGCGGGATACTCGGCGGGATATCGACCGGCCAGCCGGTCGTCGCCCGCATGGCGCTCAAGCCGACGTCGAGCATCACGACCCCGAGAAAGAGCGTCGACAAGGAAGGCAACCCCGTCGAGGTCGTTACCAAGGGGCGCCACGACCCGTGCATCGGCCTTCGGGCGACGCCGATAGCCGAGGCGATGCTCGCCATCGTCCTGGCGGACCACCTGCTCCGCCACCGCGGCCAGGTCGGCGGCGAACCCGGGAGGCAGCCTGCGCCGTGAGGCTGATAACCTCGCTCACCTCGCCCTACGGCAGGATCGTCCGGATCCTCGTCGCCGAGCACGGCCTCGAGGTCGACGTCGAAGTGGCCAACCCCTGGCAGGACCGCAGCAAGATCGACGGCGTGAGCCCGCTGAGCAAGATCCCGGTGCTGGTCCTCGACGACGGCACGCCTATCGTCGACTCCTGGGTGATCGCCGAGCACCTCGACTCGCTTGCCGCAAGCCCGATGATCCCGGCAGGCGGGACCGGGCGGGCGAAAGTTCTTTCCGCCTGCGCGGTGTGCCACGACGCGCTCAACGCGGGGACGATGGTCGTCTCGTCGAGGATAAGGGGCGAGCCGCTGTCGGACGGCTCGGAGCAGTGGCACCTGGGAAAGGCCGCAGGCGCGATGGCCGACATCGAGAGGCGGCTCTGCGAGGGCGAGTTCGGCAAGGAAGGCGCCTTCGGTTACCTTGACGTTACCGCAGCAGCGACGCTCGGCTTCTTCGAGTTCCGCCTCAAGGACGATTTCCGCCTTGCCGAGCGGTTCCCGAAGCTGGCGGCCTGGTACCACGAGACCGTCGCCGACAGGCCGTCGATAAGGGAAACGATGCCTCCGCAGCAGTGACGCATGCCGCTTGCATTCCCGGTCATTGGAACCCATATATGTCGACGGGATCCTTTTGCAGCCTGATTGTTGCGCAACGGGCCCTTCCGGTGGTAAAATCCCACATGCTGATCTAGAACAACTCGGGGGCGCTCCGGTTTCGACGTGTATGTTGATCCGTCAAGTGCGTGTCAAGGCACCAGGAGCCTTGTAAATCAACTTGGAACCTTGAAGTTAAACGCGAACGACGCTAACTTCGCCCTGGCGGCTTAGGCCCCAGGCCTCAATCCGGTCATTGTCCGCGAGTCCGGAATTGGGGTCATCCAGCGGACTCGCCCGGGAGCATCGCGGTGTGCCCTCCGGGTCAAATCCTTTTCCGCTCGTCCCGTTCCAGCTCGCCGAGCGTGCGACCGCGGGATAAAACCAGGCGCATCCGCGCCGCCTAACGCTCGGACACACACGTAGACCTTGTCGGTGACGATATGCGGAAGGGAGTTCGAATCTCCTCGCCTCCACCACTTCCCGCGCATCCGTCCGCAGGCACCCAACGGCCCCGGAAGGATGCGCGTCTTCTTGTGCATTGCAGTATCATTCACCACCGCCAATGGGCGTTCCCGTAGCCGCAGACGAATCCCTGCACGGACAGCCGATCGACGGCTACCGCCCCTGCGTCGCCATAGTCGTGACCAACGCCGAGGGCCTGGCGCTTTCCGGCAGGAGGCAGGGCAGCCTCGGCAACCCCTGGCAGTTCCCGCAGGGCGGCATCCACCAGGGCGAGAGCCCGAGGGAGGCCTGCCTCAGGGAGCTGCGCGAGGAGACCGGCCTGCGCCCGGGCGAGGTAGAGGTCGTCGACAGCGCGCCGGAGTGGATCAAGTACGACCTGCCGGACTCGGTCGACGTCAGGTGGGGCGGAAACTACAGCGCGGGGCAGTCCCTTGCCTGGATGCTGCTGCGCCTGGCCGGCGAGGCCCCGAGGCCGGAGCGGATGCTGCAGCTCGCGAGCGACGACGAGTTCGTTGACCTGTGCTGGAAGATCCCCGCCGAGGCGATCGGCGAGGTCGTCCCCTTCAAGCGCGAGGCCTACCGGCGCGGGCTCGCCCACTTCGCGCGCGGCGCGATGGCAGGCCACCCCCTGTGGCGGCCCGTCGCCGGCGATCCCGAGGTGAATCGGTGAGCGTCGGGATCGGCATCGTCGGCCTCGGCATGGCATCGAGGCCGCACATCGAGGCCCTCGCGGAACTCAGGGAATCGGTCACGGTCGTCGGGGTCCACTCGCGCACATTCGAAAAGGCCGAGAAGGCAGCGGCCGGGATCGGCTGCGAGGCGCACCCCACTCTGGAAGGCCTGCTCGGCGCGGACGGACTCGACGCCGTGCTGGTGATCACGCCGCCGAACGCCCGAACCGAAATCGCCGCAGCCTGCGCCGCGGCCGGCAAGCACCTGCTCGTTGAAAAGCCCATTGAGCGCACCGTCGAGGCGGCCGAGGGGATCGTCGCGGAATGCGAGAAGGCCGGCGTCCTGCTTGGAGTCGTCCTGCAGCACCGCTTCCGGACCGACGTGCGCAGGCTCAAGGAGATCCTCGACGAGGGCGGGCTCGGCGCGGTCGGCGCCGCGCGCCTGGACTTCCCGTGGTGGAGGGGCCAGGACTACTACGACGAGAAGGGGCGCGGGACGTACGAGCGCGACGGCGGCGGCGTGCTGATCAGCCAGGCGATACACAACCTCGACGTGATGCTCCACCTGCTCGGGCCGGTCGAGGAGGTCCGCGGCTTTTCGGCGACCACGTCGCTGCACAGGATGGAGTCCGAGGACTTCGCCGCTGCCGGGCTTAAGTTCGAGTCCGGCGCCGTCGGCTCGGTCGTTGCGACGACCGCGGCGTTCCCCGGCGAGCCGGAGGGACTTTTCATCGACGGCGAGCTCGGCAGCGCCCGCCTCAAGGCGAACGTGCTCACCCTGCACTGGCGCGACGGCAGGACCGAGACCGTCGGCGACAGCCGCGGGACCGGATCCGGCGCGGACCCGATGGCGTTCGGCCCCGAGCTCCACCGGGAGCTGATCCGCGACTTCGCCGGCAGCGTCGCCGAGGTCCGGCAGCCGGCGGTGTCGGGCAAGTCCGCGCTGCAGGTGCAGCAGCTGATCGAGGCCATCCTCTCCTCCGCCGCGTCGTCGCCGGCGACGAAGGTGCCAAAGGGCTAGGCCGTGTCCGGCGAAGGGAAAGGCCCCGTCTGCGCGGCGGTCGGCATCGACCACCGGCACATCTTCGGCCAGCTCGAGGGCATGCTCGCGGCCGGCGCAACATTCAAGGGATGGTGGACCGCGCAGGAAGGAGCATGGGAGGGCGACTTCATCAAGCGCTTCCCGGACGTCCCGCGCGCGCGGGAGCGGGCGGAGCTGCTCGAGGACCCCGAGGTCGAGCTCGCACTGCTCGCGGGGATCCCGTCGGACCGCTGCGAGGACGCGATCGAGGCGATGCGCAACGGCAAGGACGTTATGGTCGACAAGCCGGGCTGCACGACGCTCGAGCAGCTGGAGCGGCTGCGCAAGACGGTCGCCGAGACCGGCAGGATCTGGACGGTGGACTTCTCGGAGCGCTTCGAGGTTCCGGCAGTCACCCGCGCGAGCGAGCTGGTGCTATCGGGGGCGATCGGGAAGGTCGTGCAGACTGTGGGCCTGGGCCCCCACAGGCACAACCCGCACACGCGCCGCGACTGGTTCTACGACCGGGACCGCTACGGCGGGATACTCTGCGACATAGGCTCGCACCAGATCGACCAGTTCCTGCACTTCACCGGCTCGACTGACGCGCAGGTCGTCTCCGGCATGACGGCCAACCGCGCGAACCCGGACACGCCGGGCCTCGAGGACTACGGAGAGATGCTCCTGAGGACGGACTCTGCGAGCGGCTTTGTCAGGGTCGACTGGTACACGCCCGACGCCCTGCCGACCTGGGGGGACGGCAGGCTGTTCCTGCTCGGCACCGAGGGCTACATCGAGCTGCGCAAGTACGTCGACGTCGCGGGCAAGCCCGGGACGGACCACCTGTTCCTGGTCAACGGCGACAGGTGCGAGCGGGTCGACTGCTCGTCTGCCGACCTGCCCTACTTCCGCAGCCTCGCCGCCGACGTGCGGGACAGGACCGAGACCGCTGTCTCCCAGGAGCACACGTTCAAGGTCACCGAGCTTGCGATCAAGGCCCAGATGATGGCCGACTCAGCACGCGGCTCCTGAGATGTCGCCTAGGGTCCCCGTCGCTGTAGTCGGCGCCGGGATCGGCGCGCTGCACCTCGAGGGCTACATGCAGCTGCGCGACGAGTTCGATGTGCGGGCGGTCTGCGACCTGGACGCGGACCGCGCGCGCGCGGCCATCGCCGGGGCCGGATGCAACGCGGAGGCGACATCGGACATGGATGAGCTGCTCGCGGACGACGGGATCGCCCTGGTCGACGTCTGCCTGCCGCCGCACCTCCACCTCGATGCGGTCCTGCGCTCCCTTGCGGCGGGCAAGGACGTCATCTGCGAGAAGCCGCTGGCGACGACTCCGGCCGAGCTGGACCTGATCGCAGCGAAGGCCCGTGAAGCCGGCAGGAAGGTCTACCCCGTGTTCCAGTACCGCTTCAACCCCGGCGTGCGCAGGCTCTCGGCCCTGCGCGAGAGCGGCGCATGCGGCAAGCTGTACGCAGTGTCGCTCGAGACCCACTGGAACCGCGGCGCCGAGTACTACGACAACCCCTGGCGCGGCAGGTGGAAGACCGAGGGCGGCGGCGCGGTACTAGGCCACGCCATCCACGCGCACGACATCCTGGACGGAATCCTCGGCCCCGTCACCGCGGTCCGGGCGTCGGTCGCTACGCTGGTAAACGACATAGAGGTCGACGACTGCGCGGCGGTCTCGTTCACCCTCGAAGGCGGGGCGCTGGCGACCTCGTCGGTCACCCTGGGCGCCTCGGCGGACACATCACGCATCAGGGCGTGCTTCGAGAACGTCACAGTCGAGAGCGGCACCTCGCCGCAGATCGACGCTGACGACTGGACCTTCAGCCCGCGGGGCGAGGAGCACGCGGAGGCGATCGCGGCGGCAACCGCGCTTGCCGACGGATGCCTTCCGGGCTACGCGGGCCTGTTCGCCGAGATCCACCGCGACCTGTCCGGCATTGACAGCAAGGCCGTCAGCCTCGACGCCGCCCGCTCGTCGATCGAGCTGTGCGCAGCGATCTACAAGTCAGCGAGGTCAGGCGTTGAGGTCGCCCTTCCGCTTCCGGCGGTCGACCCGGTCCGCGAAAGGCTGTCCCCGGGCTAGTCCCTGTCGAGGCGCTTGACGGTTCCCGCTTCCGTTCCGTAAAGGATCACGTCCGCGGGGCGCAGCGCGCAGATCCCGCAATCGACGACGCCCGGCAGCGAGCAGATCTCGCGCTCGAGCTCCGCGGCGTCCTTGATCTTGAACCCGGCGCAGTCGAGGATGACGTTGCCCTCGTCGGTCTCGAACCCCTCGCGCCAGGTCGGGTTGCCGCCGAGGGCGATTACCTTTCGCGCGACGAGCGAGCGGGCGGCGCTGAGGACCTCCACCGCAACGGGGAACCTGCCTAGAACGTCCACCCTCTTGCTCTCGTCGGCGATGACGACGAACTTGCGCGCGGCGGACGCGAGGACCTTCTCGCGGACGTGTGCGCCGCCGCCGCCCTTGAGCAACGTGAAGCGGTCGGTGAACTCGTCAGCGCCGTCGATGTAGACGTCGAGCGGGCCGGCAGCGTTCAGGTCCGACACCTCGAAGCCCCTATCCCTTAGCGCCGCGGTGCTGCGCTCGGAGCTCGAGACGACCGCCCCGGGCCTCGGGGCCGCGGGCAGCTTCTCGATGAGGAACTCCACCGTCGACCCCGTTCCGACTCCGAGCGCGCAGCCGTCGCGGACGAACTCGAGTGACACCTCCGCCGCCAGTTTCTTCATTTCAGCAGTGTCGGCCACAGTCCCGTTCCCTTTCCTCCCGCAGTCGCCCTGCGGCTTCCAAGTTACAATATTTTCCCCCAAGACCCGCATCCGGCCCCGGAATTGAACAGCGAACAGCTGGTAAAGCAGGCCCTAACGAGCCCGATCTACCGACTCCTGAGGGAAACCCCGCTCACGGAGGCGCCGAAGCTCAGCTCCGCTCTCGGCAGGACGCTCCTGCTCAAGCGCGAGGACCGGCACCCGATCTTCTCGTTCAAGGTCCGCGGCGCATGCAACAAGATGCTGCGCACGCCCGAGTCCGCCCGCAAGCGGGGCGTCGTCGCCGCGTCGGCAGGCAACCACGCGCAGGGGGTAGCGTACAGCGCGAGGGCCGAGGGCGTTCCGGCGCAGATCTTCATGCCGGTCAACACACCGTCGATCAAGGTCGACTCGGTCCGCAGGCTCGGCGCGGGCGTGTCGCTCGTCGGCTCGGACTTCCTCGAGGCCCTCGCGAGCGCCAAGGCGCACGCGAGGAAGCACCGCAAGGTGCTGTTCCACCCCTTCGACGACTTCGACGTGATCGCCGGCCAGGCGACGATGGGAGTCGAGCTCGTCCGCGAGATGCCCGAGGACGTCGAGGCGGTATTCGTCGCGTGCGGCGGGGGCGGCCTGCTCGCCGGGACCGCGGCGGTGATCAAGCAGCTGCGGCCCAAGGTCAAGGTCTTCGGCGTCGAGCCCGAGGACGCAGCGAGCATGGCCGCGGCGCTCGACGCCGGCAGGCCCGTCACATTGCCGTACGTCGGCACCTTCGCGGAGACCGTCGCGGTCGCGCGGGTCGGCAACAAGACCTTCGGGCTGTGCAAGGACAGCGTCGACAGCGTGATCGTCGTCGACATCGGCTCGATCTGCAACGCGATCAAGGACATCTACGAGGACACGCGGACCATCGTCGAGCCGGCGGGAGCCCTGGCCGTAGCGGGCGCCCGCGTGCACGCCGCGAGGCGCAAGTCGGGAAAGCGTCCTCTGGTAGCCGTCGTCTGCGGCGCAAACATGAACTTCGACTCGCTCCGCTACGTGATCGAGCGCACGGCCTCCGGCCAGGGCGGCGAGATGCTGCTCGCGGCGACCATACCCGAGCGGCCCGGGAGCTTCCTCGGCCTGTGCCGCTCGCTCGGCAACAGGCACGTGACCGAGTTCAACTACCGGATCTCGCGCGGCAGGGAGGCGCATGTCTTCGTCGGCATCGAGCTCAAGGGCGGCGACGACCGGGGCCAGATCATCCGCAAGCTCAAGGACGGCGGAATAGAGGCCTACGACCTGACCGGCGACGAGACGGCCGAGCTGCACGTGCGCCACATGGTCGGCGGGCGCGCGAGCGTCAACGAGGGCGAGCAGGTCTACAGGATCGAGTTCCCCGAGCGGCCCGGCTCGCTCGTGCGGTTCCTCAACGGGCTCGAGAGGGCGTGGAACATCTCCCTGTTCCACTACCGGTTCCACGGCGCCGACGTCGGCCGGGTCCTGATCGGGTTCCAGGTCCCGCCGTCGGCGCGCGCAAGGCTCGAGCGCGCCTTTTCGAAGATCGGCTACCCGTTCTGGCGCGTCGAGGACAACGCGGCCTACGACATGTTCCTCGCCGAGGGCGAGGCCGTCAGGAAAAGCGGCCCGCCTTCCTGAGGGTGCTCCGCGCGAGCTCCGCGAACCGCTCCTGAGCCGGCGACATGCTTTCCGGCATCTCGCGCAGGACCTTGAGCAGCGAGCTGAGGTCGTCGAAGTCGGTCAGCATCGACAGGCGGCGGAGCGGGCGGCCAAGCGCCACCTCCAGCCTGTTGAGGGTGTTCGGCATCGAGTACTCGACCGACTCCCAGACCCGGCGCGGGACGTCCTTACGGCCGGCGAACAGGTAGAAGCCGCCGTCGGTCGCGGGGCCCACGGCCATGGGCGAGTCCCCTCCCCCCTCCCAGGCTGCGCGGACGTCCTCGAGCATCAATTGCGGCGAGTCGCTGCCGAGCAGGACCGCGGTCTCCGCCCGCCGGCGGAGCAAGCCGTAGACGTTTGCTAGGCACGCGCCGAGGTCCCCGTCCCCGGACAGCACCGACTCGAAGCCGGTTTCGGTCCATCGTTCCGAGTCGACCCCGCCGGGCTCGGCGACCGCCCAGATGACTTCCGCGCCCAGGCCCGCGAGCCCCTCGGCAAGCTCCTTGCAGCGCTCGAGCGAGGCCTCGTAGATCTCCGCGGCGACGTCGCCGCCGACGCTCTCGGCGAGCCGCGACTTGGCCTCGGAGTGCCCGGGCGTGCGGACGAAGAACGCCGCGGCGACCTTGCCTTTCACCTGCAGCCTCCCGCCCGGTCCCTGAGCGCCTGGGAGATCCACATCCACTGGTAGCGCGCGGTGATGTTCAGCCAGCCCTCCTCGAGGTGCCTGCGGGCGCTCGTCCCGACCTTGCAAGGCAGCGCGACGAGGTTCGCGCCCCTGCGCCTGGCCGCCCTGGCGTACAGGTGGTCCTCGCCGTACGGCGCGTCCTCGCGGAAGCCGCCGATCGCGTCATGGAGGCTGCGCGGCACGCAGAACGCCTGGTCGCCGAAGGGCGCCCCGAACAGCCGCGAGCGCCAGCTCGCGCCTGCGGAGTTGAGCCTGTGCCTGAGGGTCCCGTCGTAGTAGTGGATGCCGAAGTAAAGCAGGTCGCCGGGATGGCGCTCAATTCCACGGAGCAGCTCAGCCTCGATGCCACGGGGGAGCTTGCTGTCGGCGTGGACGAACCACAGCCAGTCGCCGCTTGATTCCCCGGCCCCCCGGTTAAGCGAGCGGGCGCGCCCGGGACCGTCCGCGCGCACGGCCCTTATCCTGCCGCCGGGAGCCTCGGTTTCGTCCGCCGAGACCACCAGCAGCTCGAACTCCTCAGGGAGCGCGGAAAGCTCTCCGAGGCAGCTGTCGATGAAGGATTCGCCGGGCGCGACAGGGACGATCACCGACACCAAGGGCCGGTCGCTCATCCAGGCAACCTTCCTGGAGTCGATGGGCTCCGCATTGGGGGTTCGGCCAGCCTGTGTGTCTTGGGAAGCGGCCCGAAAAGCCGCTGACTGCAATGGAAAAGTATAGCATTCACGCGACCGCGCGGGCCGCGCGCCTCAGAGCCGCCTCCCGTCGATCCAGACGCCGTCCGCCTCGCCCGCGACTATCCTCACGAGCGACGCCTTCCTGCCCGCCTCGACGGACCCGAGTCCCTCCAGGCCGAGGTACTCCGCCGGACGCGACGAGACCATCTGCTGCGCCAGCTCCTCCTCGAACCCGGACGCAACGAGGTTCCTTCTCGCGTCGAGCATGGACATCGCCGTGCCTGCAAGGCCGCCGTCTGCGGTCCGCATGGTGTTGCCGGACTTGGTTACCGTGGTCGTACCGAGCGGGTGGTCGCCGTCGGGCATGCCGAAGGCCGCGGTCGAGTCGGTGACCGCGTAGGCCTTCGAGATCGAGCCGCATGCGATGCGGAGCGCCGGGACGCTGACGTGCTCGAGGTCGCAGATCAGCTCGGCGTGCTCGGCATGCGCGAGCGCGTGGCCCACCACGCCCGGCTTGCGGTGGTGGAAGGGCGACATGGCGTTGTAAAGGTGGGTGAACCCTGAGACGCCCGAGCGGGAGGCCGCGGCAGTCTCCTCTGCGGTCGCGTCCGAGTGGCCGACCTGCACCCGGCAGCCGCTCGAGGCAAGGTGCGCGAGAAGCTCCCTGCCGCCTTCGATCTCCGGCGCGATGGTCGCAACGCACAGCCTGGCCGTCCCGAGCCACCTCCCCACAAGCTCCTCGTCGTACTGCAGCACGCAGTCCGGCTGCGCGCCGAGGCGCTTCGCGCTGATGAACGGCCCCTCGAGGTGGGCGCCGAGCACGGCCGCCTCGCCCTCTCCGAGCTCCCTCCTGACCGCCTCGATCCCGGCGAGCGCTTCCCCGATCGCGCCGGGGGGAGCTGTCATGGTCGTCGGCGCGAGCGCGACCGTCCCGCAGCTTGCGTGTTGCCGCGCCATGGTGCGCACGCCCTCCTCGCCGGCCATCGCGTCGCCGCCGCCGCCGCCGTGGACGTGCAGGTCGACGAAACCGGCAACGATCCGCGGCTCGCCCTCGGGCGGGCGCTCCGCAGGCTCGCCGTCGACTGCAGTTATCGTGCCGTCGGAATCCCAGGCCACCCGGCCCCGGACCCAGCCGCCGGGAGCCAGGATGTCGCCCTCGAGCTCCCCCTTCATTCCGGCCATTCGAGAGGGGCCTTCCCGGCCGCGACCAGCCTGCATCCCTCGAGCGCCATGCCCGGGGACGCGACCGGCTTGGTCTCCATTCCCTCCGCTATCCGGTCCGCAAGGGCCTCGGCTATCGTCCCGGACAGGAACAGCGGCTCCGAGGGGTCGCACTCCAGGCTGCGGAACAGCTCGCGCAGGTGCGCCGCGGCCTCGTTTAGTATCTCCTCGGCCCTGCCGCCGTGCTCGGCGGCGCTGTCGAACACGCAGCGGGCGATTGAGGCTATGTCCTGCGGCATCGACTCCCCGAGCCAGGCCGCGATCCGCGGCTCGGTTCCGCCGAGCTCCTCGGCGACGGCCTCGGCCAGGCGGTCGGACTCCACCACGCCGTCAAGCGCGGAGAGCGCATGCCAGATCGCGCGCAGCCCGATCCAGGCGCCGCTACCGCGGTCGCCGCCGATCCAGCCCCAGCCGTCGCGCTGGAACGAGGTCCCGTCGGGTCGCAGCCTGTGGCCCGCGCATCCGGTCCCGGCTACTATCATCCCGCAGGGCCTGCCGCCGCCGGAGCCGACGAGCGCGGCGTAGCCGTCCGACATCGGGACGACCTGCCGGAACTCCTCGGACAGGGCCCCGACGAACCCCTCCCTCACGCCGTCGGGATTGAGTCCGGCCACCCCCATCACGACGACGACCTCGGACGGGTCTACCTGCGTCTCGGCGCGGAGCGACTCCCAGACGCTCCTGGCCGACCTGAGCGAGCCGTCGAAGTCGCTCGTGGGGTTGCACGCCCCCGACGCGGCGAGGGCCGCGGGCCCGTCCCCGCCAGGCAGGTGGAGCGCGCCCCTCGAGTGCGTTCCGCCGCCCTCGAGGCAGAACACCGGGCCGTCGGCCCGCAGGCGGCGGACCTCGGCGCTCCTGCTCACTTCAGCGAGTCGAGGAAGTCCACGCCTATGCCTCCGGTCGTGAACTCCTTGTTGTCGAGTACCCGCATGTGCAGGGGGATGTTCGTCTTGATGCCCGAGATCACGACCTCGGTGAGCGCCCTGCGCATCCTGCGCAGCGCCTGGTCGCGGTCCTTCCCGCTCGTGATCACCTTGCCCACGAGCGAATCATAGTTGTGGGGTATCTCGTAGTCGGCGTAGATGTGCGAGTCGATCCTGATCCCCGGCCCGCCCGCGGGGTGGTAGACGGTGATCCTGCCCGGAGAGGGGTTGAAGTTCACGGGGTCCTCGGCGTTTATCCTGCACTCCATCGCGTGGCCGCGCAGCTCGATGTCCTTCTGCCGGACCGGCAGGTCCTCGCCGGCCGCCACGCGCAGCTGGACCTCGACGATGTCGACGCCGCTGACGATCTCCGTGACGGGGTGCTCGACCTGGATCCTGGTGTTCATCTCGATGAAGAAGAACTCCTTGCCGTCGTATAGGAACTCGACGGTGCCCGCGCCGGAGTAGCCGATCTTCCTGCATGCGTCCACTGTCCTCTGCGCAATCTTCTCTAAGCGCTTCGCCGGGACCCCCGGCGCCGGTGCCTCCTCTATTAGCTTCTGGTGCCGGCGCTGCACCGAGCAGTCGCGCGTGCCGAGGTGGACCACGTTGCCCTTGCCGTCGCCGAGGACCTGCACCTCTATGTGGCGCGCAGAGTCCAGCAGCTTCTCGGCGTACAGCGAGCCGTCGCCGAAGGCGCGCTCGGTCTCGCGCGAGAGCATGCCGATCGAGCTCAGCAGCACCGACTCGGTGTGTATGACCCGCATGCCCCTGCCGCCGCCGCCCGCGGCCGCCTTGATCATCAGCGGGTAGCCGACCTTCTTGGCCTCCTTTCCGAGGTCGCCGGGGCTCATGCCCTCCTTGATGTCGAAGCCGGGGATGAGCTTGAGGCCGGCCTCGGCGACGTACTCCTTCGCCCTGAGCTTGTCGCCCATGATGCGGATCGTCTCGGGCTTGGGCCCGATGAACACGAAGCCGCTCGCCTCGACCTTCTCGGCGAAGTCGGCGTTCTCCGACAGGAAGCCGTAGCCGGGGTGGATGGCGTCCGCCTCGGAGACCTCGGCGGCTGAGATCAGAGCCGCGTGGTCGAGGTAGCTCTGCTCTGGGTCGGCGGGCCCGATGCAGATCGCCTCGTCGGCGAGCTTGACGTACTTGGCGCTGCGGTCCGCCTCCGAGTACACGCAGACGTTCTGGATGCCGAGCTCGCGGCAGGTGCGCTGGATCCGCAGCGCGATCTCGCCGCGGTTGGCTATGAGTACCTTGCTGAACACCGGCGGCTCAGTCCGGCCTGAACCTCATGATCACGTCGCCGTACCCAACCGGCTCGGCGTTGCGGGCGACGATCTCCTCGACCGTTCCCGTCACAGGCGCCGTCACGTTGTTGAACAGCTTCATCGCCTCGATGATGCACACCACCTCGCCCTCGGTCACCCGGTCGCCGACCCGGACGAAGGGGTCCGCGTCCTCGGAAGCCTGGGCATAGTAGGTTCCGACCATCGGCGCAGTGAGCTCGAACAGCCCATCGGGCGCCCGGGTCTCCTGCGTTGCGGCGCCCTCGCCGGAATCCTGCGTGGGGACGGCAGGCGCGGGAGGCGCCGCTGCGGACGGAGCGACCTGCAGGTGCTGAACCTGCGGGGAAGGCGCCGACGGCGCCTTCGACAGGCGCAGCCTCTCCTCGCCCTCCGACAGCTCCATCTCGCTGATCGCCGAGTTCTCGAACAGCTCCAGTATCGTCTTGAGTTTTCGCAGGTCCATGGCCGCAAATTATACCAACATCCCCCAAAATCTCCCTTAAGACATCATTTGTAGCCTATCTTTCGTCATCATGTATATTGCCAGCATTCTGTTCTTAAGGATCTGGCGGTCATTACTGGCCGCCCTCGGAGCCGTCCTGAGCACCAGAAGCTTCGATTTCCTTCAGGCACGGCTTGCCGTCATCGCCCTTCGAGATCACGTGCAGGGCCCCATCCGGAAAGACCTCATCCTTGATCCGGCCCAGAACCTGGTCGTCAGAGCCAGGTGGGCAAGCAAGGTGGATCACCACCGCCTTGTCGCCGCTTTTCCACTCTTTCGGCATCAGCCGAGCCTCGCCTGTGAGCAACCGGGTCTCTACCTCGGCACTGACCAGAGCCCAAGAGACGTAGCCGATCGTCTCGCTTTTGCTGTTGCGGATCACCTTGTACTGGCGAAGCGTCAATGGCGGCAGCAGCATCCAGCCCAAGTCCGACAGGAACATGTAGCGGTGAGCTGCCCTGCTCCCCATGAACAGCGCAACCTCGCCCACCACCTGATGAAGGCCGTCCAGGTGCTTCTGGAGCTTGTCGTCGGCCTCTGTGTCCTTTACTACTCCGTCGCCGGACTCCGCCGCCGGCATGTCAGGAACCCGGGCTCCCCGGGATCGCCGTCCAGTAGTCCAGGTGGTTCTGCGACAGGAACGAAGACACCGTCCCGCCGCCCTCGACGAATGACGAAGTCCTGATCGCTATCCGCTCGATCTGCGCGGCCACGATCGCAAAGCCGCCGCACTCGACGCGCTCCACGCTGCGGGACTCCCCGCCAGACCTCCAGTTCTCGAAGCGCACGCTCGAAGATCCCCCGACCTCGGACATCAACATGTCGTCGCCGTCCAGAGCGAAAGACAGGCCCGTCGTCGAGTGACCCGAAACACGTACCGTGTCCGTGCCGCCGCTGTCAACCACCCGGTCCTCGCCGAATGAGCCGGAGAACACATACACGTCGTTGCCCGCGCCGCCGTACAGGGTCTCGGAGGCTGAGGTAGAGGTCAGGGTGTCACCTGAGGACGCCCCGACTACGAAAGGCCCGCTCCACAACGTGCCGTCGGAGAACTCTACGGTCTCCACCTTCGCCGCCGCTATTCGGAAGTAGTCGTCAACCTTCAGGCTGTCGGTCACCGATCGCACACCTTGGTCGTTCGCCGCCCCCATAAGCTCCACCCACAAGTGCCTGCCGTCGCTCCTCAAGGACACGTCTCCCACGCCGTAGCCAGACTCGATCACGATCTTGTCGCCGTCCTCACCCGTGCCGCGGCTGTTACCGCTTCCCTCGTAGACAATGTCATGGCCCGTGCCCGAGCCCAGACGGTACTCGTCGTTGCCGCCGTAGCCGTACAGGTAGTCATTCCCGCCGGCATCCGCGTCGAATATGTCCGCCAGGTCGTTTCGGCCGTACACGTAGTCGTTCCCCGTTCCCCCGCGCAACGCAACAGCGTGGAAGTCCGCCGAGCCCCACACAGTCCCGTCCGAGAACTCCACCGACTCGATCTTTGCCGCTGCGGAATGAAAGTAGTCGTCCACCTTCAGGCTGTCCGTTACCGACCTCGAACCGTCATCGCCGGCTGGACCGAGCAATTGAACCCACAGGTGACGGTCGTCGCGAGACATGACCACGTCGCCCACGCCGTAGCCAGACTCGATCACGATCTTGTCGCCGTCCTCACCCGTGCCGCGGCTGTTGCCGCTGCCCTCGTAGACAATGTCATGACCGGTGCCCGAGCCCAACCGGTACTCGTCATTGCCGCCGTAGCCGTACAGGTAGTCATTCCCGCCGGCGTCCGTGTCGAATATGTCATCCAGGTCATTCCGGCCATACACGTAGTCGTTCCCCGTCCCGCCGCGCAACGCAACCGCGTGGAAGTCCGCCGAGCCCCACACAGTCC
>CAZDYI010000032.1:0-33978 GCA_964509765.1 uncultured Gammaproteobacteria bacterium
CTCTCAGAACTTGAGCGTGTCCGGCGTCTTGGACGCGGCGGGCGTGCCCATCGACAGCGTGCCCGTGCTTGCCGGGGCGGAGGGCGCCTCGGCCGCCGCCGCCGGCGCGGCGCTGGCGAGCTCCCTGAACTCATCCATCCAGTGCAGGCCGTCCTCGACCATCGTGGTCGGGTTGTACTCGCACCCGATCATGCCCGAGTAGCCTGCCTTGAACATCTCCGGAACCAGCTCGTGGTAGTCCAGCAGGCCGGTGTCCGGCTCGTTCCTGCTCGGGAACGACGAGATCTGGACGTGGCCGATGTAATGGATGTACTGCTTGAACAGCCCGATCACGTCCTTGCTCTCGTGCCTGACGTGGTAGCAGTCGAACAGTATCCGCAGCTTGTCGTTGCCGAGGTGCTCGCAGATTGCCGCCGCCTGCTCGACCTGGTGCATGTAGTAGTTGGGGATCGCCTGGTGCGACAGAGGCTCGATGTAGACGTAGCCGTCGAAGTGCTCCAGGACGTACTGCAGGGCGCCGATGTAGTGCTCAGGGACGTGGCCGTCGCGCGAGATCCCGCTGGTGATGTGGATGCCCTGCGCCTTGAGCTTATTTGCGGCCTGGATCGTCTCCCAGATCAGGTTGGTCTCGTCGGGCGAGTACAGGCTGTTGAGCGCGTCGGTGCCGTAGGTGTCGCCCATCGGGGTGTTGATCGCGAGCACCGGCAGGCCGGTCCCCTCGACCGCCTTGAATATCTCCTCCGGATGGGGGTCCGTGACCGGGTCGTCGTGAAACTCGATCGCGTCGAAGCCGCAGTCCTGGGCGCGGTTCACGCGCAGGAACGGCGGGAGGTCCTTCCACAGAAAGCCCAGGTTTGCGGAGAACCTTATGCTCACTTGCCGGCTGCGGGCGGGTCTGCCTGGTGCGGGCGCATTGCGGTCTCTGGTCGCGTGACGGGCGCTGAGAAACAGAGTTTACAATACCCGCAAGCGGGCGCCTTGCCCCCACGCCCCCGCGGCAGGCGGGAGCCTCCCGCGTGCTACAATGGTCCGCAGGGCTTTGCGCGCTTCATTTTCGCCTAGCACGCCCCCGTTTCGCGGGCGGCCGGACAACTACTCACCCCCATCGAGCGGAAAATCCGGCCTGCCCTCCTCTCCGCCGCCAGAACGGGCAAGGAGGATTCTTCCATGACCACCAGCAGGACCGCGCTTTGCGCCCTGGCCGTCTCGGCCGCCCTCTCTGCCCTCGGAGCGCAGGCGCAGGACAGGCTCACGGTATCGACCTACGGCTTCGGCCTCGACAACTTCAAGGAGCTGCTGTTCGGCCCCTTCGAGGAGGTCTGCGGCTGCGAGGTCGTGATCGAGACCGGCAACAGCATAGAGCGGATGGCCAAGATCGAGGCCAACGCCGCCAACCCCGTCATCGACATGGCGGTGATGTCGAGCCACGACGCCCTGTCGCTCGCGCGCAAGGGGCTGCTCGAGCGGATCGACACCTCGAGGCTGTCGAACCACCCGAAGCTCTACGGAATCGCAAAGGACCCGATCGGCGGCAACATGGCGGTCGGCTACACCTTCTACGCGACATCGATCGTCTACCGCGACGACCTGGTCGACATCGACAGCTGGGCCGACCTGCTGTCCGACGAGCTCGCGGGAAGGGTGGCCTTCCCGGACGTCACGACCACGCAGGGGCCGATCGCGCTGTACATGCTCGGCAAGGCCCTCGGCGACGACTCGCCCGGGTTCGAGACGCCGCTGTCGGGAATCGCCGGGCGCCGCGACGACATCGTCACCTTCTACGTGCGCTCGTCGCAGCTCGCGCAGCTCATGGAGCAGGAGGAGGTCATCGCCGCCCCGGTCGGCAGGTTCGCCTGGAGCAGGTTCTCCGGCTCGGAGAAGTCGTTTGCCTGGGCCTCGCCCAAGGAGGGGCAGACCGGCGGGCTGAATGTGATGATCATGACCAAGGGCAACGGCAACGAGGACCTCGTCTACCGCTTCATGGACTACTGGCTGTCGACCGAGGTCCAGACCCGGATCGCGATGGCCGGGATCGACTCGCCTGCGAACACCGAGGTCGAGGTCCCGCCCGACGTCGCGGCCGGCCTGACCTACGGCCAGGACCAGATCGACGCGATCAACATCCTCGACCCCGCGGTGATCATCGACAACCGCGACGGCTGGATCGACGCCTGGAACTCGACGGTAATCCAGTGACCGGCTCCCCGCGCTGAGCCGCAAGGCCGGCGGCGGGGAGGGGACAACATGTTCCACGACAGGCGCGAGGCGCTTGCCCTTGCGCTTCCGGCGGCCGTCTTCGCCGCGGCTCTGTTCCTCGCGCCGGTTGCGATCCTGCTGTCGGAGGCCTTCAGGATCGAGGGCGAGTGGACCCTGCGCGGATACCTCGACTTCTTTTCCGTCCCGCTCAACCAGGTCGTCTTCTTCCGCACGCTGAAGCTCGGCTTCCTGGTTGCCGCGACATCGGCGGTCGTCGGCTACGCAGCCGCGCACTTCATAGTCAACCTCGGGCCTGCGAGCCGCGGCCGGGTGTTCGGGCTCGTGATCCTGCCGCTAATGGTCTCGCCGGTCGCGCGGACCTACGCATGGATCGTGATCCTCGGGCGCAACGGCATGGTCAACGACATGATCGTCGGGCTGGGGCTCAGCGACACGCCGGTCAAGCTGCTGTTCACCGAGACCGCGGTGTTCATCGGGCTGCTGCAGCTGTTCATGCCGCTGATGATCATCCCGCTCGTGAGCGCCATGGAGAACATCCCGCGCGACGTCATCGACGCCGCGCGCGTGCTCGGCGCGAGCTGGCTTTCGGTCTTCCTCCGGGTGATCCTGCCGATGACCAAGGAGGGGCTCGTCATCGGCGGGACGCTGGTGTTCACCGGCTCGCTCACCGCCTACATCACGCCTGCGATACTCGGCGGGGCGAAGGTCCTGATGCTCGAGACGCTGCTCTACCAGCGGGTGACCGTCGCCAACGACTTCGTCTCGGCGAGCGTGATCGCGATGATCCTGATCGTGATGTGCTTCGGCGCGAACCTCGTCCTCAAGCGGGTCGCGAGCGCGAGGGCCTGAGGGGTGGCGGGAAGAAGCTGGGCCGGCGTCCTCGTGCTCGGGGGAACGCTTGCGTTCCTCGTCGGGCCGTTCTTCGTCGTATTCGTAGCTGGGCTGTCCGACGGCAGCTCGCTCGCCTTCCCGCCGGAGGGCCTGTCGCTCAAGTGGTACGCCGCGGTCTTTCACGTCGACAGCTTCCGCGAGAGCTTTGTCCTGTCGATGTTCCTCGCGGTGTTCGGCACGCTGTTCTCGCTGCTGCTCGGCGTGCCCGCGGCGTACGCGATCTGCCGCTACCGCCTGCCGATGGGCGAGACGATCCGCAACATCGTGGCCGCGCCGATCATCGTCCCCGGGATCATCGTCGGGCTCGCGCTGCTGCGCTACCTGGTCGTCCCGCTCGGCTTCTCGGTGACCTGGGCGCTGTTCCTCGCGCACACCGCGCTGGTGCTGCCGTACTCGGTGCGGGTGGTCTGCGCGAGCATGGAGAACCTGCGCAGCGACATCGAGGAGGCCGCGGTCCTGCTCGGCTGCACGCGCCTTGCCGCCTTCCGCGCCGTGGTCCTGCCCAACATCCGCTCCGGCGTGCTCGCGGCGTTCATCCTCGGCTTCGTCACGAGCTTCAACCAGGTCCCGGTCTCGCTGTTCCTCTCGGGCCCGGGAGTGCGGACGCTGCCGATAGACATGCTCTCGTACATGGAGTTCACCTACGACCCCTCCGTCGCGGCGCTGTCTGCGCTCCTCGCCTTCTTGTCGGTCGGGATAGTCTTCGCCGCCGAGCGCTTCCTCGGGTTCACCCGCTATGTCTGAGGGTCACGTCGAGCTCCGTTCGCTTACGCTCGCGTACGGCGAGACGGTAGCGGTCGAGTCGCTGGACCTCTCGATCGAAAAGGGCGAGCTTGTCGCGCTGCTCGGCCCGTCCGGCTGCGGGAAGACGACGACCATGAGGGCGATCGCGGGCCTGCTCGCGCCCAGGTCCGGGACGGTCAGCATCGGCGGCAGGGACGTCACCCGGGTGCCCGCCAACAGGAGGGGGGTGGGGCTGGTGTTCCAGTCGTACGCGCTGTTCCCGCACCTGTCCGCGTTCGAGAACGTCGCCTTCGGCCTGCGGCTGCGGAGGATGCCGGACGGCGAGCTCGCCCGCGCGGTCGACGAGGGCCTCGAGACCGTCGGGCTCGGCGGGATGGGCAAGAGGATGCCGTCCGAGCTCTCGGGCGGCCAGCAGCAGCGCCTGTCCCTCGTGCGCTCGCTCGTGATGGAGCCGCAGGTCCTGCTGCTCGACGAGCCGCTTTCGAACCTCGACGCGAAGCTGCGCCTCGAGATGCGCTCGGAGCTGCAGCGCATCCAGCGCAGGACCGGGATCACGATGGTGTTCGTCACCCACGACCAGTCCGAGGCCTTGGCCCTCGCAGACCGCGTCGCGCTGATGCGCGACGGCAGGATCGTGCAGCTCGGCACGCCCCAGGAGCTGTACGAGCGGCCGCTCTCGCGCTTCGCCGCGGACTTCTTCGGCTTCGAGAACATCCTGCGGGTCCAGGGCGGGAGCCTGGCCGGGAAGGCGGGGGAGATCCCGGCCCCGTTCGACTGCGGAAGCGCCACGCACGCCGCCTGGCGCGCGCGAGGGGTCGCGCTAGGCGAGGGCAGCTGCGAGGGCAGGGTGATCGGGGTCTCGTTCGCCGGCGAGAGGCGCGAGTACGTCATCGAGTCCGCAGCCGCGACGATCAAGGCAGACCGGCCCGCCGACCTCGAGCCCCTGGAGCTCGGGGCGGCAGTGCGCTTCGACCTGCCTGAGGACACGGCGCTCCTAATCGACGACCCGGACGGTGGCTGACAGGCAGACCACATCGGCGGAGCGCGCCGCGGCCGTCGCGGCGGCAAGGGGGGACGCGCCGTTCGACCTTCTGCTGGCGGGCGGAAGGGTCGCCGACATGGCAACCGGCGAGCTGCGCGAGGCCGACGTCGGGATCGTCGGCTCCATGGTTGCGAGCGTCCACCCGCGGGGCGCGAGGGCGGACGCGGAAAAGGTCGACGACGTCGGCGGCGCGGTCGTGGCGCCGGGGCTGATCGACACCCACATGCACGTCGAGAGCTCGATGGTGACCCCCGAGGAGTACGCCGCGGCTGTGCTGCCGCGCGGGGTGACGACCATCGTCTGGGACCCGCACGAGTTCGGCAACGCCTGCGGGCTGGACGGCGTCCGCTACGCGCTCGCGGCGGCAGGGTCCCTTCCCCTGCGGATCCTGCCGCTCGCGCCGTCGTGCGTCCCGTCCGCGCCGGGCCTCGAGACCTCCAACGCGGACTTCACCCCCGAGGTCGTCGCAGAGATGCTTTCCTGGCCCGGCATCCACGGGCTCGCCGAGGTAATGGAGATGCGCGGGGTCGTGGACGGCACCGAGCGCATGACAGGGATCGTCCGCGCCGGGCTCGAGTCGGGCAAGCGCGTCTGCGGCCACGCCAGGGGCCTTGCCGGGACCGGCCTCAACGCATACGTTTCCGCCGGCGTCGCGACGGACCACGAGCTCGTCTCGGGAGAGGACCTGCTCGACAAGCTCCGGGCCGGGCTGACGATCGAGCTGCGGGGGTCGCACGGCCACCTGCTTCCGGAGTTCGCCGGGGCCCTTGCCTCGCTCGGCCGGGTGCCGGGGACGGTCACGCTGTGCACCGACGACGTGTTCCCCGACGACCTCGAGTCTGCCGGAGGGGTTGACGACGTCGTCCGCAGGATCGCGGCCTGCGGGCTGGGTCCGCTCGAGGCGCTTCGCTGCGCAACGCTGAACGCCGCAACCTGCATCGGACGCAGCGACTTGGGACTGGTCGCGCCGGGCAGGCAGGCGGACCTCGCGGTGTTCGGCGACCTGGAGTCGCTCGAGGCAAGGGCGGTCTACGCCGCCGGCCGGCGCGTCGCGGAGGGCGGGAGGATGACAGAAGCCCTGCCGGAGACCGAGCGTCCAGACGCGCTCGGCGGGACGGTGGCGATTAGTGATCTCGGCGAGGACGTCTTCCGCATCCCGGCAAGCGGCGACAGGGCGAGGCTCGACACGGTCGACAGGCCGCGCTTCACCGAGTGGGGGAGCGTCGAGGCGAAGGTGCGCGACGGCTTCGCCGTCCTGCCCGAGGGCTGCGTCCTGATGGCCGTGGCCAACCGCTACAAGGCAGGCTCCAAGCCGAAGGTCGCGATGCTCAGGGAATGGGGAAGGTGGAACGGGACGTTCGCCACGACCGTCTCGCACGACTGCCACAACCTGACGGTCTTCGGCGGCAGCGAGGCCGACATGGCCCTTGCCGCGAACAAGGTGATCTCCGTCGGCGGCGGCCTTGCCGTCGCGTCGCAAGGCGAGGTCCGGGCAAGCCTGCCCCTGCCGGTCGCGGGCCTGGTCAGCGACCGCCCGCTTGCGGAGGTCGCCGCGGGCTTTCGCAAGGTGCGCGCGGCGATGGACTCAGTTGTTGAGTGGCAGCCTCCCTACCTGGTGTTCAAGGCATGCTTCGGCGCGTCGCTTGCATGCAACCCCGGCCCGCACCTTACGGACCTCGGCATCGTTGACCGCGACCGCGCGGCGGAAGAATCCGGGTGACGGGATGTAAGCGGCAGCGGGATTCATTCGGTAGAATTTCACGGGAGGGGGAAGCGTTGCCGGCAGCAGTACACACAAACGGCCGTGGCTGACCTGGTCCTGGCCATGGACGGCGGCACCGAGAGCCTGCGGGCCGCGGTGTTCGACCTGGAGGGCAACAAGCTCGGCGACCATGCGTCGCCGTACGAGACGAGGTTTCCGCAGCCGAACTGGGCCGAGCAGGACCCTGCCGACTGGTGGAGGAGCGCCGGCGGGGCGTCTAAGGGAGCGCTTAAGGCGGCCGGGGTCGCGGCATCCGACGTCGCCGCGGTCTGCGCCGACACCACATGCTGCACCGTGGTCTTTGCCGCCGAGGACGGCGCGCCGCTGCGGCCGTGCCAGCTGTGGATGGACGTCAGGGCGGGGGGCCAGGCCGACAAGGTCCTGGCGACGGGCGACGGCGCGCTGCGGGTAAACGGCGACGGGGCGGGCCCGGTGTCCGCGGAGTGGATGGTGCCCAAGGCCCTGTGGATCAGGGAGAACGAGCCAGAGACATACGCCAAGGCGGACGTCGTATGCGAGTACCAGGACTGGCTCAACTTCATGATGACGGGCCGCTGGGTCTCGTCGCTGAACAACGTCTCGGTGCGCTGGCACTACTCCTCGAAGCACGGCGGCTGGCCGTCGGGCCTGTGCGAGGCCCTGGGGATGGCGGACCTGCCCGGGAAGTGGCCGAGGGACGTCCTCGCTCCGGGCGAGGTCGTCGACGAGCTCACGGGCGAGGCGGCCGAACACCTGGGGCTCGCCTCCGGGACCCCGGTGGTGCAGGGCGGCGCCGACGCCTTCATAGGCATGATCGGCCTCGGTGTGACCCGGCCGGGCGACGTGACTCTGATCACGGGGTCGTCGCACCTCCAGTTCCTGGTCTGCGAGGGCGAGTTCCACAGGAACGGAGTCTGGGGAACGTACTCCGACGCCGTCTATCCCGGCAAGAACATACTCGAGGGCGGCCAGACATCGACCGGCTCGGTGATCAACTGGTTCAAGCGCAACTTCGCGCCGGACGTGCCGTACGACGTGCTCAACGCAGAGGCGGAGAAGCTCGCCCCGGGCTGCGACGGGCTGCTCTCGCAGGACCACTTCCAGGGCAACAGGACCCCGCACACCGACCCGCTGTCGGTCGGCGCACTGGTCGGGCTGTCGCTCTCGCACACCCGCGCGCACGTCTACCGCGCGATCATCGAGGGCGTCTGCCTCGGGACCAAGCTCGTGATCGAGGAGTTCAAGTCGGCGGGCGACGTCAGCCGCGTCGTCGTCGCCGGCGGCGCGACCAACTCGGACCTGTGGCTGCAGGTGCACGCCGACACCCTCGGCATGGACATCGAGCGCACCCTGGTCCCGGACGCGCCGCTGCTCGGCGACGCGATACTCGCCGCCGCCGGCATCGGCAGGTTCGGCGGGATCGAGGAGGGCTGCTCGGCGATGGTGAGGCCGTCGCCCGAGGGCAAGGTCAGCTTCGACAGGGAAAGGGCGGAGGCGTACGGCGAGGTGTTCGGAAGGTACCGCGACCTCTACGGGGCGCTGCGGCCGTTTTCGACCAAGGGCTGAGCGGCGCTGCGGCAAGGGAGTCAGACGACATGAAGGCATCGGACACCAGGGTTGCGGTCGGCAACTGCAGCCTCAAGGCCACGCTGCTCGGCTACGGCGGCGGGGGCATCTCCAACATGTACGCGCCGGTCAGCGAACAGGACGCCGCGGCGAGCGTCGAGGCCGCGTGGGACGCCGGCATCCGCCTGTTCGACACCGCGCCGTTCTACGGCTACGGCCTGGCCGAGCGCAGGATGGGCGAGGTGCTCGGCTGCAAGCCCAGGGACTCCTTCCTGCTGTCGACGAAGGTCGGCAGGCTGCTCGTTCCCCGCCGCGGGAGCCCGCCCCACGACTTCTTCACGCACAGCCCGATGCCGTTCAACCCGGTCTACGACTACAGCTACGACGGCGCGATGCGGTCGTTCGAGGACTCGCTGCAGAGGCTGGGAGTCGACCGCATCGACATCCTCCTCATCCACGACATCGGAGCGGCGCAGCACGGCGAGAGGGACCACCCCGAGCTGTTCCGGACCTGCATGGACGGCGCGGCCAAGGCGCTGGGGAGGCTCCGCGAGGAGAAGGCCGTCGGAGCGATCGGGCTGGGGGTCAACGAGTGGCAGGTGTGCCTCGAGGCGCTTGAGCATCTCGACTTCGACGTCTTCCTGATGGCGGGCCGCTACACTCTGCTCGAGCACGACGACGTCAGGGAGAACTTCCTGCCGAAGCTCGAGAAGACGAAGGCAAAGCTGTTCATCGGCGGCCCGTTCAACTCAGGGATATTGGCCGCAAAGAACAAGGGCCAGCAGTACTACAACTACGAGAAGGCGCCCAGGGAGATCGTTGACAGGGTGAAGTCGCTGAGGGAGAAGTGCGAGGGAATGGGCGCGAGCGTCAACGGCGCCGCGCTTCGCTTTCCGCTCGGGTACGAAAGCGTCGCAAGCGTCCTGTTCGGCGCGAGGACCGCGGCCGAGGTGGACGAGAACGTCCGGGCGTTCAACGCCGGGTTGCCCGAGGGCGCCTGGGAAAAGCTGGGGGTTGCGTAGCAGCCCGGGGAAGGGCCCTCCCTAGCCGGCGATCCGCTCCGTTGAGTCGGGGTCGAAGAAAACCGCCTTGTCCATGTTGACCGCGAAGCGGAACCGCTCGCCGGGCTTCATCCTGACGTCCGCCCCCATGCGCGCGATGCAGTCCTTGCCGGCGAGCGCCGTCGCGACGTAGGTGTCCGAGCCAGTCGGCTCGATGACCGAGATCAGGTTGTCGAACTGCTGGACGTTCCTCGCGTTGCGGTCGGCCTCCTCGGGGTCGGTTATCGACTCGGGCCTGATCCCCATGATCACCGTCCTGCCCGTGTGCGCGGCAAGCGAGCCGCCTGCGTCGCCCAAGCCCAGCGCGATCTCCCGGCCGTCGTGCCCGGCAAGTGCGACCTCCAGCTTGCCCGCCTCGCCCCTGACCTGCGCCTCGACGAGGTTCATCGACGGCGACCCCATGAAGCCCGCCACGAACAGGTTGCTCGGGTGGTCGTAGATCTCCTTTGCGGTCCCGAGCTGCTGCACAAAGCCCTCGTTCATCACCGCGATCTTGGTCGACAGCGTCATCGCCTCGATCTGGTCGTGCGTTACGTATACGATCGTCGCGCCGAGGTCCTGGTGGAGCTTCTTGATCTCGGTGCGCATGTCGACCCGCAGCTTCGCGTCGAGGTTAGACAGCGGCTCGTCGAACAGGAACACCGCGGGCTCGCGCACCAGGGCGCGGCCCATCGCGACGCGCTGGCGCTGGCCGCCCGAAAGCTGCGAGGGCCGCCGGTCGAGCAGCTGCTCGATCTGGAGCATCGCCGCGACCTCGCTCATCGCCTTCTCGCGCTCGGGCTTGGGAACCCCGTGCATCTCGAGGCCGAAGGTGATGTTCTCGGCGACGGTCATGTTCGGGTACAGCGCGTAGGTCTGGAAGACCATGGCGATGTTGCGCCGAGAGGGGTGGACCTCGTTCATCACCTGGCCGCTGATGAGTATCTCGCCGCTCGTGATCTCCTCGAGGCCGGCGATCATGTTGAGCAGGGTCGACTTCCCGCAGCCCGACGGGCCGACGAGCACCAAAAACTCGCCCTCGGCGACCTCGATGTCTATCTCGTGGAGGACCTTGACCTGCCCGTAGGACTTGGAGGCCTTGCGGATCTCGAGCATGTTGTCCATCGCTTGCCTACCCCTTTACCGATCCGGCCATCAGGCCCCTGACGAAGTACCTGCCCGCGACGACGTAGACGAGCAGCGTCGGCAGCGCCGCGAGGACGGCCCCCGCGAAGTGCACGTTGTACTCCTTTACGCCGGTCGACGAGCTTACGAGGTTGTTGAGCGCGACCGTCATCGGCTGGCTGTCCGCGTCGGCGAACGACGCGCCGAACAGGAAGTCGTTCCAGATGTTGGTGTACTGCCAGATCACCGACACGACCGTTATCGGGCCCGAGATCGGCAGCAGGATCCGCCAGAAGATCCGGAAGAAGCCTGCGCCGTCGATCTGCGCGGCGCGGATCAGCTCGGTCGGCACCGCGGTGTAGTAGTTGCGGTAGTACAGCGTCGTGAAGCCCAGCCCGTAGACGACGTGGACGAGAACCAGCCCCGGCGTGCTGCCGGTCAGCCCGAGGATGCCGAGGATGCGCGCCATCGGGATCAGGACGATCTGGAACGGGATGAAGCAGGCGAACAGCATCAGCCCGAAGACGAGCGTGTCGCCGCGGAAGCGCCACTTGGTGAGAACGTAGCCGTTGAGCGCGCCGAGCAGCGTCGAGATCGCCACCGCCGGGACGACCATCAGGATCGAGTTGATGAAGTAGGGCCGCAGGCCCGTCGGGTCGACGCCGATCTGCGCCGTCGACCAGGCCGCGGCCCACGGCGCCGTCGTCCACTCGTTGGGAGCGGCGATCATGTTGCCGCCGGTTATCTCGGACAGCGGCTTGAGCGAGTTCGCCAGCATGACGTACAGCGGCGTGAGGTACATCAGCGCGAACAGCAGCAGGACCAGGTACAGCAGCGCCTTGGCCGGCGCGCCCACCCGGACCGCGGTCGCCGTCGCGCCCGCGCTCACGCCTTCCTCTCCCGAAGCTCGGAGTAGAGGTACGGGACCATGATCGCAGCGATGGTCATCAGCATGATCACCGCCGACGAGGCGCCGATCCCCATCTGGTTGCGGGTGAACGTGTAGGAGTACATGAACGTCGCCGGCAGCTCCGTCGCGCGCCCGGGGCCGCCGCCGGTTAGCGCGATCACGAGGTCGTACGACTTGATCGCGAGGTGCGCGAGGATCACGAACGCCGACAGGAACGCGGGCCGCAGCAGCGGGATCACGATCCTGCGGTACAGGCTCCAGTTCGACGCGCCGTCTATCTGCGCCGCCTTGAGGATCTCGTTGTCGATC
Source organism: uncultured Gammaproteobacteria bacterium (assembly GCA_964509765.1). Classification (GTDB taxonomy): domain Bacteria; phylum Pseudomonadota; class Gammaproteobacteria; order Tethybacterales; family Tethybacteraceae; genus CAZDYI01. The sequence continues at coordinate 11,586 of CAZDYI010000032.1, forward strand.
CCGCGCAGCCCGGCGAGGAACATCGCCATGACGAAGCCGCTCGTCTGCCAGACCGCGGTTATCACGACCGTGTAGATCGCGTAGTCGCGGTTCTTGATCCAGTCGAACCTGAAGGTCTCCCAGCCCAAAAGGTGCATGGTGTTCTCAAGGCCGATGCCCGGGTCGAGCATCCACTTCCACGCGGTCCCGGTGACGATGAACGACAGGGCCATCGGGTACAGGTAGATCGGCCTCAGCAGCCCCTCGCCGCGGATCTTCTGGTCGAGGAAGATCGCGAGCATCAGCCCGATCACGGTGCAGATGACGATGTAGAGGGTGGCGAAGATCGCAAGGTTGCTCAGCGCCGTCTTCCAGTGCGACAGCTTGAACAGCTTGACGTAGTTCTCCATGCCGACGTAGCCGAAGCTCGGCAGGATCCGGCTGTCGGTGAATGACAGCACGAAGGTAAACAGGATGAAGCCGTAGACGAAAAGCGCGGTGAGCGCGATCGACGGCGAGAGGACGACCTTGGGCAGGGCCTCCTGGAGGGCAGCCCTCCAGTCGGAGCCGGCGCTCATCGCGGGCACGTCCTTTCCACGTGCAAATAATAAGCCCTTCCGGGCAGGCGGCCTGTCGCCGCCTGCCCGGAAGGGCTGACCGAACCGGTGGGTCCGGGCGCTGCCTGTCTTCCTACAGCGCGGTCTCGACCGCGGAAACCATCTCGTCGACGGCCTCCTCGGCTCCGTACTCGCCGTTGAAGTGAGCGGTGATGACGTCGTACATCGCGTTCTTGACCGACGCCCGGTTCGCGTGGCCGTGGGCCATCGAGCCGAACAGGTTGCCGCTGCGGTTGGCCGCGGCCAGGTCGGCCATGCCCTTCTTGCCGCAGTCGTCGAACTCGGTGTTGGTCACGTCGGTGCGCGCCGGGACGGAGCCCTTGACGACGTTGAACGCCGATTGGAAGGACGGCGCCATGATCGAGCTCGCGAGCTCCCTCTGGGCTCCCGCTCCCTCGCCGGAGACCTTGAACATCGCGAACTGGTCGGAGTTGAAGGTCACGGTGCCGCCGGAGCCGGGCACCCTGAAGCAGATGAAGTCCCTGCCGGGGACCTTGTTCGCGTTCAGGAACTCGCCCTTGGCCCAGTCGCCCATGATCTGGAACGCCGCCTCGTCGTTGATGACCATCGCCGACGCGAGGTTCCAGTCGCGGCCGGAGAAGTTGTCGTCGACGTAGCTGCGCAGCGTCTCCATCCGCTTGAAGGTCTCGAGCATGTCGGCCGAGCCGAGCGCGGCGGGGTCGAGGTCGATGAAGGCCGCCTTGTAGAAGTCGGGGCCGCCCGCCGACATCGCGACGCCGTCGAACATCGTCGCCTCCTGCCAGGCCTGGCCGCCGTGGGCCAGCGCGACCTTGCCGGAGCCCTTGACCTTCTCCATCGCGGCGACGAAGTCGGCCCAGGACTTGGGCTCGGCTATGCCGAGGTCGTCGAGGATCTTCTTGTTGGCCCACACCCAGTTGGTCGAGTGGACGTTGACCGGTGCGGAGATCCACTGGCCGTTGTGCTTGGCGAAGAACTGGAGCGCCTCGGGGACGACGTCGTCCCAGCCCTCCGCGGCCGCAACCTCGTTGAGGTTGGCGAGCGCGTTCTCCTCGGCCCAGTCCAGGATGTCGAAGCCGAGCATCTGGACCGCGGTCGGCGGGTTTCCGGCCGTGACCCTGGCGCGCAGGACGGTCATCGCCTGCTCGCCGCCGCCGCCGGCAATCGGCGAGTCGGTCCAGGTGATGCCCTTGCCCTCGAGGTCCTTCTTGAGGACGTTGAGAGCGGCGGCCTCGCCGCCCGAGGTCCACCAGTGCAGCACCTCGACATTGTCTTGCGCAATGGCTGCCGATCCCGACAGGGCCGCAACGGCTGACGCCACTCCCGTGGCGATCTTCGTTAGTTTGTTCATTTGTTCCTCCGAACCCGCGCTCATGGGCGGGTTAACGGCGGGATTATACGATTAAACCCCGAATCCGCCAAACCCTGCCTGCGCGCCGGTTTCCAATATAATCAACAGGGAAGCAAAACGCAGGGAGGACTGTCCGATGCTGCCCCGAGAAAGAGGAACGAAGAAAAGCGGCGCGCCGTTTCCCGAGGACGTCGTGGAAAAGGTCTGGCTCAAGGCCAAGCCCGAGGGCGAGGAAGCAGAGGAGAAGCCGGACGTCTGCGCTACGCTGATGCGCAGGGAGGACTACGGCAACCGCGAGTCCGAGTTCGGCTGGGAGGTCGACCACATCTCGCCGGTCTCCAAGGGAGGGACCGACGACCTCGTCAACCTCCAGCCCCTGCACTGGCGCAACAACCTCGACAAGGGCGAGAAGTCCCAGATGGAATGGGGCTGCGGAGTCAGGACCGGCTCGCTCAGGTAGCCGTCGGCGGCCCGGGCCGCCGACTTGGCGCCGGCTGTCAGGCGGAAGCCTGCTCCAGCCAGCGCTTCCTGTAGGCCAGCAAGGCCTCGCCGCTGTCCAGCGGCTCGACCCTGCGCGTCCTCGGCGCCGGCAGGTCCGGCGCGGCCAGCCTTGCGGCGCCGGTCGTGGTTCCAGTCACGTCCTCGCTGACGAGCACGTCTGCGCCGGGGCGCAGCGCGGCCGCGATCCGAAGCAGCAGCTCGTTGCGCGAGAACGCGCCCTCTACGATCACGTCGCCTGTGTTGTTGCACAGGTCCAGCGAGACGTCGAGCATCAGCGCGCAGTAGAGCGCCGCTGCAGCCCGTCGGATCGGCCCCGGCGCGCTCCTCAGCTCCTCGTTGGGATCCTGTCCGCGGTCGATGAACGGCCCGGCCTGCCCGCCCTGGTTGGGAAGCAGCATCAGGCCTTCGCTTTCCATCGCTGCCTTCAGGTCCCCGGCGCCGGCCTCGCCGCCGGCGCCCTCGGTGATCAGCGCGTGCTCGCGCCCTCCCATCCAGCGGGTGGTGACGACCGGGTCGCCGTACATCGAAACGTTCGTCGTGCAGTCGCGGGCGGGATCCAGCCCGTCGGTGCTCGCGCCCACCGCAAGGTTGATCACCCAGGTCCCGGTCGACGACACGGTGAACGGCGGCTTGCGGCTGACCAGCCACGGGAGCAGGGAGGCGTTGCTGTCGTGGATGCCGCAGCGCACAGAGCAGTCGGGCGGAAGTCCGGTCTCGTCCGCTACCTCGGGGAGCAGCGTTCCGAGCACCTCGTCGGCGCGGCGCATCGGCGGGAAGAGCCTTTCCCACCCCATCTTCGCAACGAGCGAGGAGAACCTTCCCTCCGGCGGGTTCCACAGGTCCGAGTGGCTGCCGATCGTCGTGCACTCGGTGGCGGCGACCCCGCACAGGCGCCAGCTCCAGTACTGGGTGTAGCTCGTGACCTGCCGCGCCCTGGCGAACTCCTCCGGGAACCTGAGCGACAGCCAGTGCAGGCCGCGGCCGTAGTTGATGCTGCAGGGCAGGGGCGCGCTTAGGGTCTCCGAAAACGGCGGCCGGACCTTGGCGTACTCCTCCTCGGCCTCCTCCGGCCCCTCGTCCTCGTAGTCGAGCACCGGAAGCGCGAGGCTGCCGTCTTCCGCAAGCAGCGCCGCGGACGCGCCGTGGGCCGTGGTCACTATCGAGCCGATGTCGTGGCCTTGCGCGAGCTCGGCCGCGCTCTCCTTGAACCAGGACCAAAGCGACTCGGTGTCGAGGTGCGAGTAGGGAGGGCCCGGCAGCGCGGCGACGGCCTTCGAGCGGTCCTCGAGGACCCTGCCCTCGACGGGATCGAGGACGCAGATCTTCGCGTTGGTCTTGCCGACGTCCCAGACGGCGACCGCCTTGCCTGGGCCCGGCATCCCCGCCGCCCCTCAGACTATGCCGCCGCCGGCCCCGCCCTGCGCCTTGCGCTCGGATGCGACCTTCTCCCTGTAGCCCGAGGCGCGGTAGCAGCCCACCGGGTCGACCGCCCCGCCGCCGCGCATCCGCGCCATGGCAAGAACCGGCGACACGTCGGTAGTGAACGCGCGCTTGAGCTCGGCCGCGGCCATGACCGCGTCGTTCTCCTCCTGGTGCGCGTCGAGGGCCTTTCGGTCCACCAGCTGAGACTGGACGTAGGCGCGCTGGATCTCGGTCGCGCTGGTAACCAGGCTCTCGATCGGGTCCGTGACGTTGTGCGACTGGTCGATCATGTGGTCCAGCCGCGCCTTGCCGCCGCGCCACGCGAAGTCGGCCATCTCGTTGAAGACGAGGAACAGGCGGTACGGGTTCGACGAGCCGCTGTCGAGGTCGTCGTCGCCGTAGTTGCTGTCGTTGAAGTGGAAGCCGCCGAGCTTGCCCGCGTGCAGCAGCCGCGAGACGATCGCCTCGACGTTGGTGTTCGGCGCGTGGTGGCCGAGGTCGACCAGGCAGTGCGCGCTGTCGCCGAGGTGGTTCGCCGCCATCAGGCTCGAGCCCCAGTCGCAGATAACCGTCGAGTAGAACGCGGGCTCGTAGAGCTTGTGCTCTATGTACACCCGCCAGCCGTCCGGCAGGGCGGCGCAGACCTCCTCCATGCTCTCGAGGTAGCGCTCGAAGGCCTTGGCGATGCTCGACTGCCCGGGGAAGTTCGAGCCGTCGGCGATCCACACGGTCAGCGCGCTCGAGCCGAGCTCCTGGCCAATCCTCATGCACTCGAGGTTGTGCTCGACCGCCTGGCGGCGCACGGCGGGATCGGTGTGGCTCAGGCTGCCGAACTTGTACGAGCGCTCCTGCCCCGGCAGGTCCTGGAAGGTGTTCGAGTTGACGGCGTCGAATCCCAGCCCGAGCCCCTCCGCCTCCTCGCGCAGGGCCTTGCAGTCGCCGACTACGTCCCAGGGGAAGTGCGGGGAGACGCGGGGGGTGACTCGGGTGAGCGAGTTGATCACCGCGCAGTCGCGCAGCTTGTCATGGACGCCCTCCGGCTCGCCCGGGCCCGGAAAGCGCGCGAAGCGCGTGCCGCCCGTTCCGACCCCCCAGGTCGGAAGCGCGACCTCGAAGGCCGCAGCCTGTTCGGTGACCTTCTCCAAGTCGATGTCCCTCCTTGCGAGGGACTCGCCGAGGGCGGCGTAGTCGGACTCGAGCGCCTCCTTGAGCGGCTCGTTGTGCCCGCTGATATGGTCGGCGTTCACCTGCTGAAGGAGACCTGGTGGCCGGCGTCGACGTTGATGACGTTGCCGGTCGACTTCGCCGACGCGTCGCTCGCGAGGAAGAACACCGACTCGGCGACGTCGGACGGGTAGACGCTGCGCTTGAGGACGCTGCGGTTGCGGTAGTGGCCCTCGAGCTCCGACGTGCTGATCCCGTAGGTCCTTGCCCGGTCGGTGCGCCAGGAGCTGCTCCACATCTTCGAGTCCCGGAGGACCGCGTCGGGGTTGACGACGTTGACGCGGATGCCCGCGTCGCCGCCCTCGAGCGCGAGGCAGCGCGCGAGGTGGATCTCGGCCGCCTTGGCCGAGCAGTAGGCCGATGCGTTCGGCGAGGCGGCAAGGCCGTTCTTGCTCGCGATGAAGATCACCGACCCGCCGGTTCCCTGCCTGCGCAGCAGCCGGAACCCCTCCCTGGCGACGAGGAAGTATCCTGTCCCCATCACGTCCATGTTCAGCTGCCACTCGTCGAGCCTTGTGTCCTCGACGGGCGCCGAGGTCGAAAGGCCCGCGCAGCAGACAACGACGTCCACTCCGCCGAACTCGACTGCGCAGGTGCGGAGCGCGCCGGCGACGGCCTCCTCGTCGGTGACGTCGACCTCGGCCGAGCGGACCACGTCGGAGCCGTGCGCGCCGGCCATCCTCGCATGCGCCTCCTCGAGCGACGCTCCGTCGCGGTCGGCAAGGACCACGTTGGCGCCCTCTGCGAGCAGCCGCTCGGATATCGCGCCTCCGATCCCGCCGGCCGCGCCGGTGACGAACGCGACCCGGCCGGACAGCTCCTTGGGCTTGGGCATGCGCTGGAGCTTGGCCTCCTCGAGCAGCCAGTACTCGATGTCGAAGGCCTCCTGCGCCGGCAGGCCCTTGTACCTGTCGACTCCCTCGGCGCCGCGCATCACGTTGATCGCGTTGGTGTAGAACTCTGCGGCGATCCTCGCGCGCGCCTTGTTGGCCCCGAGGGTCATCATCCCGACCTTCGGGACGAGGTAGATCACCGCGTTGGGGTCGCGCATCGCCGGGCTGTTCGGCCGCCTGCACCTCTCGTAGTACTGCGCGTAGTCCTCGCGGTAGCGCTCGAACATTCCGCCGAGCTCTTCGGTGTCTCCCGCGACCGCCCGCTTCGCGACGCTAAGCGGGACGACCATCGGCCTGATCTTCGTGCGCAGGAAGTGGTCGGGACAGGAGGTTCCGTGCCGCGCGAGCCTCTCGAGCCGCGCCGACGAAACGAACTCGAGCACCTCCTTGCCGTCGTCGAAGTGACCGGTCTTCGCCGGCCCCTGGCCGGCGAGTCCGCGCAGGACGGGAAGGAGGTCTGCTGCGACCTCGCGCCTCGCGCGGGGGGTGAGCGGCTTTGCGATCCTGCCGAAGGGCTTGCGCCTGCCGGTCTTCTTCCTCACCCACCTTTCGGCCTGGTTGATCGCCCACAGCGTGCGTTTGTAGCAGGTCTCAGCGTCGTCGGCCCAGGTGAACAGCCCGTGGCTGCCGAGCACGACCCCTATCGCCTTCGGGTTCCTCCTGCAGTACCTCTCGAGCCACAGGCCGAGCTCGAAGCCGGGGCGGCGCCACGGCAGCCAGCCGATTTTGTCGCCGTACACCTCGGCGACCATCCGCTTGCCGCCGCGGGACGCGGCAAGCGCGATGACGGAATCCGGGTGCATGTGGTCGACGTGGGCGTAGGGGACGAATGCGTGCAGCGGGGTGTCAATCGACGCGGCCCGCTTGCCGTCGCCGAAGGCACACATCGGAAGCATCTCGGCCATCTCGTCCTCGTGGTCCCTGCCGCGGTAGACGTTCTTGAGCTGCTGCAGGGCCTCCATGCGGAGCACGGCGAAGCCGTCCAGGTCCATGCTTCCGAGGTCGCCGCCTGAGCCCTTGACCCACAGCACCTCGACGTCGGTCTTGTAGAGCGGGTCGCGCTGGACGGTCTTGCAGGAGGTGTTTCCGCCGCCGTAGTTGGTCACGCGCTTGTCGGAGCCGAGAAGGTTTGAGCGGTACCGCAGCAGCATCGGCTGCGCCATCCTGCCCTTGAACGCAGCAGCCTCGGCTGCGCTCCAGGAATTCCTGACGGCCATATCCTCCCTCCTTGTGTTCCTCGGTGCGAACGGAAAATTTATCACAGGGATGACGACTTGGCTTTCGGATGAATCCCGCGGCAAGCCCGGCTTTCACAGATGGCCTGAGCAGGCCGTTCACCAAGGCTCGGTCAGGCTTGAGATCGGCCATGCCTCGACGCCGTCGTCGTGCTTGATCGTCCGTTCCCCTCCGTAGAAGATGATCGCTCGCTTGCACCTCTTTCCGAGCGCCGTCTTGAACTCAACGAGGTTCGATCTGTCAGAGCCGCCTACAGTCTTCGAAGCCTTGACCTCGAAGGCTACGCAGCCAGATGTTGTCTTAAGGATGAAGTCAACCTCGATGCCGTTGTTCTCCCGATAGTAACAGAATTCCGAGAGCGGACCCAGCGAGCTGGTTTCCTTGTGCTTGCGAAGCTCTGCCAGAACGAAATTCTCGACGAGCATTCCCCAATGGGGCGAGGATACGAGATCAACGTCGTCCAGCCCCAGCAACGTAGTCGCAAGGCCGCAGTCATTCATGTAAACCTTGTTCGTCTTGGTTAACTTCCTGTTCCTGACCTTTTCCCCGAAGCTGGGAAGAGGTTCGACGATGAACATGTTGGACAGGTGATCGTGTACCTTCTTCACCAGATGTTCAGAGATATCTGTGTCCTCCGAAATCAATCTGATGTTCCTGATCCGACCGATGTTGCCTGCCATCTTGCGAAACAGCAATTGCTGCTTCTCTAGCCCGATCTCCCCCGCTGCTTCCAGCAGGTCGCCCAGGATTTCCTCGTACAGATATTCCTCCGTCGACTTGGCCTTGCTGCGGGCGGAGCGCATCACGGGATATCCGCCTTTCCTCACCTCCACTTCCAGGCCTTCGGTCGTCCTGTCGGGCGGGCTGAGACCGGACAGGATGGAATCGATGACGTTGCCGCTGCCTGCGGGTTTCGACGAGTTGGCATGCTGACTGTTCGCTCCCTTGGCCCTCCGGAGCTCGAACTGGCTGTAGGGTCGCATGAAAAGGTGCTTCTTCCTCACGCCCAAGGGGTTGAAAGAGACTCTCATCCTGTAGCGGTCTGCGGAACCCGTGAGAAGGAACATGCCCGCCCTCCTGTTGTTGTCCACGATCCGCTTGACTTCCCTGACCAGTTCCGGGAAAAGCTGGATCTCGTCGATGACGACGAAACCCGACCCGTCGCCCAGCTGATCGGGGTCGTCGCGCAGGCGGGACATCTCGCGCATCGAGTCCATCGTCCAGTACTGGCCGTCCAGCTGTTCACACAGGCGTTTCGCCAACGTGGTCTTGCCCACCTGCCGCGCACCCTGCAACACAACGACAGGGAACTCCTTCAGTTCTTCCGACGCAGCATTCTCGATGTCGCGCTCGATGAAAATGTCGTTCATTGTTCCCAATTGTAGCACCTTCTCTGATAAATATCAATGATTCGTCATTATTTATCATGACATAGTGTCAATATAATTACATAAATAACGTCAATAATTATTTGAACATGCGTTAATTACTCTTAAAACAATAAGATAGGTAAATTTCAAACCGGCGAAACCCACATGATTCAGCTGAATTGCAGACGCGCAGGGAAGGCTGATAATGCCTCGGTAACCGTCCTGCATCGAAATATGGATGACAGCTAGAGCCGCTGGAGTTTCTTGTTGCGGAGGGGGTCATCGAGGTCATGGAGAGATGCCTTGGATTCAGTGCGGTTGTTTCCTGCGCGGCGGCGGAAACGACGACAAAGTGAGAACACCGGCCAGCCATGGCAGTTTCCGAATGGTGTCGCGCCGAAAACCACGATGCGTCAGCCTGCTTGCAAGTATAATCAAGCGTCTTTCTGATCACTTAAAGGTAGGAGGTAGTGTCATGAAAAGAGCAACAGCATCCATTCTCGCGGCCGCGATGGCCGCCTCGCCCGTTTCCTGGGCGGCCTGGGACGGCGCAGACGACCTGCCGACCAACCCGCTGCCGTGCACAGGCGGCGGCGGAGCGGTTGCGTCCGTTCCGTACGACGGCGGGCAGCCGACCGGGGCGTCCGACAAGATGGGCCAGCAGATCGAGCTCGTCGACGTGCCCAAGCTGATCGGCATCGGCTACTTCAACGCAACCGCGCTCGGAATGCAGCAGGCGGCCGAGGAGCTCGGCAACGTCAAGGTCACCACCGACGGACCGACCGAGGCGAACATCGACGACCAGATCACCTTCATCGACAACTTCATCACGCAGGGAGTCGACGGGGTGCTGTTCGCCGCCAACGACCCGGTCGCGATCGCGCCGGTGCTCAAGAAGGCGCTCGGCCGCGGCATACACGTCGTCGGCTACGACGCCAACTCGCAGCCCGACGCAAGGGAGTGGTTCGTAAACCAGGCCGAGTTCAACGGCATCGCCAAGTCGATGATCGACGCGATGGCCGAGGAGATCGGCTCGGACGGCAAGTTCGCGATCGTCACCAGCACGTTCACCACGCCCAACCAGGCGCGCTGGATCGCCGAGATGGAGGCCTACCAGCAGAAGTGCCACCCCGGGATGACCTGGCTCGAGACCGTCGAGGCCCAGGAGGACAACGTCCTTTCGTTCAACCAGGCGAACACGCTGATCAACAAGCACGGCGACGACCTTGACGGCCTGTTCGGCATGACCAGCGTCGCGACGCCGGCTTCCGCCGAGGCGGTCACCCAGGCCGGGCAGTGCGGCAGCGTCGCGGTGGTCGGCCTTGCGACCCCCAACGCGATGAAGCCGTACGTCGGCTCGGGCTGCGTGAAGTCGGTGGTCCTGTGGAACCCGGTCGACCTCGGCTACGCCGCGGTCTACGTGACCCGCGCGGTCGTCGACGGCAAGCTCTCGCCGGGCGACTCCTCGGTCGACGCCGGCAGGCTCGGCACGCTCCAGGTGGTCAACGGCAGCGAGATCCTCCTCGGCGCGCCGTTCGTCTTCAACTCCTCGAACATCAACGACTTCGACTTCTAGGTCGGGCGAAGCAGCAACCTCACCCCCGCCTCCCGTGGATGGCAAGCGGGAGGCAGGGAACGGGGCGGCGGCGGGCGCCCCGCAAGGGGCGGCCGTCAGGCTTCGCTCCGTCAGCAAGAGCTTTCCCGGGGTCCAGGCGCTTGAGGACGTAGACCTCGACCTTTACCCGGGCAAGGTCCACGCCCTGCTCGGCGAGAACGGCGCCGGCAAGTCGACGCTGATCAAGGTCCTCTCGGGCGTCTACCGGCCCGAGTCGGGCACCATCGAGATAGAGGGGCGCGAAAGGCGCCTCGAGGGCCCGGCCGAGGCCCAGTCGCTCGGCATCGCGACCATCCACCAGGAGCTCCTGCAGTTCCCGGACCTCAGCGTCGCGGAGAACATCTTCCTCGGCCACGCGCCGATGCGCGGGATGCGGCGCATCGACTGGAAGGCGATGCGCGAGCGCGCCCACGAGCTGCTCGCCCAGCTCGGGGCAGACGAGATCGGCGTCGACACCCAGGTCGGCTCGCTGTCGGTCGGCAACAGGCAGCGGGTAGAGATCGCAAAGGCGATGTCGCTCAACGCGAAGGTGCTCGTCATGGACGAGCCGACCGCGGCGCTTACCGACCACGACGTGACCACCCTGTTCGAGACTGTGCGGCTGCTGTGCTCGCGCGGGGTCGCGGTCGCGTACATCACCCACCGCCTCGACGAGATCTTCGTGCTGGCCGACCAGGTCACGGTCCTGCGCGACGGAAAGCGGATCGCGGTGTCGGAGGTCCCGGACACCGACACCGACGAGCTGGTCAACTGGATGGTCGGCAGGAGCATCGACGTCCTCTACCCGGGCGGCAAGGGCAAGGCGGGCGACGCGGTGCTCGAGGTGCGCGGCCTGCGCCGGACGCCGTCGAGCCCCGAGGTCAGCCTCGAGGTCCGCGCCGGCGAGATCGTCGGGCTCGCGGGCCTCGTCGGCGCGGGGCGCTCTGAGGTCGCGCGCGCGGTCTTCGGAATCGACCCCGCCCACGCGGGCGAGATACTCGTCTCGGGGCAGAAGGCGTCGATCCGCTCGCCGGAGGACGCCAAGGAGTGCGGGATAGCCTACATCCCCGAGGACCGCGGCATACAGGGGCTCGTCAAGCCGATGACGGTGCGGGAGAACGCCTCGATGGCGGTCCTCGGAGATGTGTCCAGGGCGGCGGTCATCGACCGCGGCGCCGAGGCCAGGCTAGCCGACGGCATCATCGAGCAGTTCGAGGTGCGCACGCCGGGCCCGACCCAGGTCGTCGGCAGGCTCTCGGGCGGCAACCAGCAGAAGATCGTGATCGGCAAGTGGCTCGCGACCAGGCCGAAGGTCCTGATCATGGACGAGCCGACCCGCGGGATCGACATCGGGGCCAAGAGCGAGATCCACAAGCTGATGGTCGACCTGACCGAGGACGGCATGGCGGTGCTGATGATCTCGAGCGACCTGCCCGAGGTGATCGGGATGAGCGACAGGGTGATCGTGATGGCGAGCGACCGGGTCGTCGCCGAGTTCGGCCGCGGCGAGGCGACCGAGGACAGCGTGGGCGCGGCGATGATGCACGAGTACGGCGACGATGGCTGACACGGCGGGCACAGCGCTGCGCCCGAGGAGGCTCGGCAGCGTCCTGTTCAGCCAGGAGATGGCGCTTGTCGCCGCGCTGCTGACGCTGATGCTGGTGGTGGGCCTTGTCAACGAGCGCTACGTCGCCGAGCGCAACCTCACGAGCATCCTGCTCGCGCACGCGTACATCGCCGTGGCCGCGATCGGCATGTCGATGGTGATCATCACCGGCAACATCGACATCTCGGTCGGCTCGCTGATCGGCGTGCTCGCCGCGGTCAGCGGAACGATCGCGACCAAGGGCTACCCGGTGTGGATGGCCTGGACGGCGCCTGTGCTGCTCGCGATGGTGATCTCCGGCTCGCTCGGCCTGCTGGTGGCGTACTGCAGGATACCGGCAATCGTCGCCTCGCTTGGGTACCTGAGCATACTCAAGGGCGGGCTGATCATCTGGACCGGCGGGGCGTGGATCTCCGACCTCCCCGAGGACTTCGGCCTGGCGCTGATGCGCCCGCTCGGCATCCCGATGCCGGTTTGGTTCATGGTAACCCTCACCGCGGCGGCCGCCTACTGGATGCGCAACAGCAGGCTGGGGCGCTCGTTCTACGCGGTCGGCGGCAACGCCGAGGCGGCAAGGCTCGCGGGGATGTCGCCGCAGCGGCTCGTCGCGACCGTCTTCGTCATCAACGGCTTCTTCGCCGGGATCGCAGGGGTGCTGTTCGCGACGCAGCTCAAGGTGATCCAGACGACCGTCCCGCCGTACCTCGAGCTGACGATCATCACCGCGTCGGTCGTCGGCGGCGTGAGCATACTCGGCGGGACGGGCACCGTCGTCGGCTCGACGCTCGCCGCGGTGCTGCTCGCCGCGATCGGCTCGGCGCTGATCTTCATCAACGTCTCGCCGTTCTGGATCCGCGCGACCTACGGGACGCTGATCCTGGTCACCGTCCTGTTCGACCTCCACCGCAGGCGGCTGCAGAGGCAGAGGCTGTGAAGCTGGTCTCGGACAGCCACCTGCACGAGAGGATACTCGCGCTGATCCTCGCGGTCTCGCTGGTCGTGCTGTCGCTTCTGACCGACAAGTTCATGACGGTCGACAACATCCTCAACCAGGGCAGGCTGATCGCCGAGATCGGGCTCGTCGCGCTGCCGATGACCCTGATCATCGTCACCGGCGGGATCGACCTCGCGGTGGGGTCGATACTCGGCCTGAGCGCGATCGTGCTCGGCATCACCTGGAAGAACCTCGGCATGCCGCTCGGCGTGGCGATGGGGACCGCGGTCTTCGCCGGCGCCTGCGCGGGGCTTGTCAACGGCTGGCTCGTGACCCGCATGCGGGTGCCGCCGCTGATAACGACGCTCGCGACGCTCGCGCTGTTCCGCGGCGTGGCCGAGGGGCTCAGCCAGGCGCGCTCGGTGCGCGGCTACCCGGAGTGGTTCTTCTTCCTCGGCCAGGGCGAGATTCTCGGCGTGCCGGTGCAGCTGATCATCCTGCTCGCCGCGATCGTCGCGTTCTGGTTTCTGCTCTCGCGCACCGTGCTCGGACGGAGCCTGTACGCGATAGGGCACAACGAGGTCGCCGCGCGGTACTCGGGGATTGCGGTCGACCGGATCAAGATGCTGATCTACGGGCTGTCGGGCCTGCTAGCGGGCCTGGCCGGGGTGATCTTCGTCTCGCGGGTAAGCACGACGCGGTCGGACATGGGCTCCGGCCTCGAGCTCGACGTGATCGCCGCGGTCGTCCTCGGCGGAACGAGCATCTTCGGCGGGCGGGGGACGATCGTCGGGACGGTGCTCGGCTTCGTCCTGATCGGCCTGCTCAAGAACGGCCTGGCCCTGACAGGCGTCAAGGGCGACGCAACCATCGTCGTCATCGGCCTGGTGCTGATACTGTCGATCCTGACGTCGAACCTGCTCGAGCGAAGGCAGGAATGACGGCCAGCCGGCTCCGGCCGCCGGGGATTGACTGTACAATGTTGTTCAATATTGCACACTCCGGCAATGTAATTAGACACTTTGCTTCGTATTATTGAACAATATTCGGGGTCATCGTGCCGTTGCTATACATTTAGGGCGCATCATGGCAGCAATGATGTATAATCCTGGACCGTGAAGGGCAAGACAGTCAAGCAAGGTGGCTTCGACCCGTTCCGCCGCCTGGTGGCGGCGGCGAACGTGCTGGCGATCGCGCAGGTCAGGTTTCCGTTCATCCCGGAAATCCAGCATCCCGGCTCGGAGCCCAAGATCCGGGAGGTCCTGGGCGACGCCTACCCGGTCATGCGCGCGAGGCGGACCCGGGACGACGTCCGGACCGGCGACCGGCCGCCGCCCAACGAGCTGTTCGACCTCTCCTGGAGGCTGTCGGACGGGAGCGGGGAGTCGCTCTGGAATGTCAGCCTGAGTCCGGACAGCCTTTCGCTGGAGTCGCGAGCCTTGTTCGACAGGAAGGCGTTCCTGGGCAGGCTTGCGGACGTCGCGGCCATGGTCCTGAAGCTCTTCCGTCCCGCATGCTCCAACCGGGTGGGCCTGAGGTTTCTCGCCGAGGTCGATGCGGATGCGGCGGAAGGGCTGATCAGCCCCGAGTACCTGGGGACGCGCAGGCGACACCTCGCGGGCCCGGCCCCGGCAGGGTCCGGGGACGGCCTGTTGAGCCACGAGGAGTCCTTCACGACCCGCGGCGGGTATTCCGTCAGGGAGCAATGGGGCAACAGGCCCCTTGTGGTTGCCGCAGGACGGGCAGGAGCGGATTCGAAAAAAAGGCAGGGTTGGACCATGGACATCGACATCTACAAGTTCGAGGAGGCGGAATTCGATCCCGAAGGCGTGAGGCACGAGGCCGAGGGCCTTGTGCAGGACCTGGAGCAGCTCGTCGGCGACATGGTCGAGGAGCCCAAGGCCATGCCTGAAGCAGGAAGGGCCGGGACCGGCCCGGACAAGGATGCTCCGGAGGACGAGCCAGGAAGCGTCGATCCGAAGCCGATTCGTTCCGTACCCCCGGACCAGGCCGTTAGGGAGATCCGCAAGTTGGGAGAACTCAGCTGGGAGGAGGTCGCGGTCCTGCTGGGTGTCACGCGGGGCACGGTCCACAACTGGGCGAACGGAAGGAAACTGACGGACAAGAACAGGAAGGTTGTTGACATGGTGTGGGATTTGGTGAGGTTCCTCCATGAGCGGGCGAAGGAGCACACGCGCAGGCTTCTGCTTGAGGTGGACCCGTTATGGGGACAGTCCAGGTACGACCTGCTGCGGCGCGGCTACTACATGGAGGCAATCTCCGGAGTGATGGACTGGGACCCCTCGGCGGAAAGGGTTCCCGACGAGCTTGAGCGCGAGGACCCGGAATTGAGAAGCGAGGTCGCAGCCGAGCTCGAGTCGCTGAACCTGGAGCCGGGGCCGCTGCTGGCGTTTTCTCCGGTCGAGGCCCTGTCCGAGTTGTGCCAGCTCTCCGGCCTGAAACAGAGCCTGGTCGCAAAGATGCTTCAGGTGTCTCCCGACAGCATCGAGTATTGGGCGATCGAGAAGCCGCATACAAAGGAGAAGCTGGTCTTGTTGTACAGGATGCTTGCGGCGGTCCGGCACCTGTACCAAGGATCGTACTCCGACACCATCGAGAAGCTGACCGAGACCGAGCCGTCCAGCGGAATGACCAGGTACGAGCTGCTGAAGGCCCACCGCTTCGACGATGCCGTGTCCGGCGTGGAGAACGTCGACAACATCGCCCCCCGCATGAAGTACGACAGGAACGAATATGAGTTCGGCAAGCCTCCGCCCCTTGAAGCGATGCTTGGCCCAGAGCTGGGCCCGATCAAGATCATTTCGCGGAAACGCAAGCCCGGCGACGAAGACTTGCCGAGGATTCCACTAACGGTGTTGTATCCGGATGACGGATCTGCCTGAATCTGAGCGGACATCGATCAACCAGGCGATCAGCGCCTGGCGCCAAGGCGACGTCGCCTTGGGAGAGGGATGCGAGACCGTGCGCATGGCAAACCTGACCTGCCCTCTCCACGCCTCTTCGGAGGCTTTGGCAACGAGGCTCCAGGCGCTCGGGCGGACGCTGGACAACAGGCCTGAGGCAGTGGTGGACGGCGACATCCGCGGCCTGGTCATGCTGAGCCAGACATGCGACATCGCCAGGGATTGCCTGGACCGTCTGAACGTGGTCATGGCACCCCTGGTGGAGGTGGAGATCGACGAACTCGAGGATGTCGAGCTCCTGAGAAGGCCGAGGTTCATCTTCGTGCCGGCGACAGCAGGAGACTGCCTGGTGGCAGACCTGGACGTCCACGTGACGGTGGAGAAGGCAGTGCTGGCTGGATGGAGGCGCACTCCCGGCTTGAAGACCGACGCCGAGAATCAGGCCTTCTCAAAGGCGCTAGTCAGGAATGCCACGCGTTTTCCGTTTCCCGACGACTTCGTAGCCGCAGTCGCCAAACTGAGGGGCCGGGTGTTCTCCAAGCATAACAGGGATTCCGAGGAGGGCCGCCTGCTGAGGAAGCTCGACGAGATCAGGCTGCGTGCCTATCCGTCCTGGGACGGGGCCGAAGTGCGCCTGCACTGGCTGTTTTTGTTCGACAGCGCCACGACAGCGAAAGATCCGGCCAGCAGAAAGATGGCTGGCGAATTGCTTGCGCGCTTCGACCAAAGCGGCCGCTACCAGACCGCAAACCACTATACATACGGTCCGACGAACATGTCGGTCTCGACGCACCGGCGAACCGTCCTGCTTGACTTCGAAAGCCTTTCTGCGCCTGCGAGGATGCGCGACGGCGGCGACTGAACGGACACAGCGGGGTTCAGGCCGGCCCATGTCGAATCCGCGGGCTGGGCGCTGGTTAAAATCAGTCCGAGGCCGGAAACGGGGGTGATGCGGAAATGAGCGAGGGAAGGTACGCCGAGGAGCACCGGCGCTCAATCGAGTATCCGGAGGAGTACTGGGCGGAGGCCGCCGAGCGGATAACCTGGCGCAAGAGGTGGGACCGGGTCATCGACGACTCGCGCAAGCCCTTCTACAGGTGGTTTCCGGGCGCGGAGCTCAACGTCTGCGAAAACGCCATAGACCGGCACGTCGACGCCGGCCACGGCGACCGGGCCGCGATCATCCACGACAGCCCGATGACCGGTTCCAAGCGGACGTTCAGCTACGCCGAGGCGCAGCGGGACATCGCCGCGCTGGCAGGAGCGCTTGCAGGAAAAGGCGTGGGCAAGGGCGACCGGGTGGTCATATACATGCCGATGGTCCCCGAGGCTGTGTTCGCCATGCTCGCGTGCGCGAGGCTCGGCGCGGTGCACTCGGTTGTTTTCGGCGGCTTCGGCTCCAAGGAGCTCGCGTCGCGGATCGACGACTCCAAGGCCAAGTTCGTCCTCTCGGCGTCCTGCGGCCTTGAGCCGGGAAGGGTGGTCGACTACAAGAAGCTGCTCGACGGCGCCCTTGAGATCGCCGGCCACAAGGTCGGCGGGTGCGCGATCCTGCAGCGCGAGGCCCAACCCTGCGAGCTGACGGCCGGCCGCGACGTCTCCTGGGACGAGTTCGTCTCAGGCGCGGCCCCTGCCGAGTGCGTGCCCGTCGGGGCGCCGGACCCCCTGTACATCCTCTACACCTCGGGCACTACCGGCAGGCCGAAGGGCATCGTCCACGACGCCGGCGGGCTGGCGGTCGCGATGGACTGGACGATGGACAAGATCTACGACGTCAGGCCCGGCGAGGTGTACTGGGCCGCATCCGACATCGGCTGGGTCGTCGGCCACTCGTACATCGTCTACGCCCCGCTGATCCACCGCAACACGACCGTGCTGTTCGAGGGCAAGCCGGTCGGGACGCCGGACGCAGGGACGTTCTGGCGGGTGATCAGCGAGCACAAGGTCTCGGTGATGTTCACCGCGCCGACCGCGATCCGGGCGATCAAGAAGGAGGACCCGCAGGGCGAGACGGTCAAGGGCTACGACCTGTCGTGCCTGCGGTCGCAGTTTTTGGCCGGCGAGCGCTGCGACCCGGACACGATCAGGTGGCTGGAGGAGCACCTGAAGGTGCCGGTCATCGACCACTGGTGGCAGACCGAGACCGGCTGGGCGATCGCCTCGGACCCGCTCGGGATCGAGAGCTTTCCGGTCAAGGCCGGCTCTGCGACCAAGCCGATGCCCGGCTACGACCTGCAGGTCCTCGACGACGAGGGCAACAGGGTCGGGGCGGGGACGCTCGGCAACCTGACGGTGAGGCTGCCCATGCCGCCGGGGACCTTCACGACGATCTGGGGCGACGAGGAGAGGATGCGTGAGAGCTATCTGTCGGAGTTCGACGGCTTCTACCTGACCGGCGACAGCGGGATGATCGACGAGGACGGCTACGTTCACGTCATGAGCCGGGTCGACGACGTCATCAACGTGGCGGCGCACAGGCTGTCGACCGGGCAGATGGAGGAGATCCTGTGCTCGCACAGGGACGTCGCCGAGGCGGCCGTCTTCGGGGTGGCCGACGACCTCAAGGGCGAGCTGCCGCTGGGCCTGGCGGTGCTCAACAGCGGGGTCGACCGCAGCGAGGAGGAGCTGGCTGCGGAGCTGGTCGCGCTCGTGCGCGAGGAGATCGGCGCCGTTGCGGCGTTCAAGCTCATCGGCGTGGCGAAGCGCCTGCCGAAGACGAGGAGCGGGAAGATCCTCAGGGCGACTATGCGCAAGATGGCAAACGGCCAGGAGTACGAGATGCCAGCGACGATCGACGACCCGGCGATACTCGGCGAGATCAAGGAAGTCCTGAGCGGCCTGGGCTACCCCAGGCCCTAGCTTCCAAGCAACGGAAGGCCCTGCGGGAGCAGGGCGGGTCAGTCGCCCGCGAGCGCCTCGATCACCCGCGTCATGGCGAGCATGCCGGGATCGTCCATGCCGACGCTCTTGTCGCCGAACATCCGGGCGCGCCCGAGCTTGGCCGGTTTGTCCCTGAAGTCCTCAAGCGCCTGGCGCGCCGCGGCTACAGCCTTTTCAGCGACGTCCTTGGCTTCGGACGCTCCTTCAGTTCCGTCGCGGACCGCCGCGAGCGTGTCGAGCACCGTCTTGTCGCCGTACTCGCCCTTGCCGCGGCTCTTCATGGCCTCAACGGCGATTCCGACCAGCTTGCAGGTTTCCGACAGGTCGACGCTTTCCTTTCCCTTGCATTCCTTCGCCGCGGCCATCAAGCCTGTTGCAACGAGGGTGCCGTAGCTCGAGCCCGAAACCTTGGTGAAGCACTTCGAGCAGGCGAACAGCGCCATGCCGACGTCGTCCGGGAGGCCGGCGGCCTCCGCCATGACCGTCTCCATGCCCCGCGTCATGGTGACGCCGAGGTCGCCGTCGCCGAGCTCCCCGTCGATCGCGTTGAGCTCGTCCTTGCAGGACTCCATTGCCTTTGCAACCTTTGCAAGGCCTGCCTTGAGCGAGGCGGTGTCCATCGCCGCGGCCAGCTCGGTTCGGGGAGCGCCCTAGTCGACCTGCCAGAAGGCGCAGCGCGCCGGGGCCCTCAGCAGCTCCTCGAGCTCGCCGTCCAGGCTGCAGACTGTGAGCGTCGCGCCGGTCATCTCCATCGAGGTCGCGTAGCGGCCGACTAGCGGCATGCGGATCTCGATCCCTGCGTCGTCGAAGCGCTTCCTGATCCTGCGGTAGAGGATGTAGAGCTCCTCGGGCGGCGTTGCGCCGAGGCTGTTTACCAAAACCGAGGCCGCGTCGCCCTTGCCGAGCTTGTTGTCCTCGAGGATCCGGTCGCACATCTCGTCGGCGATCTCGTCGGAGGTCTTGATCTTGTCGCGCCAGATCCCCGGCTCGCCGTGTATGCCCATGCCCATCTCCATCTCGTCGTCGCCGATCTCGAAGGTCGGCTTGCCGGCAAGCGGAATGGTGCAGGGGGTGAGCGCCATGCCGATCGAGCGGCAGGCGTCGGCCGCCTTCTGCGCCGTCTTGGTCACGGCGTCCAGGTCGCCGCCCTTCTCCGCCGCCGCTCCCGAGATCTTGAAGGCGTAGACCATCCCGGCCACGCCCCGGCGCTTTGCGGCCTCCTCGGGCGGGGCGCTCGCGACGTCGTCGGCGAGCAGGACCGTGGTCGACTTGAGGTCCTCCTCCATCTCGAGCGTCTCGCCCGCCATGTCGAAGTTCATCACGTCGCCGCCGTAGTTGCCGTAGAGCCGCAACACCCCCGCCCCGCCGCTGGCATGCTTCATCGCGCTTGCGATCTGCTCGGCGGAGGGCGACGAGAACACGTCGCCGATTGCAGCTCCATCGAGCAGTCCGGGCCCGACGTATCCCGTGAACACCGGCAGGTGGCCCGAGCCGCCTCCGGTCACGATCCCGACCTTGCCATCCTTGGCGCCGCCCGCGCGGCAGATCACGCGCGGCTCGGGCAGGGCGTAGAACTCGGGATGGGCCGCGACGAGGCCCTCGAGCATCTCGTCGACGTAGTCCGCCGGCTTGTTGAGTATCTTCTTCACGGTAATCCCTCCTCTATTGCAATCTTTGCAGACTGACCCTGAAAGTCGGCCTTGCGAGAGCAGGAGAGATTATCCCAGATTGAAATTTTCTTGAGTCAGGCGCCCGCTGCCATGCGCCGCTTTATCCACCCCTTGTCAGTGAGGCACTTGATCAAGTATTCCTGAGACCTGTCCCCCTTCGTTGAGTTGCAGGAACCACAAAGAAGCTGCAAGTTGCTGATGTGATTTGTTCCGCCCTTGCTTCTTGGAATGATGTGATCCACGTGGAAGTGCCGCAATTCAAAGTGATGCTCACATCCATTGCAGTATCCGCCTTGCGAGCCGTACAGTTTCTTCTTGATTTCCGGCGAGTTGTAGCGCGGAACCTTTTCCAGATCATCACGCTCCGGAATGTCGTCTCTGTGGACTCCTTCAAAGAACATTCCCAGTTCTGCACGCATTCTGGAATCCACTAGCTCAGCGGCCTTGTCGGATACGTCTATTCCAACCCATTGCCTTCCGAGATCCTGCGCGGCTATGCAAGCTGTTGCGCATCCGCAGAACGGGTCAAGCACTATGTCGCCTTCCTTGCTCGACGACAGGATCAGCCGCTTAAGCAACTCAAGCGGCTTTTGCGTTGGGTAGCCGGTTCTTTCCTTGGAGTTGTGCTGGATGTTCCCGATGTCTGTCCAAATGTCTCCCATCACCGAACCTTTGCTTTCATCGAGATACCTTTTTTGTCTTGGCACTCTTCCAGGTGCGGTTTGGACAATCCTGCCTTGGGAATTTAGCTCTTTCATTCGCTCCTCGGTGAACCTCCAGTTTCGAATAATGCCCATGAACTCGTAACTTGGACCACGGCCCCCGGGAGCCGATATATTATCCAGCGCATATCTCCTGCCAGTTTTTTCCTCAACATGTCTGTAACTGTTCATCGCGTTTTCTTCGCTTAATGGCCGATATTGGGGGAAAAACTCTGCCTTGTCCATCGCGTAGAAGAATATGCTGTCATGTATCCTGGCCCATTTCTTTGCATCGTTATGTGTGTTTGTCCTTTGCCAAACGATTTCGTTCTTGTATCCCCGCTTGCCGAACACCGCGTCCATCAGCAACTTCAGGTAGTGTCCTGCAGTCGAGTCGCAGTGAAGATAGATCGAGCCGGTCGGGGCCAGGATGCGCTTCATTTCCATCACCCTGATGGCCATGTAAATCAGGTAGGCCATCATTGAGTTTCCGTGGATTTTCCGGGTTGCCTTGAGGAGGTCGTACAGGCCCGGATGCTCGTGCGCGATTTCTCCGTGCCATGCCAAGCTGATCTCGTCCAGGCCCCACGTGTCCTTGAATTCCGCACCCGCTGCCGTCGAGCCGATCGGGGCGGCGTAGTTGGCGTTGCTGTTGAAGGGTGGGTCGAGGTAGATGAGGTCGACGCATGAGGAGTTAATGCCCCTCATCACCTCTAGGCAGTCACCGGTCCATATGGTCTGGTGGGCAAAGTTTGCCTCGCCCTTCTTCGATTCTGAAGGGGGGGGGGTGAGCCCCGGGTCAAGTTACCTGCCTAGTTGCTAGGGCAGGGCGTCGGTGCATCGGCATCAAGCCATGCACCGACCGTGCCTAGGCTGCACTGCGCGCGCCTGGGCCCTTGGGCTTATTGCTGAAGTCCCGGCTAGATCTTGTAGCCGAGCGAACGCGCGCCGTCGACGAAGTTGCGGTACTGCGCCTTCTGGCTGTCGATGCCGAGCTTCTGCACGATCTGCGTCCACTCCTCGGCGGCCTCGTCAAGGGCCTGCTGGCTCGTCAGCTCGCCGGAAACCGCCCTGGAGATGTTCCGCCCGAGCGCGTCCGCGTACTCAGGCGTTCCCTCCCAGAAGAACTGCGGGTAGCCGACCTCGATGTTGGCAAGGCCCGCGTCGAGGTGGTTCTTCGCCGTGTCGAAGTTGCGGAAGATCCCAGAGTTCGTCGACCACAGGTCGTCGGTCCCTCGCTGCGGGTTGGCCTTGAGGTACAGGCGCGCCGCGTCGGAGCCGTAGTGGGTCTTGCCGAACGGGTCGGAGCCGCAGTACTCGTCGGCGACGATGTCGTTCGAGTAGTCCGGGTGCGACATCCTGTAGATGAAGTAGAAGGCCGCGTCCTTGACGTCCTGCGGGGCGTTCTTCGGGATCGACGCCGTGCGGCACCAAAGCGAGATCGCCCGGTTGGTGATCGAGCCGTCGTCGTTGACCCAGCCCGGGACGATCGCGCCGCGCTGGTCCTCGGCG
>CAZDYI010000033.1:0-18877 GCA_964509765.1 uncultured Gammaproteobacteria bacterium
TCCGGGCAATGACGTTGATTTCCGCATCGATCCCCCGACTGTGGTGTTGAGTGACACCACTCCTTTTTCGTTCGAAGCGAGGAGGACTGTCTGGGGAGACTGCACAAGCGGATGCACAAACGGGGTTATAGGCATGTCGGCTACGAGCATGGACGCTGCTTTCGGCGGCATGACGAGGAATGTCCAATTGGTTTGGTATGGCGCAGCTCCGGAGTGGTGGATCGCCAACAACTACGGCCCGGGCCTTGACAATGGCAACCGAGTCGTCATCAACGTGTCCGAGGGCGACACGGGCAACATCCGAGCCGCCATGTCGAGCGACATCATCACCGATGACGTAAACGTCATTGGGGTTGAGTTGCTTGGCGGGGGCGATTCGAGGGTGAGGTACACCGGACCGTCCGAGCTGTCGATACCCTTTGCAAGCGAAGGTTGGTCCTCAAACGCTGCCACCTATGAAGTTGACTCTGGCGACGGCTCGGCCGGCATGGCGACCATCAGGTTCACGTTCACAGCAGGAGCATCCGATGCATTCCAAGCGGCGTGGTCGGAAGTCCAGGGCAACCTGGCGACCGCAATAATCAACATTCAGGAACAGGTTGACGGCGACCTGGAGGTGACCGCGCCGGACCCGTTCGAGATCTCCGAGGGCAGCTCTGCGGAAATCGACCTGATTCTCAGTGACCAGCCGCTGTCCAACAACGTGACCGTGACTGTCGAGGTCGGCGATGGCCTTGTTGTGCACGAGCCGACGGACCCGAAGGTGGTCTTCACGCGCGACAACTGGAACATGAGCCGTCGGGTGGTCGTGTCAGTCACCGACGACGACATCCAAGGCCCGAGTTCGAGCGAGGTGCGGCTGAGGCTTCTGACCAACGACAGTTTCTACGAGGTCGCAAAAGCTGATACGGATGTGCTCGCTGTCGCGCTCACCGACAACGACACCGTCGGGCTGGCGGTCGCCCCTGCAGGGTCATTGGACGTCAACATCGGCAACCAGATCGCGGTGCAGGTCCGGCTGACGAGCGAGCCCACCGGCGCCGTGGCTGTCGAGACCGGTTTGGTGATCGACGCGGTGCCCGCAGGCATCGACATCGATGCAATGCCGATGGTTCTGAACTTCGACGCAAGCAACTGGTCAGACGCACAGGACGTCGTGATCGCGGCGGCGTACTCCGACCCGCTCAACGAGGTAGACGTCGGCATGGGGAGGGGGATTTCCCTTCAGCTCAACCCGTCGTCGTCCGCGGACGCGAACTACCATGCGCTCGACGCTGTCGAGCGCGCAGGCATGCTGCTTCCGGCGATCCCGCCGATAGTCGGCATGTTCGTAGTCACGACCCCGGACCCGTTCAACGTCCCCGAGGGCGGCTCGGCAGCAGTCGGCGTGGTGCTCACCGAGCAGCCTGCTACCCACAACGTCACGGTCACCCTCGAGCACGTCGGCGGGATGATGGTGCACTCGCCTTCGGACCCGAAGCACGTCTTCACGCGCGACAACTGGAACCTGCCCCGTCAGTTCGTGCTGACGGTCGCGGACGACAACATCCAGGACCTGGACACCGCGGAGCGGGTAACCCTGAGGGAACTGTCCAACGACCCGAACTACTCGGACGCGAAGGACAACCCGCAGGAGTTCGACGTGACGGTGATCGAGAACGACGTTGCGGCCTTGTCCGTGTCGCCGTCGGGCGATCTGCGGCTGGACGTCGGGGAGTCGCTCACGCTCAGGGTCGCTCTTGCGACCGAGCCGACAGAGGCCGTGGACGTCGCGCGCATGTTCACCGCGACCTCCGTGCCGGCCGGGATCAATGTCGCCCTTGCGCCCGGGGGAACGGATCCGAGCTTCACCACGACCAACTGGAACGAGCCCCAGGACATAGTCATCACGGCGGGGTACACAGACCCGGCCAACGAGGTTGAGTTCGAGGACGACATAGAGTTTACGCTCGAGCTTGACGCCTCCTCGTCTGACGCTGCCTATGACGACCTTGATGTCGTCATGCTGTCAGGCGCGGTCAGCGCCGGCGGCCCGGATGAGGCGGTGCACACCGGCAGGGCGGTGGGCGCCTCGTCGCTGGGCGCGACTCAGTTCGCCCTTGACGTCGTCGGCGAGCAGGTCGGAGCGGGCATCGGCGGTCTGGAGACCCCGGCCCTGCGCCTTGCTTCGCCCTCTGCTTCCGCCGGCACTGACGGTGACTGGGCGCAGCTCGAGGGTGGCTGGCGCTCCGACTTCGGATCTCTTGTCGGCCGCGGCTCTGGCTTCAGCCTGCCGCTCGACGACGACGGCCGCTACCTTATGTGGGCCCGGGTGGGCTTGAGCAACTTCGACGGTACCTCGGCTTTCGAGGACGCTGAGGCCTCGTACGACGGCGACCAGTTCGGCGGCATGCTCGGCGTCAGCCGCTACAACCCGTCGGGCCGGGTGATGGGCATCGCGGTCTCGCGCACGGGATCGGAGACCGACCTGACGGGCTCCGGCGACCTTGTGTCGACGGAGCAGGACACCACTGCGGTGCATCCGTACTTCGGCATGCAGCTCGACCGTGCGAGCCGGGCCTGGGTGCTAGGCAGCTTCGGTCGCGGGGAGATCGAGGCGAGCATGGCCGACGGGACGAAGGTCAAGGCCGACACATCCTCGCGGGCGGCCGGCGCGGGCTTCGCGCGCGCCTGGGAGCAGGGCGAGCTCGACCTGGCGCTGCGGCTCGAGGGCGCGTTCGGCGAAAGCGAGCTCGAGCAGTCCGCGGGCTTCACCGCCGAGGGGCTGGTCAACGAGGACGACACGCCGCTGTCGAGCGAGTTCACCCGCATACGGACGGAGATTGAGGTCAGCCTTCCGTACATGCTTCCGGCCGGAGGCGAGGTGCACCCGTACATGCTGCTCGGCGCCCGCTACGACGGCGGCGACCTGGGCGGCGACGTCGGGGTTGAGGCCGGCGGCGGACTGCGGGCGAGGATCGGCAACGCCTACCACGTTGACCTGCGCGCGCGCTTCCAGGTCAACGACGCCGACCACAACGAGCACAGCTTCGGAGGCCGGGTCACATACGACCCGGCGCAGGACCGCAGGGGACTGACGGGCTCCGTCTCGCGCGGCCTCGGCGAGGGCGCCGCCGTAGAGGGCACGGTCGGCTATGGCTGGGGGACGAGCCTGTTCGGCCAGGGCGGGGTGGCCGGCCCGTCGCTGACCTACGACAGCGGCGACGGGGACTACGTGATGGGCTTCGGCTTCGACTCCGACCGGCTGCGCGTGATCATCGACGGCGGCTCCGACGGCGCCTCGGCGCGCCTTTCCTACAGGGCCAGGTAAGGGCCTTCGCGTCCCGCCGGCTGCGCCGGTGGGAAAATCTGCACGCGCGGCGCCGGCAAGGCGCGGCGCGCAGAAAAGGAGTCGACCCATGGCCATCAACGAAACTGCAGCCTTCAGCGACCTCAAGGGCGCCTCGGTGTTCATCACCGGCGGCGGATCGGGAATAGGGGCCGCGCTCACCGAGGGCTTCATCGAGCAGGGCGCGAAGGTCGCGTTCGTCCAGCGCTCGGACGCGACCGGGTTCGCCGACGGTGTGGAGAAGCGCCTCGGCAGCCGGCCGCTTGCGATCGAGTGCGACGTCTCCGACGTCGGCGCGCTCAGGGATTCGATCGACAAGGCGGCCGACGCGCACGGGCCTGTCTCGGTTCTCGTGAGCAACGCTGCGAACGACCAGCGCCACAAGACTGACGAGGTCACCGTCGAGTTCTGGGACTGGAACCACTCGATCAACCTGCGCCCGTACTTCTTCGCCGCCCAGGCCGTCATCCCGGGGATGAGAAAGGCGGGCGGCGGGTCGATCGTCAACATGTCGTCGATCAGCTACCTGGTCGGCAACGCGGGCTACCCGGCGTACACCGCAGCCAACGCCGCGATCACCGCGCTGACGAGGTCGCTCGCGCGCGAGCACGGCCCCGACAGGATCCGCGTCAACGCGCTCGCGCCGGGCTGGGTGCTGACCGACAGGCAGAAGGAGCTGTGGGCGACGCCCGAGCTGCTCGAGCAGCACATGGCCAAGCAGTGCCTCAAGGAGCACCTGGTCGAGGCCGACATGGTCTGCCCGGTGCTGTTCCTCGCCTCCAAGGCGTCGCGCATGATGACCGGACAGGTCATGCCGGTCGACGGCGGGGTGGTCACAAACTCCGGCTAGGGGCGCCGCTCCGGGCCGCGCAGGGGAAGGGCGTCCGCCGCCTGGATGTGTATAATACCTGCGGAGTTGATTGTTAGGGTGCGGATGGTGTCCGTCCGCACTGGCACTGGCAATCAGATGAGGAAGCTAATACAATGAATCTGATGGGGGGGGGGTATTTTCCCTCAACGTGACCGTTTGCGGCGCCTTGCGCTCCGCGGCCTCGGGACCCTAACCGCACTGCTGGCACTTTTCTCCGCAGCGGCTGTCCCCGGCCCTGTGCACGGCCAGGACTTGGTGACGTTCAGCGAGCCGTTCTGGCGCAATGGCATCTGGACCACATTCAACGTCGCACTGTCGCGGGCGCCATCTCCAGGCGAGACGGTGACGGTCACCTTCTCCGCGCCCAATAGCGACTTGCAGTTCCGGAACAACCCCCAGACCATTGTGTTCTCCGACGCAATGCCCACAGGACTCGAACTGAGGAGGACCATATGGGGAAACTGCACCGAAATTTGCGGAGGCGGAAAGATTGGCTGGTCGGCCGCGAGCGGGGACACAAGCTTCAACGGACAGTCAGGGCAGAACTCAAACTACATTGCGGTATATGGGGACCCTCCGTGGTGGGGCATCACTGACGGGAACTTTGGGCCGGGTCGGGACAGCGGTAACCTGGCGGTCATTAACGTCGCGGAGGGCGGCAATGGCAACATTCGCATTCGTATCGCGGACGGAAGAATTACTAGGGATGAACATAACATTGATGTTGAACTTGTTGATGACATGGGTGATTCCAGGGTGAGTTACACAGGACCTGCCGTAATAACCATACCCAACAACAGTGAAGATTGGAGTTCGACCGCAGCCACCTACGCGGTGGGAACCGGTGACGGCTCCGCAGGGAGCGCTACCATCCGCTTCACGTTTAGAGCAGGGTCGGGTGATGCGGCCCAAACCGCTTGGTCGGAAGTCCAAGGTAACCTCGCTACTGCCGTCATCAACATCCAGGAAGTGATCGTCGGCAGCCAGATGGTCACCCACAACGACCCGTTCGTAATCGACGAGGGCAGCCTCGGCATAATCGACCTGGAGCTCAGCCACCAGCCCGCGACCGATCCGGTCACGGTGACGGTCATCCTCAGCGACAACCTCGTTCTGTCCTCGCCGTCGGACGACGAGATCGTCTTCACGCGGGAAAACTGGGACATGAGCCGGAGGATTCGCATTTCCTATCCCGAGGACGACATCCAGGGCGATCCGTCGGGCGATGTCCGCCTGGAGCTCGGTACCAACGACGCGAACTACACGGCCGCGAGAACGGACCCCTACGTCCTTCCCGTCGCGCTCACCGACAACGACACCGTCGGGCTGGCGGTCGCGCCGGCCGGTTCCCTGGACGTTAACATCGGCAACCAGATCGAGGTGCAGGTCCAGCTGACCAGCGAGCCCACCGGCGCGGTCGCGGTCGAGACCGGCCTGGTGATCGACGCGGTGCCCGCAGGCATCGACATCGAGGCGACGCCTATGGTTCTGAACTTCGACGCCAGCAATTGGTCCGACGCTCAGGATGTCGTGATCCGCGCGGCGTACTCCGACCCGCTCAACGAGGTCGACGTTGGCATGGGGAGGGGGATTTCCCTTCAGCTCAACCCGTCGTCGTCCGCGGACGCGAACTACAACGCTCTCGACGCGGTTGAGCGGGCGGGCATGCTGCTTCCGGCGATCCCGCCGATAGTCGGCATGTTCGTCGTCACGACCCCGGACCCGTTCAACGTCCCCGAGGGCGGCTCGGCAGCAGTCGGCGTGGTGCTCACCGAGCAGCCCGCCACCCACAACGTCACGGTCACTCTCGAGCACGTCGGCGGGATGATGGTGCACTCGCCTTCGGACCCGAAGCACATCTTCACTCGCGACAACTGGAACCTGCCCCGTCAGTTCGTGCTGACGGTCGCCGACGACAACATCCAGGACCTTGACACCGCGGAGCGAATAACCCTGAAGGTACTGTCCAACGACCCCAACTACTCGGACGCGAAGGACAACCCGCAGGAATTCGACGTGACGGTGATCGAGAACGACGTTGCGGCCCTGTCCGTGTCGCCGTCGGGCGATCTGCGGCTGGACGTCGGCGAGTCGCTCACGCTCAGGGTCGCGCTTGCGACCGAGCCGACCGCGGCCGTGAACGTCGCGCGCATGTTCACCGCGACATCCGTCCCGGCCGGCATAGAGGTCGCCCTTGCGCCCGGCGGATCGGACCCGAGCTTCTCAACGACCGACTGGAACGAGCCCCAGGACATAGTCATCACGGCGGGGTACACAGACCCGGCCAACGAGGTTGAGCTCGAGGACGACATCGAGTTCGAGCTCGAGCTTGACGCCTCCTCGTCGGACGCTGCCTATGACGACCTCGACGTGGTCCGTCTGTCAGGCGCGGTAAGCCCCGGCGGCCCGGAGGAGGCCGTACACACCAGCAAGGCGGTCGGAGCCTCGTCGCTGGGCGCGACTCAGTTCGCCCTTGACGTCGTTGGCGAGCAGGTCGGCGCGGGAATCGGCGGGCTGGAGACTCCGGCCCTGCGTCTTGCGTCGCCCTCGGCTTCCGCCGGCCCCGACGGGGACTGGGCGCAGATGGAAGGAGGCTGGCGCTCCGACTTCGGCTCTCTCGTCGGCCGCGGCTCGGGCTTCAGCCTGCCGCTCGACGACGACGGCCGCTACCTGATGTGGGCCCGGGTGGGCTTGAGCAACTTCGACGGTACCTCGGCGTTCGAGGACGCGGAGGCCTCGTATGACGGCGACCAGTTCGGGGGGATGCTCGGCGTCAGCCGCTACGACGCGTCGGGGCGGGTGATGGGCATCGCGGTCTCGCGCACGGGATCGGAGACCGACCTGGAAGGCTCCGGCGACCTGGTGTCGACGGAGCAGGACACCACGGCGGTGCATCCGTACTTCGGCATGCAGCACGACCGCGCGAGCCGGGTCTGGGTGCTCGGAAGCCTCGGCCGCGGCGAGATCGAGGCGAGCATGGCCGACGGGACGAAGGTCAAGGCCGACACCTCATCCCGCGCTGCAGGAGCTGGCTTCTCTCGCGCGTGGGAGCAGGGCGAGCTCGACCTTGCCCTGCGGATCGAGGGCGCCTTCGGCGAGAGCGAGCTCGAGCAGTCCGCGGGGTTCACCGCCGAGGGGCTGGTCAACGAGGACGACACCCCGCTGTCGAGCGAGTTCACCCGGATCCGCACTGAGGTCGAGGTCGGCCTGCCGTACATGCTTCCGGCCGGCGGCGAGGTGCACCCGTACATGCTGCTCGGCGCGCGCTACGACGGCGGCGACCTGGGCGGCGACGTCGGGGTCGAGGCCGGCGGCGGGCTGCGCGCGAGGATCGGCAACGCCTACCACGTTGACCTGCGCGCGCGCTTCCAGGTCAACGACTCCGACCACAACGAGCACAGCTTCGGCGGAAGGGTCACCTACGACCCGGCTCAGGACCGCAGGGGACTGACGGGCTCCGTCTCGCGCGGCCTAGGCGAGGACGGAGCCGTAGAGGGAACGGTTGGCTACGGCTGGGGAACGAGCCTGTTCGGCCAGCAAGGAGTGATTGGCCCCTCGCTGATCTACGAGGACGAGCGGACGGGTGCAAAACTGGGCTTCGACTCTGACCGCCTGCGGATGCATGTCCGCGGCGGCGGGGGTGAGGACGAGGTCCGTCTGGAATACACGGCCGTCCCTGCCTGGTAGGATATTGCGCGGCGCCGCACTTAGGCGGCGCGCTCAGGCAAAGGCGTTTCCCGTTATCTTTCTGCGCCTCTGCGCCCGGCCGCCCGGCAGGCAGGACGCGGTTTCAATGTTGCCGGCCTTGGCAGCCGCTTCATCTTCCTCGTCTGTGCGCTTCGGGACTTCAGTTGTGTACAGGATGTCTTTCTCGCCAAGGTTTCCCTGCCCTTTCTTCCTGCTTCCCTTCACTGCAAGCCCGACCTTCAGGAATCTGTTCCACACGGTCTCATGAGCCTTGTCCCAGATGTCGATCCCTGCCCACTGGCGGCCCAGGCCCTCCGCCGCCACCAAGGAGGACGCGCAGCCGCAGAACGGGTCCAGCACCATGTCGCCCTCTTTGCTTGACGCCTTGATGATCCGCTCGTACAGACTGAGCGGCTTCTGGGTTGGATACCCAACCCTCTCCTCTTTGTCCTTCGGGTCAACAGCTTTGATGTCCGTCCACACGTCGTCCACGACATAGCCCGCTATCTTGTGTATGACGTCCTTTGCGCCCGGCTTCTTGCCGTGTTCCGACACCCACCGATTGTAGTAACTCATGAACCTTGAGTCCGAGGCGGGATAGTTGTTCCCCCTGATCTCGTTTCCATTGACAAGGAACTTCTTCCACCTCTCGTAATCCACGGTCTCGCGGTAGTTGTTCAGGTACTCCAGCTCATCCAAGCCTTTGTGCCTCGGCATTCCGTACCAGAAGATTATGTCGTGTTTCTTTGGATAGTAGTTCTTTACCTGACCTTGGTATGTCCGGTAGTGCCAGACGATCTCGTTCCTGAAGTTCTTCCGCCCGAAAACGGCGTCCAGCATCAGCTTCAGGTAGTGGCTCGCGGTGTGGTCGCAGTGCAGGTAGATCGACCCCGTGTCCTTGAGCACGCGGTGCATCTCGATGATCCGCACTCCCATGAAGCACAGGTACGCCGCCATGTCCAGCCCGTAGGTTCCCTTTGCAGCGTCAAGCGTTGCCCAGACTGCAGGCCAGTCGTCCTTGATCTGGTCGGTCCACTCCTCGTGGACGTCCTCCTCCCATGACCACCTGTCCTGAAACGAGGCGCCGCTGGCAAGGCTGTCGGGGGTTGCATGGAAGTCCCGGCCCTTGTTGAACGGGGGATCGGTCGCGATGAGGTCGACCGTGCCGCTGTTCATCCCCCTCAGGACATCCAGGTTGTCCCTGTGGAACAGGGTCCGGTTCAGGTAGTTCGGGGGGACGGCGTCGCCTCCCTTTCTCCCGTCCTTTGCGGCCATGTCAGGCCCGGAGGCCGGGGGTTTGGGCGCGCAGCCCCGCTTCCTCCTCGGCCCGGCTCTCGGCGACAGCCCGGGCCGCGCTCTCCGTGGCTCCGTGGCTCGGCTGCATGGCACCGGTCCGCTTCTGCTTCCGCTCGCGGACCTCCATGCCAGCCATCAAGCCGCAAATTCTACACCAGGAAGATTCGCGGCTTCGCGGCCGGTTTACGTCATCACTGGCCTCAATCGGCCCCGCATGGTGGGTTGTTGCGCGCTTTCTTCCCGAGCCTCATCTGTGGATGTATCACTTGAAGTTCATGCCCTTGTTGGTGTAAACTGGTCGTGGCCCTGGCAACACGGATCAGGTCGAAGTACATGTCCCTTCCTAGGGGCGTCCTTTCCGACCATTTGGTCGGCGTGTTGCCGGGGCCATTTATCGTTGTGGATGGGTCGAAAGGCCTTTCGTGTTCCTGCTGTCGATTCACCCAAGCTAGCGGAACGTTCAGCAATGTTCGTTTGCCCGATGAGGTATACTGAAACCGGCCCCGGCAACACGGATCAGGTCGAAGCCCATGTCCCTTTCGGGGGATATCCTTTCCGACCATTAGGTCGGCGTGTTGCCGGGGCCTTATTCTTGTCCGAGAAAGTGTGGCGCGGCGTCCGGTTCAGTCGAATGAATTGAGGCCGGGCCCTGCCCGCAACTTGTGCGCAACCATGTCTGGAATTGGATTGCTGAATACATTCTGAGTTGGGAGTTGCATTGCAATCTTGCGCAGTGTTTTGATCCTCATGTCTCGGCAACACTGGCAAGGACAGCGCCAGTGTCCCTTCGGGGATTATTCGTCCCGGATCAAGCGATCCGGAGTGTTGCCGGGACACTTTCTTGTCCGCATTTGTGTCGGTGAACCGTGTGCGCTTTGTTTCCGTGTCTCACCGGAGGATGCATCACTTGAAATTCGTGCCCTTGTTGGTGTAAACTGTTCTTGGCTCCGGCAACACGGATCAGGTCGAAGCTAATGTCCCTTTCTAAGGACATACTTTCCGACCATTTGGTCGGCGTGTTGCCGGGGCCGTTTTCATGTCGTGTATGCGCCATACGTTGGGTTGGCAATTTGTTTGTCCTTGCTCCAATCAAGGCAACCGGTAACCCATTACATCCTGCTCATTTCATGGTGGCGCATTCCAGCGCTGTGGTCCTTGTGCCTGAATTTATTCCAGACGTTTTCGAGTGAGGTGCCCAAGAAAAACCCTGACATCCCAGCGGCAATTTAGTTCCCAGGCAACAGGCTGAACATCACGGATTTCATGATTTGCATACAAATTTATATACCCCATCGTCACTGACTGGAATGGCTGGACGCCTGAGAAACTGGTAAGTGGGCAAGGATTGCGTTCGTTAGTGTTCCGTAATGCCGTTGAAAACAGCGCCGGTCGCTCGCGCCACATGACCTCCAAGGCCCTGCGGCCTGCGCAGCTCCACCACTGCCTCGTACAGCTTCGTCGAGTGGTTGCCGCTGTCGGCCCTTACGCTCGAGTTGACTATGCTGTTGCCGACCCTCTCTTTGCGCGGCCTGTGGATGTCCGCTACCTCAAGGCCGTTGGCCTCGGCTATCAGCCCCAGGAACTCGTCGGTCGGGATGTGGACGCCTTGGAGGATGCTGTTGCCGATCACGACCAGCGCCGTGCCGCTGGGCTTAAGCGCCCGGTTGGCCATGCGCGCGAACCGCGCGCAGTCGTTGAAGTACTGCGTGGCGTAGTTCGCCCAGCCCGCCCCGCCGTACGCCGCCTTGTCAGGCCTCTGCTTCCTCACTCTTGCAAGGGCGTCGACGATGCGCCTGTCCCGGGCGCTTCGGTCAAGGGGCAGCCTGTCCTTCGCCCGGGCGTTCTGCCAGTAGGTGCCGAAGTTCAGCTCCTCGAGCTTTTTCGTGTCCTCGGGCGAGGAGCACAGTCCAAGCCAGTACAGCTGCGGGCGGGTGTTGCGGTTGTAGTGGTAGTTGTTCAGGTACGGAGGCGAGGTCACCAACAGGCTCGCGCTTCCTTCCGGCAACAGGCCGCCGTCGTCCAGGAAGGAACGGGGGTGGATCGTGGCGCTGCTGCCGGATGAGGCCGAGGCCGAAGCCGCCCACTCGCAGTCGTCTGCCATCTGGCCGAGCTTCTGTGCTATGCGGTCGCAAACAGGGTAGTCGTCGATGTCCGGCTTGCCTGCCGAGCTTCTGCTTCCGAGGCTGGGCTCGTACGTGTAGTTCGAGTACTCGATCATCGTCGAGGCGAAGGCCAGCCGGCACGCCCTCCGGATGCGGGGGTTCCTCATCCCGTCGATCGCGTCCAGGGCATGCAGGACCTTCTCCAGCACCTTCTCGCTGTAAAGGCTCCTGCGGCTGCGGAACCCGCCTGGCGGCCGGCTCTTGGGCGAGGAACCGTCGGCCTCTGCCCTTGCCCCGTGTTCCGCAACCGCGTTGCCTGCGTTGCGGAGCATGGAGGGATTCATCTCCGGGGCGTCGAGCTTGACCTCCGCGGCAAGCACCGCATAGGGATTGATCTCGAAGCCGACCGAGTCGAAGCCGGCCAGCTTGGCTTCCAGCAGCGTCGTGCCGACCCCTGCGAAGGGGTCCAGGACCGTGCAGCCCGGCTGGCGTGTCGGTCGAGAGCCTCGGCCACGAAGTCCCGCGAATAGCCCGCGACCCAAGGCACCCAGCGATGGACAGGCACGTCCCGGTTGCCTGCGGCAGTCAGGCTTGTGAAGCCCCGGTACTGCTCGTCTGCGTTCAGCGAGGTTTGCACTGCCGCCTCATTCTAATACGATTTCTGGCTTGCGCGTTTGGCAAGCCAGGGGGATTTCCTCCCCCTGATGAAGGTTCTGCGCAAGGGGCGACTCCGACGGTTTGGATTACACTTGCTCTCGGGAATCGACATGAGGGAAATACCGAAGGGGGTCGAGCGGGAGCTCGCGGAGATACTCGCGGGCCAGCCGGAGTCGGCCACCGAGGACGTGGCGCAGATGCGCGAGGAGGCCTCGCGCAGCCAGGCGCCCTGGAGCGAGCGGGCCGCCGAGCTGGTGAACGTCGAGAAAACCGCGATCCGCGGCGACGCCGACGAGCGGCCGCTGTGGGTGGTCACCGACAGGGAAAGGGAGCCGTCCGGGGCTCCGGTCCTGTACGTGCACGGCGGCGGCTGGACGGTCTGCGACCTGCACACCCACCTCGCAGTCGTCGCGGGTCTCGCCCGTGCGAGCGGCAGGGCGGTGCATGCGGTCGACCAGCGCCGCGCGCCGGAGGACCCGTACCCGGCCCCGCTCCTTGACGCCGCCGCGGCGGTGCGGGCGATGTCGGACGGCCATCCCGACGGCTTTTTCCTCGCCGGCGACAGCGCCGGGGCGAACCTGTCGCTTGCCGCGCTGCTGTTCCTCAACGACCGCGGCGAGCCGCACTCTGTGACCGGCATGGTCCTGTACTACGGCTGCTACCGCCGCCAGTTCGACACCGCGTCGCACCGCGACTTCGGCGGCGGCCCCTACGGCCTGACCACGGATGTCATGAGGCTCCTGTGGGAC
The DNA here is from genome assembly GCA_964509765.1 of uncultured Gammaproteobacteria bacterium. Taxonomy (GTDB): domain Bacteria; phylum Pseudomonadota; class Gammaproteobacteria; order Tethybacterales; family Tethybacteraceae; genus CAZDYI01. Next base: position 12,691 of record CAZDYI010000033.1, read on the forward strand.
ACGTACTCCTCCGGCCCCGAGGGCGGCGGCAGGTTCTCCGACCTGTCAGGCTGCGACTTCAGCGGCCTGCCGCCGGCGCAGGTGCACGTCGCCGCGCTCGACTGCCTGGCGGACGACTCGCGCTGGGTCGCGGAAAGGCTCCGCGATGCGGGCGGCAAGCCGGAGCTCGTCGAGTGGCTGGGCATGACCCACGGCTTTCTGCACTACGCGCCGCGGCTCGAGAGGGCCAACAACGCCTTCGCGCTCTCGGCGCGGTTCCTGGAGAAGGCGGCCGGCTGAGCAGTCAGCCGTCGGTGACGACGGTCTGCCGCTGCTCGCCGAGCCCGTCGATCCCGAGCTCGACCTCGTCGCCGGGCTTTAGGAAGCGCGGCGGCTTCATGCCGAGCCCGACCCCGGGCGGGGTCCCGGTCGAGATCACGTCGCCGGGCTCGAGCGTCATGAACCCGCTCAGGTAGTGAACCAGGAACGCGACGCCGTAGACCATCGTCCTCGTCGAGCCGTCCTGGACCTTCTCGCCGTTTACCTTCAGCCACATGCCGAGGTCCTGCGGGTCGGCGACCTCGTCGGGGGTGACCAGCCACGGGCCGAGCAGCCCGAAGCTGTCGCAGCTCTTGCCCTTGGTCCACTGCCCGGAGCGCTCGGTCTGGAACTCGCGCTCCGAGACGTCGTTCGAGATCGTGTAGCCGGCGACGTGCCCCATCGCCTCCGGCTCGGAAACGTGCTTGGCGCGCCTGCCGATCACGACGGCGAGCTCGACCTCCCAGTCGGTCTTGGACGAGCCGCGCGGGATCACGATCGGGTCGTTCGGCCCGCAGATCGCGCTCGTCGCCTTCATGAACACGACCGGCTCGGGCGGGACCTCGACGCCGGTCTCGGCGGCGTGGTCGGCGTAGTTCAGCCCGATGCAGACCAGCTTGCCCGTGCCGGCAACGGGCGGGCCGAGCCGCGGGCTGCCCTCGACAACCGGAAGCTGTTCGACGTCGATCGTGGAAAGCGCCCCGAGGTTCTCGAGGACCGTTCCCGAGAGGTCGCGCGTCACGACCGAGAGGTCGCGGACGTTCCCCTCGCCGTCGAGGACGCCGGGGCGCTCCGAGCCCCTCTCCCCGTGGCGGAGGTACCTCAAGCTCGGGCTTCCGTCACATCGCCCAGCCGCCGTCGATGACGTGGCACTGCCCGGTGGAGTACTTGCTCTCGTCGGAAGCGAGGTAGACGGCGAGCGCGGCGATCTCCTCGGCGGTCCCGAGGCGGCCCATCGGCTGGCGGGCGATGAAGTCCTTCTTCGCCTTGTCGTAGTTGCCCGACGCAAGCAGCCGCTCCTGCAGGGAGGGCGTGTCGACGGTCCCCGCGCAGATCGCGTTGCAGCGCACGCCCTGGGTGACGTAGTCGGCGGCGACCGACTTGGTCAGGCCGTTGATCGCGGCCTTGGACACCCCGTAGGCGAATCGGTTGGGAACGCCCTTTATCGATGAGGCGACCGACGACATGTTGATGATCGAGCCCGACTTGCGCTCGAGCATCCCCGGCAGGAAGGCGGTGATCATCCAGTACTGGGACTTGACGTTGAGCTCGTAGGCGATGTCCCACTGGTCCTCGGCGCACTCGAGTATCGTCCCCGAGTGGACGTAGCCGACGCAGTTGAACAGGACGTCAACGGGCCCGCAGCCGTCGCGGAACGACTCGATCGCCTCGCGGTCGGTGACGTCGAGCATGCTGGGGGTCGCGCCGTCTATCGAGCCGATGCCGTCCTCGTTGATGTCGGTCGCGAGCACCTTCGCGCCCTCGGCGACGAAGGCCTCGGCGGTCGCCCGGCCGATGCCCTGGGCCGCGGCGGTCACCAGGCAGGTCTTGCCCTCGAGCCTAGGCACGGGAATCCCCCCTCGCGCCTGCGCGCCGAGGATGCCGCCCCTGTGGAAGTCGTCCGCCCATCGTTCGCTCTTCAGCCCCTTCCCGGTCGCTGATTCTCCCCCCGGCCCGCCCGGGTCCGCGGGGAACCGCTGATTCTAGGTTGCGGGCCGCAAAAGGCAGGGTGGATAATGCCCCGGTGGTGGACACAACAGGAATCATTCTGCTCGGAGCCGCGTCCTTCATCCTGGGCCTGTCGCGCGGGGGGCTCAGCGGCGGCTTCGCGCTGCTCGGCGCGCTGCTCGCCGTCCAGGTCCTCGAGCCGATCGACGCCGCGGCCTTCCTCCTGCCGATCCTTGTCCTGATCGACCCGTTCTCGATCTGGATCTACCGCAGGCACATAGACGGCCCGAGCCTGAGGGTGCTGATGCCGGGCATGGCCGCCGGCCTCGCCGCCGGCTACCTCGCGGTGCGGGCCGTCGACGGCGACGCGGTCCGGCTGATCGTCGGCCTGCTCGCGATCGCCCTGGTCGCCGACGGGATCCGCGCGCGGATCGCCGCGCGCCCGTCGCGCACCCTGCCTGCCCCGGTGGGCGCGGCGCTCGGCGCCGCCGGCGGCTTCGCGAGCTTCCTCATCCACGCCGGGATGCCGCCGGTCGCGGCCTACCTGCTGCCCAAGAGGATGGGCCGCGAGGCCTTCCTCGGCACCACCGCGGTCCTGTTCGCGGCCGCCAACGTCTCGAAGATATATCCCTACCACCAGCTCGGCCTTTACACCGCGGAGCTCACGCTGCTGTCGCTCAAGTTGCTCCCCGCCGCGTTCGCGGGGATCGTCGTCGGCCGGGAGCTGAACAAGAGGATGAGCGACCGGGCCTTCTACGCGGTCGTCTACGCCTGCATCCTCGCGCTCGGGGTGCGGCAGGTGTGGCTGGCCTTCGCCTGAGGGAGGGCAGGGCCGCGCGCGCGCCGCGGCGTCAGTGCATGTACAGGCCGCCGTTGACCGCGATCTCCGCGCCGGTTATGTAGCCGGCGTTCTCGTTGAGCAGGAACTCGACCGCACGGGCGATCTCGGTCGGCTCGCCGAAGCGCTGCGCCGGGATCGTCTCGCGGATCTTCTCGCGCACGTCCTCGCGGATCTTCATGATCATGTCGGTCGCGATGTAGCCCGGCGAGACTGTGTTGACCGTCACGCCCTTGCGGACCACCTCCTGGGCGAGCGACTTGGTGAAGCCGTGGATCCCCGACTTCGCCGCGCTGTAGTTGGTCTGGCCGAACTGCCCCTTGGCCGCGTTGACCGACGAGATGTTGACGATCCGCCCGTAGCCCTTCTCGACCATCGGGCCGACGAACTGCTTGGTGACGTTGAACACGCTCGTCAGGTTCGTCCCGATCACCGCCTGCCACTGCTCGGGGGTCATCTTGGCGAACACCGCGTCCTGGGTGATCCCCGCCATGTTGACGAGGCACTCGACGTGGCCGAGCCGCTCGCGCGCGGACTCGCCGAGCTGCTCGCAGGCCTCCCACTTCGAGACGTCGCACTCGAATATCTCGATGCCCTTGTAGCCGTCGGCCTCCTGCGCCTCGCGCCAGCGCTTCTCGCGCCCGCTGTCGTGGATGTAGGTGGTCCCGACCCTGTAGCCCTTGTCGCACAGGTAGCGCGTGAGCGCGGTGCCGAGGCCTCCCATGCCGCCGGTGATCAATGCTGTCCTTTCACTCATGTCCTTTCGTCCGTCCTCTCCTCGGCCCCGGTTCCCCTGTTGCGCCCTTCCCTCAGCGCGAGAAGCACGCGGCGATCCCCATCCCGCCGCCTATGCAAAGCGTCGCGAGCCCCTTGCCCGCGCCGCGCCTCTTCATCTCGTGTAGCAGGGTGGTCATCACCCGGCAGCCCGAGGCGCCGATCGGGTGCCCGAGCGCGATCGACCCGCCGTTTACGTTGACCTTGCCGGTGTCCCAGCCCATCTTGCGGTTGACCGCGATCGCCTGGGCCGCGAAGGCCTCGTTCGCCTCGATCAGGTCGAGGTCGCCGTGCTCCCAGCCGGCCTTCTCGAGCGCCCTCGTCGACGAGGGGAACGGGCCGAGGCCCATCACCTTCGGGTCGAGCCCGGCGATCGCCGCCGACTCGAGCACCGCCAGCGGCTCCTTGCCGGCCTTCTCCGCGTCGTCGAGCGACATCACCACGCAGGCCGCCGCCCCGTCGTTGATCCCGGAGGCGTTGCCGGCGGTGACGGTGCCCTCCCTGTCGAACGCCGGGCGCAGCTTCGCAAGCGACTCCGCGGTCGTTCCGTGGCGCGGGAACTCGTCCGTGTCGAAGACGACCGGGTCGCCCTTGCGCTGCGGGATCTCGACCGCGACGGTCTCGTCTGCGAACCTGCCTTCCTTCTGCGCGGCCTCGGCCTTCTGCTGCGTCGCCGCGGCGAACTCGTCCTGGTCCTCGCGGCTGACGCCGTTCTCCTTGGCGACGTTCTCCGCGGTCACTCCCATGTGGTAGTCGTTGAAGACGTCCCACAGCCCGTCGTGGACCATGGTGTCGACCGCCTTCGTGTCGCCGAGCTTCCAGCCGGCGCGCGATCCCTTGAGCGCGTGCGGCGCCTGCGACATGCTCTCCTGGCCGCCCGCGACCACGACCTTCGCGTCGCCCGCGGCGATCGCCTGGGCGGCGAGCATCACCGAACGCAGGCCGCTGCCGCAGACGTAGTTGATCGTCATCGCCGGCGTCTCCTTGGGGATGCCCGCCGCCATCGACGCCTGGCGGGCTGGGTTCTGCCCGGCCGCGGCGGTGAGCACCTGGCCCATTATCACGTCGGAGACCTCGTCGGGCGCGACGCCCGCGCGCGACAGCGCCTCCCTGATCGCCACCGCGCCGAGGTCGGCGGCGGAAAGGCCCGCCAGGGATCCCCCGAGGGTGCCGATCGGCGTGCGGCACGCAGATACTATCGCTGCTTTCGTGCTCATGTGCTCAAACTCCTGTCCTGTCGTGTGTGTCCTGCGCTCCTGTCCCTCAGGCCGGCGGCAGCGGCGCGCTGACGTACGAGCCGGGCGCGTCCTCGATCGGCAGGTGGCGGTAGTCGCCCGCCTTGCGCGGCGCCGCGACCTTGTTGCCGGAGCGCTTCGAGAGCCAGGACGCGAACGCCGGCCACCAGCTGCCTCGCTTCTCGGCCGCCTTCCCGAGCCACTTGTCCGGGTCGGCGGGAAGCCTCGCCGCCTTCGTCCCGGGCGAGACCCAGTGGCGGCCCTTGCCGCTCGACGGCGGGTTGACCACGCCGGCGACGTGACCCGACGACGACAGCACGAACGATACCTTCGGCCCGAGCAGGCGCGCCGAGGCGTAAGCCGCCTTCCACGGGACGATGTGGTCGCGCTCGGTCGCGATCACCATCCCGGGGAGCTTCGGCGCCGCGGGGTCGACCTTGCTTCCGCAGACCTCGACGCCGCCGTCCTTGAGGTCGTTGTCGAGGTAGGTGTGGCGCAGGTACCAGGAGTACATCCGGCCGGGCAGGTTGGTCGAGTCCGAGTTCCAGTGCAGGATGTCGAACGCCGGCGGGGTCTCGCCGAGCATGTAGTTGCGGACCACGTACGGCCAGACCAGGTCGTCGGGCCGCAGGTAGGCGAAGGTCTGGTGCAGGCTCGATCCCGGGAACAGCCCGCCGTCCGCGTAGCGCTCCTCCTGCTCGGCGACGAACCTCTCGTCGACGAACAGGCCGATGTCGCCGGTGTCGCAGAAGTCGACGAACGACGTCATCAGCGACATCGAGGCGGCGCGGCCGTCGCCGTTTGCGTGCATGACCGACGCGGCGCACGCGAGCAGCGTCCCGCCGATGCAGTAGCCGAGCGTGTTGACCGAGTCCTGCCCCGAGACCTCGCAGGCCGCGGCGACCGACTCGATCACCCCGCTCGCGACGTAGTCGTCCCAGGTCGCGCCGGCTTGCTGCTCGCCGGCGTTCGCCCACGATACCAGGAAGACCCTGATGCCGGAGTCGAGCAGGTGGCGGATGAAGGAGTTCTCCTCGGACAGGTCGAGGATGTAGTACTTGTTGATGCAGGGCGGGACGATCAACAGCGGCTTCGCGCGGACCTTCGGCGTGGTCGGCGCGTACTCGATGAGCTGGCACAGGCGGTTCTCGGCGATCACCTTGCCCTTGGTCGTGGCGATGTTCTCGCCGATCCGGAAGGCGCCGGGGTCGGCGAGCGTCATCTTGCCGGACTGCAGGTCGCTCATGTAGTTCTCGAGCCCGCGGCGCAGGTTCTCGCCCTTGCTGTCGACGGTCGCCTGCGCGACCTCGGGGTTGGTCGCCGCGAAGTTCGCCGGCGACGTCGCGCTCACGAGCTGCTTGATGATGAAGTCGAG
>CAZDYI010000034.1:0-9214 GCA_964509765.1 uncultured Gammaproteobacteria bacterium
GGCGAGGCTTGGTAGAGAGCCATCGCCTGGAATAGAATCGCCGCGCAGACCAGCCGCTTGCCGTTGCGGTCGACTCCGCGCCCGTGAATCCTGTATGCGCCTGCCGCGAACAACAGGACTGAGGCTAGGTGAAGGTATGCCACGGCGCCGGACACGGAAATTCTGAGAGATGCTTGAGAACCTGACGGAAGGCTTCGCGGCGATTATAAGTAGGATCAAGGGTCAGAGCCGCCTGACCGAGTCCAACGTCGCGGAGACCTTCGACCTGATCCGCGACACGCTGGTCGACGCGGACGTCTCGCTGTCCGTGGTCGACGACTTCGTCTCGAGCACCCGGGAGAAGGCCCTCGGCCAGAAGGTGCTGCGATCGCTCACCCCGGGCCAGGCCCTGATCAAGCTCGTGAACGACGAGCTCGTCATGCTGATGGGCGCCGAGGCGGCCGGTATGATCGCGCCGGGCGACCAGCCGCGCGCCGTCCTGCTGTGCGGCCTGCAGGGATCGGGCAAGACCACTACCGCGGCAAAGCTCGCGCTGCGCCTCAAGAAGGCAAAGAGGCGCGTGCTGGCGGCCTCGAGCGACGTGCACAGGCCCGCCGCGATCGAGCAGCTCCGGATCCTGTGCGAACAGACCGGGGTCGACTTCCACGAGCCCGGGGAGGCGGACTCGTCCGACGCGGTGAGGAGGGCGGTCACCGCGATGGAGAGCGCCGTCCAGACCCTCCACGACTACGTGATCATCGACACAGCCGGCCGCAACGTGATCGACGAGGGGATGATGGACGAGATCCGCTCGGTCTCGCAGAGCGTCTACCCCTCCGAGACGCTCCTTGTCATCGACGCGACACTCGGCCAGGAGGGACTGTCGGTCGCACGGGGCTTCGGGGAGGTCCTTGCCCTGACCGGGATCTGCCTCTCGAAGCTCGACGGCGACGCGCGCGGCGGGGCCGCGATGTCGGCGAGGGCCGCGCTCGGGATACCGGTCAAGTTCATCGGGACCGGCGAGCGGGTCGAGGACTTCCAGCAGTTCGACCCCGTCCGGATGGCGTCGCGCATATTCGGCATGGGCGACATCGTCTCGCTCGTCGAGAGCGCGACCGAGGCCATGGGCCAGAAGAAGGTCGAGAAGCTCGAGCGCAAGCTCCGGAGCAAGAAGTCGCGCGGACTCGAGCTCTCCGACTTCGTCGACCAGCTGCGCCAGGCCGAGAAGATGGGCGGCCTCGACAAGATGGCCGACCACATGCCGGCCAAGATCTCGCATAGGATCAGGGCGGCAAAGGTCGACCCGCGGATATTCCGGCGGACTGAGGCCATCTACCTTTCGATGACGGAGTTCGAGCGCCGCAACCCGCAGGTCCTCAAGGCGTCCCGCAAGGTGCGCGTCGCGAAGGGCGCAGGCGTCGAGGTCCAGCACGTGAACCAGCTTCTGAAGCAGCACTCCCAGGCGAACAAGATAATGAGGAAGGCCGCCAGGAACCCGGCCGCGGCGATGGGGATGATGAAGGGCATGCTCCGCTAGATGGCGCAGCCGGCGATCTCCGTATCCAACCTCACGAAGGTCTACGGCGAGAGCCTCAAGGCCCTCGACGACGTCTCGCTTGAGGTCGAGGAGGGATCGTTCTTCGGCCTGCTCGGGCCCAACGGCGCAGGAAAGACGACGCTGATCTCGGTCCTCGGCGGCCTGTCCGCGCCGACGACGGGCAATGCCGCGGTCATGGGCCACGACGTGGTCCGCGACCCGCAGGGGTCCCGGCGCAACATCGGCATCGTCCCGCAGGAGGTGGTGTTCGACCCGTTCTTCACCACGCGGCAGTACCTGCTGCAGCAGTCGAGCTACTACGGGATCTACGACAACCACGAGTGGGTCGACAAGCTCATCGACACCATGGGGCTCGGCGACAAGGCGGACGAGAACACCCGCAAGCTCTCGGGCGGGATGAAGCGCAGGCTGAACGTCGCGATGGCGATGGTCCACAGGCCCAGGGTCGTCGTGCTCGACGAGCCTACCGCGGGCGTCGACGTCAGCCAGCGCCGCACGCTGTGGTCGTTCATCCGCGACATAAACAAGGACGGGACGACCGTGGTGCTGACCACCCACTACCTCGAGGAGGCAGAGGAGCTCTGCGAGAGGATCGTCATGCTCGACAGCGGGAAGGTCATCGCCGACCAGAGGACCGCCGACCTGCTCGGCAGCAGCTGGCACCACAACAAGTGCATGTACGTGAGGCTCGCCGAGGGCGAGGCCCTGCCCGAGGGCATCGCACAGGAGCACACCGGCGAGCCCGACGGCCAGGGGCGCTACCACATCAGCTTCGACGAGTACTCTGAGGTCGAGAGGATCGCCGCGTCGCTCAACAGGGCCGGGGTGACGATCGAGGAGATGGAGATCGCGCCGCCGGACCTCGAGGACGTCTTCATCTCGATCATGGAGAGCCGCAAGTGAGCCCGCTCATGCCCCGCTTCCTGCAGGGGGTCCTGCCCGGCTTTCCCGGGCTGTTCTACAAGGAGAACCTGCGCTACCTCAAGGTATCGATCCAGACCATCTTCGGGCCGGTGCTCGCCTCGCTGCTGTTCCTGTTCGTGTTCTCGCACGTGCTCGAGGGCCGCGCGCAGGCCTTCGAGGGGGTGAGCTACACCTCGTTCCTCGTGCCGGGGCTCGCGGCGATGACGATGCTCCAGCAGTCGTTCGCGAACTCGAGCTCGAGCCTGATCGTCTCGAAGATGATGGGCAACATCGTCATGATCCTGCTCGCGCCGATCTCGCCGCTGGCGTTCTTCCTGGCCTACATGGTCAGCTCGCTGATCCGCGGCCTGATCGTCGCCCTGCTCGTGCTGCTGTGCGGCTCGTTCATCACCGAGCTGCCGGTCGAGCACCCGGGATGGGCGCTCGTTTTCCTGGTCGTCGGAGGCGTGTTCACGAGCTCGGTCGGGGTCGTCGCCGGGATCTGGGCGGAGAAGTTCGACGAGATCGCCCTGCTCCAGGTGATCATACTCCTGCCGCTGACGTTCCTCGCCGGGGTGTTCTACTCGCTCGAGTCGCTGCCGCCGCTGTGGCAGTTCCTGTCGCGGCTCAACCCCTTCACCTACTACATCGACGGCTTCCGCTACGGATTCGTCGGCGAGTCCGACACCGGCGTGTGGACCTCGCTCGGGATAACCGTCACGTTCGCCCTGCTTACGGCCGTCGTCGGCTACCAGATGATCAAGAGGGGCTACAAGCTCAGGAACTGATGCCGACCGCAGAGCAGCTCGGCGAGCTGATCGCCGCAGGAATCAAGTGCGAGCGCGTGGACGTACACGGCCCGGACCAGGTGCACTTCCAGGCGCTGGTCGTGAGCGCCGAGTTCGAGGGCAAGGCGATGGTGAGGCGCCACCAGCTGGTCTACAGGGCCCTCGGCGACAGGATGGGCGGCGAGGTGCACGCGCTGTCGATGCGCACGCTCACGCCCGCGGAGTGGGAAGGCGAGAAAGGCGGGAATGCCGCTCCTGATTGACGGCCCGACCCCGCTTGCGGGGTCGATCCCGGTGAGCGGGGCGAAGAACGCGGCCCTGCCGTGCATGTTCGCAACCCTGCTTGCGGACGGGACGGCCGCGCTCGAGAACGTCCCGGACGTCGCCGACATCGAAACCGCGGCGAAGGTTCTTTCCGGACTCGGGATGGATGTCGTCCGCGACGGCGGGCGGATCGAGGTCTCGCCCGGCCCGTCCCCGTCCCACGACGTCCCGCCGGACCTCGCGAGGTCGATGCGCGCGTCGATCCTGGCCCTCGGCCCCCTGCTCGCCCGCCGCGGCGAGGCGACCGTTCCCCTGCCGGGCGGCTGCGACTTCGGCGAGCGGCCCATCGACATCCACCTCAGGGGGCTCGAGCGGATGGGCGCGAGGATCGAGCTTCGGGACGGCGTCCTGCATGCGGAAGCCGACGGCCTTGCGGGCGCGGAGCTCGAGCTCGCCTTCCCGACCTTCACCGGAACCGAAAACCTGATGATGGCCGCGACGCTCGCGAAGGGCACGACCGTGATCAGGAACGCGGGCCGCGAGCCGGAGATCAGCGACCTCGCCCGGATGCTGCGCGCGATGGGCGCGGACATAGAGGGCGACGGCACCCCCACGGTCACGGTGCGCGGCGTGGAGTCGCTGTCGGGCTGCGAGCGCCGCGTTATGCCCGACCGCATCGAGGCGTGCACGTACCTCGCCGCGACCGTCGCTGCCGGCGGCGAGGTGGAGCTCACCGGGACCGGAAAGAACGTCTCGCAGGCGGTCTTTGACCTCCTCTCGGGCAGCGGAGCGGCGATCTCGGACTCCGGGGACTCGGTCACCGTGTCGATGGCGGAAAGGCCGCGGCCGATGTCGTTCACTACCGAGCCCTACCCCGGCCTGCCGACCGACGTCCAGGCGCAGCTGATGGCGGTCAACTGCGTCGCGAGCGGGACCGCAACGATAACCGAGGGGGTCTGGGAGAAGAGGTTCAACACCGCCGTCGAGCTTGCCAAGCTCGGGGCGAGAGTCGAGGTCGCCGGAAACACCGCGACCGTTACCGGCGTGGACCGGCTCCGCGGCGGCAACGTGTTCGCGACCGACCTGCGCGCGTCGGCCGCGCTCGTGATCGCAGGTCTGTGCGCAGAGGGCAGGACGGCGGTCCACGGCGTCGAGCACCTCCGGCGCGGATACGAGGACCTGCCGGGGAAGCTCGGGCGCCTCGGCGCCCGAGTCAGCGTCGATGACGGCGGGTCAGGAGAGCTGCAGGTAGGCCAGGGCGGCCAAGGCGGCTGACAGCCCGAGGGCGAGCTCGCACAGGCCGAGCGTCTTGAGCTGCCCCGCGGAGTAGCCTTCGTACAGCTCGCGTACTCCCCTCTTCGCCCCCTCGCCGAGCATGGCCGTCAGGGCACCGTAGACGAACAGCGGCGTCGCGGCTAGCGGCAGCGCAACAGCCAGCGGACCCTCGTCCGGGGACTGCAGGAACAGCGCCAGGCCCGCGGCGCTTACCAGGACTCCCTTGGCAAACGTTGCCGTTCCCTGCGGACTGTCCATGCTGGCGGGCTGCCCGAGCAGCCTCAGCGCAACCCGCCTGCTCGCGCGGGGGAACAGGAGCATCGCCAGCCCCTCGAGGGCGACGTACAAGGCGATGCCGATGAAAAGGAGCAACTAGGGGCGGGGCCTACTGGCCGAAGCCGTCGCCGAAGCCGGCCTCCTCGCCGTAGTCGCCGAACTGGTCCTTGAAGAACCTGAAGAAGTCCGAGTCCGGGTCGAGGACCATGAAGTCGCTGTCCTCGGCGAACGAGTTCCGGTAGGCCTCGAGGCTGCGGTGGAAGGCGTAGAACTCGGGGTGCTCGCCGAAGGCCTCGGCGTAGATGCCGGCCGCCTGGGCGTCGCCTTGGCCCTTGATGATCTCGGCCTCGCGCTGCGCCTCGGCGAGGATGATGGTCCGCTCCTTGTCGGCCTCGGCCATGATCTTCTCCTTCTCGGCGTCGCCGGTCGAGCGGCGCTCGTTGGCGACCCTCCTGCGCTCCTCGCGCATGTTCCGGAAGACGTTCTCCGAGACCTGCTGCGGGAGCTCGACGCGCTTGATCCGCACGTCGAGGACCTCAATGCCGAGCTCGCTCGCTGTCTCGGTCGCGCGGTCGCGGAGGATCTCCATGACCGCGTCGCGCTCCTCGGAGACCATGTTGCGCACGGTGCGCTTGCCGATCTCGTCTCGCAGGCTGCGGTTGATGATCTGCAAGAGCCGCACCTGCGCCTGGCTCTCGTCGCCGCGCACGCTCTGGTAGTAGAGCTCCGGCTGCTGGATGCGCCACTTGATGAAGGAGTCGACCAGCAGGTTCTCCTTTTCCGTCGTGATGAATCGGTCCGCGTCCTGCGCGTCGATCGTCAGGATCCTCGAGTCGAGGTAGAGCGCCTCCTGCCAGGGCAGCTTCAGGTACAGGCCCGGCTCCGACTTGACGCTGATGATCTCCCCGAACTGGAGGATGATCGAGTGCTGCCACGGGTAGACCGTGTAGACGCAGCGGAGCACGACGATCACGAGGGCCGCGATCCCAAACACCCAGGTCATGAGCCGGAGCTGGCCGGGCATCAGCGGTTGACCTCCTGGCGGCGGCGCTCGATCTCGTCGCGGCCGCTGCCGATCGCGTCCGAGATCGTGCCGGCCCCCTGGGTGATCCGGTCCATCAGGGACTCCTGCGCCGACTGCTGCGAGCCGTCGCCGAGGCGCGAGGAGCCCCCGAACATCCGGTCGAGCGGCAGGTAGAGCAGGCTGTTGGAGCCCTCCTTCTGGTCGACGATGATCTTGTTGGTGCGGCTCATCAGCTCCTCGATCGCGTCGAGGTAGAGCCTCTGCCGCGTCACAACCGGCGCGTCGTCGTACTCGCGCGCGAGCTGGACGAAGCGGGCCGAGGTTCCCTCGGCGAGCGCGATGCGCTGCTGCCTGTAGGCCTCGGCGTCCTCGAGTATCCTCGAGCTCCGGCCGCGCGCCTTCGGGACGATGTCGTTCGCGTACGCCTGGCCCTCGTTGATCTTGCGCTCGCGGTCCTGGCGCGCGCGGATCGCGTCCTCGAATGCGTCCTGGACCTGGTCGGGCGGCTGGACGTTCTGGATCGCGACCTGCTGGACGAGGATGCCGGTCTCGTAGCGGTCGAGGATCTCCTGCATCAGCGTGAGCGTGTCCTGGGCGATCTGCTCGCGGCCCTCGTAGAGGACGAAGTCGATGTTGTTGCGCCCGACGACCTCGCGCATCGCGGTCTCGGCGACCTGCTGGACCGCGGCCTCCGGGTCGCGGTTGTTGTACAGGAAGTCCTCGGGGTCCTTGAGGAGGTACTGGACCGCGAACTGCAGGTCGATGATGTTGAGGTTGTCGGTGAGCATCAGCGACTCGCGCGGGACCTTGCTCTTCTGGCTGCCGCGGTAGCCGATCTCGACCGTGCGCACCCCGGTGAGGTTGACGATCTGATAGTCCTCGACGTACGGGAGGATCCAGCGCAGGCCGGGCTGGGCCACGCCTATCGGCTTGCCGAAGCGGAAGGTCACCGCCCGCTCGGACTGGTCGACCGTGTAGAAGCCGGCGAGGAAGATCACCAGCAGCGCGACCAGGCTCACGAGCGAGACGATCAGCCCGCCGGAGAGCCGCGGCAGGTCCGATCCGCCGCCGCTGCCGTTGCCGCCGCTGCGGAACGCGTCGAGGCCGGACTTGCGCCGGCGCATCCTGTTGAGGAAGCGGTTGACGACCTCCTCGAGGTCCGGGGGCCCGGACTGCTGGCGGACGCCTGGGAACCTGATCATGGTCGCGTGCGGATGGATGGGCTTGCCGCGCTTGGGCTTACGGGCGCGAGCTCCGTGACTCTGTCGGCGAGCATCGCGCGAAGGCGCGGCAGGCCCTCGCCGGTGACCGCTGATATCCTCAGGCTGGGGATTTTATCCCACCCTGCCGCGTCGGGCCGCGCGCGGCCCGAAAGGTCGGACTTGTTGAGCGCGAGCACGCGCGGGACGTGGCCCGCGCCGATGCTGTCGATGGTGTCCCCGATGACCTCGAGCCTCTCCGGCAGCCTCGGGTCGCTCGCGTCGGCGACGACGAGCAGCAGGTTCGCGATCACCGCCTCGTTGAGCGTCGAGCGGAACGCCTCGACCAGCTCGTGCGGCAGCGACCTGATGAAGCCGACCGTGTCCGAGACGACTATGTCGCGGCCCTCGCCGAGGTGTGCCTTGCGCGAGGTCGTGCTGAGGGTCTCGAAGAGCCTCCGCGAGGCCGGGACCCGCTCCTTGGTCAGCCGCGCGAACAGGGTCGACTTGCCGGCGTTCGTGTACCCGACGAGCGCGACGGAGAACGGCCCTCTGCGGCGGCGGGAGCTCGATAGGTCGGAATGGCGCTTGCAGCGCTCGAGCCGGCGCCGCAGCGCGTTGATCCGCCTTGCGGTCATCCGCCGGTCGAGCTCGAGCTGCCTCTCGCCCGGGCCGCCGGTCGCTCCGAGCCCGCCGCGCTGGCGCTCGAGGTGCGTCCACGCGCCCTTGAGCTTCGCACGCCCGTAGATCTCCCCGGCGAGCTCGACCTGGAGCTTGCCCTCGGATGTCTTCGCCCTCCTGCCGAAGATCTCGAGTATGAGCCCGGTGCGGTCGATGAGGTCCGCCCCGCATTCCTCCGACAGGCGCGCATGCTGCCCGTCGGTGAGCGTGTGCGTGACGACAAGCGCCGACGCGCGCAGCCTTCCGAGCTCGGCCTTGGCCTCGGCGGCCTTGCCCCTGCCGACGAGGCTGCGCCTGTCCGCGCTCCGGCGCGGGGCGGTGACGGTCCCGGCCACCTCCATGCCCGCGGCGCGGACGAGCTCGGCGGTCTCCTCGACCAGGCCGTCGAAGTCGGGCTCGTCCGGGAACCTGACCGCGAGGATGACCGCGCGGCCCTCTTCGGGAGCCTCTCCGTTGAGCGCCCGGCGAGTCACGGCTGCCTTCTTCTCGCCTCCTTTCCGGACGACTCCTTGAGCCTGATGTGCAGCGGCGCCCCGGCGTAGCCGAGGTCCCTGCTGAACCTCCCGGCGAGGTAGCGCAGGTACGGCTCCTTGATCAGGTCCACGTGCCTGCCGTGGATGACGATCAGCGGCGGGTTGGTCCCCGCCTGGTGCGCGTAGCGCAGGCTCGGCCGCTTGCCGTGGCTGCGCGGCGGGTTGTTCGACTCGGTCGCGGCCTGCAGCGACTTGGAGATCCTCGACGGCGCGAACCGGCGGCATGCCTTCGCGTGCGCCTCGAGCGCGGCGCCGATCACACGGCCCGGCTGGAAGGACGGCTTGCCGACGCTCGCGAGCAGGAACTCCGAGTGCTCCATGAACGGGAGCTCGCGCTTCGCCCTCGCGCTCGCCTTGCGGCGCTCCAGCGGCGCGAGCAGGTCCGACTTGTTGAGGATGACGACCGTCGCCCGGCCGTAGCCGGCGACCAGGTTGGCGAGCAGCTGGTCCTGGTGCACGATCCCCTCGCTTGCGTCGGCCATGAACAGGATGACGTCCGCGGCCTCGGCCGCGTCGCGGGCGCGCCGCGCGCTCCGGTTCTCGACCGAGTCGACGATCCTCGCCTTGCGCCTGATGCCGGCCGTGTCGACGAGAGCGAGCTTCCTGTCCTTGTGTTCGAAGCTGTCCTCGACGCTGTCGACGGTGGTTCCGGGCATGTCGGAGACGATCATCCTCTCCTTCCCGAGGAGCCGGTTGGCGAGCGTGGACTTGCCGACGTTGGGCCGCCCCATGAT
>CAZDYI010000035.1:0-1530 GCA_964509765.1 uncultured Gammaproteobacteria bacterium
CTTCGCCGCGAGCATGCTCGAGCGGGTGATCGAGGAGCAGGCGCGCGGCGACCCCGACAAGGCGGCCGGGATCCGCGAGAAGGTGACGGAGCTGATCGGCCCGGACCTCGGGAGCGTCAGGCCGGGATCGGAGCAGGCCGCAGAGGTCAAGCGGGTCCTCATCGAGCGCGGAGCCTGGTCGCAGTACCTCGAGGTCGGGATCGGCCCCTATCCGGAGGTGTTCACCAAGGCGCCGCCGCTGGCCGCGGTCGGGCACCTCGCGGACGTCGGGATCAACCCGATCTCGAGGTGGAACAACCCCGAGCCCGAGGTGGCGCTTGTGGTCTCGAGCGCGGGCCGCGCCGTCGGCGCGACCCTGGGCAACGACGTCAACCTGCGCGACATCGAGGGCATGTCCGCCCTGCTGCTCGGCAAGGCCAAGGACAACAACGCCTCCTGCGCGCTCGGCCCCTTCGTCCGCCTGTTCGACGGCGGCTTCGGCATCGACGGGGTCCGCTCGGCGGTCCTGACGCTCGAGGTCAGGGGCGAGGACGGCTACGTCCTCGAGGGGTCGAGCTCGATGGAGCTCATCAGCCGCGATCAGCTCGACCTCGTCGCCGCGACCTGCGGCGACTTCCACCAGTACCCCGACGGCTTCGCGCTGATGCTCGGGACGATGTTCGCGCCGGTCGACGACCGCGACGAGCCCGGCCAGGGCTTCACCCACAAGGCCGGCGACGTCGTCTCGATATCCAGCCCGGAGCTCGGGACGCTGCGCAACCGGGTGCTGGAGTGCCGGGACTGCCCGTCGTGGGACTGCGGCGCGGCGAGCCTGATGCGCGAGCTGTCAGCGGCGGGGCTTCTTTGACTTCCTGCCGGCAGGCTTCTCTGCGTTCCTGATCCTCGGGTAGAGGACCGTCCCCCACCTCTCGCTCTCGCGGTAGCGCTCCATCGCGTTGAGCATGCTGGTGATCAGCACCGGCATCAGGGCGCGCATGACGCGGGCGCCGCAGACGATCTGCTCGGAGCGCGCGCTGCTGTCGCTGCCCTTGTACGAGGAGTTGCCGTGGAACAGCTGGTTGCGCAGGATGTACATCCTCCGGAACATCTCCTTGAGGATCCCGTCGAGCTTGTTCTGGTCGTTCAGCGCCTTCTTCGAGGGGATCTTCGCCGCGGCCCCGTTGCCGGCAAAGGGGTTGTGCCTCTTGCCCGCCTTCGTTGTCCGGCCCTTGTAGTAGCGGTTCCAGTTGATGTCGCTGACAAACGGGTTCTCGAGCAGGCCCTTGATCTCCGCGCGCACGCCGTCGACCGCCTCGATGATGTCGAGCCGGTCCGACTCGTTCTTCTCGATGTTGCCGATGAAGTCCATGATGTCCTCGAGGGCCGTCTTCCGAAACGAGAACGGCGGGACGCTGGCGTTCTCCACCTTGCTGTAGAGCGACTCGAACGCGATCCAGTGCACGATGAACGAGATCGTCTCGCCTGAGTCGCCGAGCTCGAGGTCCTGCTTGAGCCAGCTGATCGCGCGCTGCATGCGGATCATGTTGCTGT
>CAZDYI010000036.1:0-3448 GCA_964509765.1 uncultured Gammaproteobacteria bacterium
GCCTCCACACCGCCGGCAGGAACGGAGCGAGGATCAGCGCGGCGATCGTCCAGCGCCAGAACGCGAGCGCGACGGGCGGGACGGAGGTCGACATGACCTTCGCGAACACGAAGTTCAGCCCCCAGAAGAAGTTCGCCGCCAGGACGAACAGGTAGCCGCTCATTTTGTTTTCTGAAGGCTACGGTCAAGGCTCATGCATTGGATTATCTTTCAGGGCTCCTCATTTCGACTTCGTCGCGTCCGTCTCTGTCTGCTGCATCTTCGGCTCCCTTGACCTGCACTTGCCCGCATGAGTCACAGCATGCCGCATGTCTGGCCGGTTTTCCGAATTTCCTGGAACAAACAGAAGCGCGTTGATAGTTCACTCCGTTCTTTCCATCGACTCCAGTCCGAGCGCAACGGCGAACTGCGCGGTCGGCAGGAACCTGACCTCCTTGTCGCCGTCCTCCCCGTAGGCCGTCCTGGTCGTGCACCAGCAGCCGTCGAACGATGCCGCCTTCCGCTTCCTTTCCCGGATGTGCGCCATGGTTGCCGCCGACCTTGAAAGCCGGTCCCGCTTGTCGCTCCACTTGACCTCGCACAGCCTGTGCAGGTATGCGGCCCCCCTCGGCGTGACCACCATGTCCACCTCGTAGTCCGTCCCGTCGTGCCTGTACCTGCAGTAGAACACCCGCTTGCCGGACACGGCCGACCCGTGGAAGCACTGGCAGTACTGGGAGAACACCGCGGCCTCGATCGCGTGCCCGGCATCGGGGTCGTCAGGGGTGACCGGGTAGTTGAGCAAGCCGTGCATGTTCGGGTTGACCAGGTGGAACTTGTGGGACGAGTCCCTCTGCAGCGCGCGCAGCGCCGAGCCGAGCTTAGGTATCTTCCTGATCAGCAGGCAGGCCTCGAGGTACTTTAGGTACTTGTAGATCGTGTTCAGCTGGATGCCCGTCTGCCGGTTGATCGAGCCGAGCGACAGCTCCTGGCAGTTGTGCTTCGCGACGTGCTCGAAGACGTCGTACAGGCCGTCTGCGTTCGATATCCCGTAAAGCGCCGGCAGCGAGCTGAAGAGGTCCTCGTCCGGCATGTGCAGCTCGACGTACTCCTTCCGGCCGGAGCGGTGCTTCGGGTCGAGCACCAGGGCCGGGAAGGCGCCGTAGTTGACGTAGTCGACGAAGTCCCCGTTGAGGGCGAGGACCTCCTCGGGCTCCAGCCTGGCTGACCTGGCCTGCGCCGCCTCCCGGGGCAGGCCTCCCGGCCACCTGCCGTGATAGTCGAGGAACTCGCAGAACAGCAGCGGCGGGAGGTAGAACCGGTAGAAGCGCCCGGTTCCGGCCTCGACGCTCTTTCTCTTGAGATCCGACATGGCCGAGCCGGACACCACGAACTTGAATCCGCCCTCGAGGTCGGTGAGCTCCTTGAGCTCCTGCTCCCAGTCGAGGACGAACTGGATCTCGTCCAGGACCACGAGCGCGGGCCTGCCCGGGTCGGCGACCCGCTTGAACTGCCCGACCAGTTCCGTGGGCGAAAGCCGCCTCAGCGCCTTGTGCTGCATGGAGGCGTAGCACACGTTCCTCGGGGGGAACTCGCCCGAGGAGACCGCCTGGCCGACCAGCTGCTGGAGCATCACGGTCTTGCCGACCCGCCGCGGGCCGTGAATCACGGACGTCAGGCGCATCTCCGGGTCGAGGGCGATCCGCTCAACCTGCTGGTACAGCAATCTCCGCCGCTCAAAGGCATGCCCTGCCGGCAACATGTCGCTGTGCCACCAGGGGTTGAACACCCGCAGGATGTCTGTTGCGCCCACGGCTGAATTATACATTAAGTTCACTGCAAAGCATTTATTGCTCTGTTTCATGCATCTAATTGTTATAACGTATATATTATTTATACAGTTTCAATAAATGCTATGAAAGTAACTTAATGGCAATTATTTCGCGGGCACATGCGGAATTCGTTTCCGCGACCTTGCGAGCATTGCCCGACCAAGGGAAAGCGCCAGGAGGCTTCGGCGGTCTGGGTCGCCTCGCTTGCGCGCCCGCAATACAATTCCGCCCGATGGCTGGGACGGAACGGATTACGATCGCCAACGACGGGTGCAGGGTTGCCATCGCGCCGTCGCTCGGCGCGAGCGTGCTCGAGCTTTCCGTGCTCGTCGGGGACGAGTGGAAGCACCTGCTGCGCCCGAGCCCCGAGGAGCCGAAGTCCTGCCTCGAGACCTCGATGGTGCTCATGGCGCCCTGGGTCAACAGGATCTCGTCGGGCGGGTTCACCCACGGCGACACCCGCGTGGACCTCGAGCCGAACTTCCCCGGGGAGCCGCTGCCGCTTCACGGCAACGCCCTGCAGCTGCCCTGGACGGTCGACTTCACGGACAAGGAGACCGTGCGGCTGCACGTCGACTCCGACGGCCCCGGCAGGTTCCGCTACCGAGCCGAGGCGGAGTACCGGGTGCTCAACGGCGGGTTCAACACCAATCTGTCCGTGACCAACACCGGCTCCGGCCCCCTGCCCTTCGGGCTCGGGTTCCACCCGTGGTTCGTGCGGACCAAGGACACCCAGCTTACCGCGCCCGCGGAGAAGGTCTGCATCATGGACGACGACAACCTGCCCGACAGGTGGGAGCGGGTGTCGGACTACCCCGAACTCGACTTCTCCTGGTTCGGCGAGCTGCCCTCCGAGCACGTGGACAACCCCTTCGCCGGATGGAACGGCAACGCGCACATCAGCTGGGACGACCCTCCGGTGCTGCTGATGATCGTCGTCTCCGAGGACGTCATCAGCCACTACCAGGTCTACTCGCCCGGCCCCGGCTGCGGCTTCTTCTGCTTCGAGCCGGTTACGCACGCGGTCGACGAGCACAACCGCGGCGGGTCCTCCCCGAACCCCGGGCTGAAGGTCCTCGGCCCGGGTGAGTCCCTCGAGGGCAGCATGACCTTAGCCTGGAAAATCTACGCGCAGCGCCCGCCGCATGCCCTGCACTAAGCGCGTCGCGGTCACCGACCACAGCTACGGCGAGCTCGACATAGAGACCGCGGTGATCTCCGCCGCCGGCTGCGAGCTCGAGCGGTTCCAGTGCCGCACCGGGGCCGAGGTCGCCGAGGCGCTCAAGGGCGCCGACGTCGCCTTGGTGCAGATGGCGCCCGTCGGCAGGGAGGCCGTCGCGGCGATGAACAAGGGCGCGACGATCGTCAGGTACGGCGCCGGCTACGACAACGTTGACACGGCCGCCTGCCGCGAGCGCGGGATAGCGCTCGCCAACGTCCCCGACTACGGCACCGAGGAGGTCGCGGTGCACGCCGTGGCGCTGCTGCTGTCGCTCGTACGGCGGCTTTTCGAACTCGACGCCTCGGTGCGGGACGGCAGGTGGGAGAGCTCGACGATCCTCCGCGAGGCGCCGTCCGCGGACGGGATCACCCTCGGGCTTGTCGGCGCCGGGAGGATCGGGCTGATGACTGCGGGC
>CAZDYI010000037.1:0-1530 GCA_964509765.1 uncultured Gammaproteobacteria bacterium
CTTCGCCGCGAGCATGCTCGAGCGGGTGATCGAGGAGCAGGCGCGCGGCGACCCCGACAAGGCGGCCGGGATCCGCGAGAAGGTGACGGAGCTGATCGGCCCGGACCTCGGGAGCGTCAGGCCGGGATCGGAGCAGGCCGCGGAGGTCAAGCGGGTCCTCATCGAGCGCGGAGCCTGGTCGCAGTACCTCGAGGTCGGGATCGGCCCATACCCGGAGGTGTTCACCAAGGCCCCGTCGCTGGCTGCGGTCGGGCACCTCGCGGACGTCGGGATCAACCCGATCTCTAGGTGGAACAACCCCGAGCCGGAGGTGGCGCTAGTGGTCTCAAGCGCGGGCCGCGCCGTCGGCGCGACCCTGGGCAACGACGTCAACCTGCGCGACATCGAGGGGATGTCCGCCCTGCTGCTCGGCAAGGCCAAGGACAACAACGCCTCCTGCGCGCTCGGACCTTTCGTCCGCCTGTTCGACGGCGGCTTCGGAATCGACGGGGTCCGCTCGGCCGTCCTGACGCTCGAGGTCAGGGGCGAGGACGGCTATGTCCTGGAGGGCTCGAGCTCGATGGAGCTCATCAGCCGCGACCCTCTCGACCTCGTCGCCGCGACCTGCGGCGACTTCCATCAGTACCCCGACGGCTTCGCCCTGATGCTCGGCACGATGTTCGCGCCGGTCGACGACCGCGACGAGCCCGGCCAGGGCTTCACCCACAAGGCCGGCGACGTCGTATCGATTTCCTGCCCTGTGCTCGGGACGCTGCGCAACCGGGTCCTTGAGTGCCGGGACTGCCCGCCGTGGGACCGCGGCGCGGCGAGCCTCATGCGCGAGCTGTCAGCGGCGGGGCTTCTTTGACTTCCTGCCGGCAGGCTTCTCTACGTTCCTGATCCTCGGGTAGAGGACCGTCCCCCACCTCTCGCTCTCGCGGTAGCGCTCCATCGCGTTGAGCATGCTGGTGATCAGCACCGGCATCAGCGCGCGCATGACGCGGGCGCCGCAGACGATCTGCTCGGAGCGCGCGCTGCTGTCGCTGCCCTTGTACGAGGAGTTTCCGTGGAACAGCTGGTTGCGCAGGATGTACATCCTCTGGAACAGCTCCTTTAGCATCGTGTCCAGCTTGTTCTGGTCGTTGAGCGCCGCCCTTGACGGAACCTTGACCGCGGAGCTTTTTCCGGCGAACGGGTTGTGCCTCTTTCCCGCCTTCGTCATGCGGCCCTTGTAGAAGTTGTTCCAGTTGGTGCCGCTGACGAACGGGTTCTCAAGCAGGTCCTTGATCTCCTTGCGCACCCCGTCGACCGCCTCGATGATCTCCTGGCGGTCCGACTCGTTCTTCTCGATGTTGCCGATGAAGTCCATGATGTCCTCGAGGGCCGTCTTCCGGAACGAGAACGGCGGAGCGCTGGCGTTCTCCACCTTGCTGTAGAGCGACTCGAACGCGATCCAGTGCACGATGAACGAGATCGTCTCGCCTGAGTCGCCGAGCTCGAGGTCCTGCTTGAGCCAGCTGATCGCGCGCTGCATGCGGATCATGTTGCTGT
>CAZDYI010000038.1:0-13825 GCA_964509765.1 uncultured Gammaproteobacteria bacterium
CGTCTCCGGGTTGCGGACCTCGCCGCTCGACCACGACCGGATCCGGTCCGGGGCGGCCAGGCTGATCTTGACCGAGGACGGGACCTTGTCCTCGGGCGCCGTGGCGAAGCCGGCCAGCCTCGACATCAGGCTGTCGTTGCGCGGAAACATGGTCAGTACTCCTCCTCGTAGTCGATGCAAAGGGCCCGCAGCTCGCTCTTGAGCACCTTGTAGGACTCGGGCACGCCCGGCTCAAGAGAGATGTCGCCCTTGCAGATCGACTCGTAGATCCTGTTGCGCCCGGCGCGGTCGTCGGACTTGACGGTGAGCATCTCCCACAGCGTGTATGCCGCGCCGTAGGCCTCGAGCGCCCAGACCTCCATCTCGCCGAGGCGCTGGCCCCCGCCCTGGCCCTTGCCGCCGAGCGGCTGCTGCGTGACCAGGCTGTAGGACCCGGTCGAGCGCGCGTGCATCTTCTCGTCGACCAGGTGGTGGAGCTTGAACATGTACTTGTGCCCGACGGTCACCTTCCTCTCGAAGGGCTCGCCGGTCCGGCCGTCGAACAGCCGCACCTGGCCGTCGAGCGGCTTGCCCGCGAGCTTGAGCATCGCCTCGATGTCCTCCTCGGTCGCGCCGTCGAAGATCGGCGAGGCGAACGGGACTCCGTCGCGCAGGTTGCGCGCGGCCTCGAGCAGCTCGTCGTCGCTGAAGTCCCCGAAGTCGACGCCCCCGGAGGTTCCCTTGCGGCTGTAGATCTTCGAAAGGAACGCCCGCATCTCGGCCACGGACTTCTTCGTCTCCTTGTCGAGCATCTCTCCGATGCTGTCGCCGAGGCCCTTGGCCGCCAGGCCGAGGTGCGTCTCGAGGATCTGCCCGATGTTCATCCGCGACGGGACGCCGAGCAGGTTGAGGACGAGGTCGACCGGGGTGCCGTCCTCGAGGTAGGGCATGTCCTCCACGGGGACGATCTTCGAGACCACCCCCTTGTTGCCGTGGCGCCCGGCCATCTTGTCGCCGATGCGCAGCGGGCGCTTGATCGCGAGGTAGACCTTGATGTTCTTGTTGACCCCGGAGGCCAGGTCGTCGTTGCGCTCGAGCTTCTGCTTCTGCTTCTTGTAGTCCTCGCGCAGCTCCTTCTCCCGCTTCTTGATCCTGTCCTGGACCGCCTCGAGCCGGGTCTGGGCCGCCTCGTCGCGGAGCTGGAGCTTGTCGCGGTCCGCGGCTGAGGCCTTGTCCCACCAGGTCTTGGTGACCTTCTGGCCGGCCTTGAGCCCGCCGACGGCCTTTGAGACCTCCTTGCCCTGCGAGATCCGCTGGCGCTCGTAGTCGGCGTTCTCGCGGTAGATCTCGAGCATCGCCTTGAGGTCCGTGTCGTACGCGCGCAGCTCCTGGTCGATGATCTTCAGCGCGCGCGAGTCGCGCTCGTCGGCGTTCGCGGTGAACACCTTGACGTCGATCACCGTGCTCGTCGAGCCCGACGGCATGCGCAGCGAGGTGTCCTTGACGTCCTCGCCCTTGTTGCCGAAGATCGCCCGGAGCAGCTTCTCCTCGGGGGTCTGCTGGCTCTCCTGCTTCGGCGAGACCTTGCCGACGAGGATGTCGCCCGGCCCGACCTCGGTCCCGATCTGGATGATCCCGGCCTCGTCGAGGTACGCGAGCGAGGAGTCGGGCTGGTTGGGGATGTCGCGGGTGATCTGCTCGGGCCCGTTGCGGGTGTCGCGCGCCTTGCAGACGTGCTCCTCGATGTGGACCGTCGTGAACCTGTCGTCGACCACCATCCGCTCGGAGACGAGGATCGAGTCCTCGAAGTTGTAGCCGTTCCACGGCATGAACGCCACGAGCACGTTCTGGCCGAGCGCGAGCTCGCCGGTGTCGGTCGACGACCCGTCGGCGACGATGTCGCCGGCGGACACCCTGTCGCCGGCCTTGACCACCGGGCGCTGGTTGATCGTCGTGTTCTGGTTCGAGCGCATGTACTTGATCAGGTTGTAGATGTCGACCCCGAACTCGTCCGGCTTGGGCTCGGCCGCGCGGATGACGATCCGCGATGCGTCGACCGAGTCGACGACTCCGTCGCGGTCGGCGCGGACGACGTGGCCGGAGTCGGCGGCGACCTTCGACTCGAGGCCGGTGCCGACGAGCGGCTTCTGCGGGCGCAGGCTCGGGACCGCCTGGCGCTGCATGTTCGATCCCATGAGCGCGCGGTTCGAGTCGTCGTGCTCGAGGAACGGGATCAGGGCCGCGGCGACCGACGCGATCTGCGCGGGCGCGACGTCCATGAACCCGATGTCCTCGGGGCGCGCGGTGGTGAACTCGCCCGAGCGCCGGCAGGAGACCAGGTCGTCGGCGAAGGAACCGTCCTTTTTCAGCTCGACGTTCGCCTGGGCGATGTAGTGCTCCTCCTCCTCGACCGCGGACAGCCAGGCGATCTCGTCGGTGACCTTCGCGCTGCGGACGACGCGGTACGGGGTCGTGATGAAGCCGTACTCGTTGGTCCGCGAGAAAAGCGAGAACGAGTTGATCAGTCCGATGTTCGGCCCCTCGGGTGTCTCGATCGGGCACAGCCTCCCGTAGTGCGTCGGGTGCACGTCGCGGACCTCGAAGCCGGCGCGGTCGCGCTGCAGGCCGCCTACGCCGAGCGCCGAGACCCGGCGCTTGTGGGTGATCTCCGACAGCGGGTTGGTCTGGTCCATGAACTGCGAGAGTTGGTTCGAGTTGAAGAACTCGCGCACGCCCTGGGCGATCGTCTTCGCGTTGACGAAGTCCGACGGCTTCATGTTGTCGCTCTCGGCCTGCGGCATGCGGTCGAGGATCGCCTTGTGGAAGCGGCGCAGGCCGGACTCGTACTCGGACTGGATGAACTCGCCGACCATCCTGATCCGCCTGTTGCCGAGGCTGTCGATGTCGTCGGTGTGCCCGCGCCGGTTGACGAGGTTGACGAGCATCTTGACGGTGTTGACGATGTCCTCCTTGGAGAGCACCGTCTGCTCGCGGGCCTCGGCCGCAAGGCCGGTGCCCCTGATCGCCTTGGCGATCGCCTTGGCATCGTCGATGTTGGCAATGTGCCAGGCGACGACGCGCGGGCCCTCGTCCTTGATGTCGCGTATCGTGAGCTCGAGCTCCTCGTCGCCCATCTGCTCGGCCGGGATCGCCGCGCGGATCACGTCGAAGCCGGGCATCCTCTTGGACTTGGTGCTCCTGCTCGCGAGCACGCACCACTCCATCTCGGGGCGCGGCTCGTGGACGTGCCTGTCGCGCTTGCTCGGGCGCACCTCGACTCCGTGGCCGAGCCTCTCGTTGATCTTCATCCGCCCGACCTTGGACAGGTCGATGCGGTGCGGGTTGAAGAAGGTGTCGTTGAACGCCTTGGCCACGATCTCGGGAGGCTTGGCGGGGTCGCCGGGGCGGATGTGGCGGAAGATCGCCTCGCGCGCGTGGTTGACGTCGCGGATCTGCAGCTCGTTCTCCTGCGCCCGGATGGTGTTGGCCAGGTGCAGGCCGCAGTCGTACTCGTTGCCGTAGATGGTGCGCAGGGTCGCAACGCCCCTCGACCTGAGCAGGTCGAGCGCTTCCTGGGTGATCGGCTCGTTGGCCGCGATGAGCCTCTCCTTCGAGGCTGCGAGCCTCACCGCGCCGACGCCCTCCGCGTCGCCGTCCATGACCTGCTCGAGCAAGTCATTGACGGCCAGGTCAAATCTGCCTCCGCCGATCCCGGCGAGCTCGCCGTCCTCGACGACCGCAACCGGCCCGTGCGCGTTCTTCGGCTTGCCGGACAGCAGGCCCTTGAGGTCCGCCTTGGACTTCTTGCCCTGCTCTTCCTTGCGCAGCGCGGCCTTGCCGTCCTTCCCGACCTCCAGCCGGTCGCCGGGCTCGTCGACCTCCGGGTCCTTCGCCCGCTCGAAGCGATATCTACCTTCGTCGCACTCGACAATCCAGTACACGCCGGTCTTAGCGGCCCTGGCGCCGCCGGCCGGCTCGAGCTGGTGGACGATTGAGTGGATGTCCTCGTAGGCGCGGCGCGAGTCGGTGATGAAGCTGTCGGGCACCATTGCAGTCTTGACGCCCGACTTGTCGAGCCTGCGGAGGTCGCCCTCCTTGATCCGCATGTTCGACTTGATGATGACGGTGCCCTTGTTTGTCGGTCCGGAACCTTGATCTTTCTTCAGCTTGACCATGCCGTCGCCGGCATCCTCGAGCTTTGACTCAGGCTCGTCACCTTTCTTTCCTGTTTTCTTCGGGTTGACAGTTGCGTCCGTTATGTCGAACGGAAGCGTCACGCCCCGCAGCTGCTCGGGCACGAGGTGGTACCCGCACTCGTCGGGCTGTTTCGAGACGTCGAAGGTCTCGGGGTCGTAGAACTCCCTGAT
The DNA here is from genome assembly GCA_964509765.1 of uncultured Gammaproteobacteria bacterium. Lineage (GTDB taxonomy): Bacteria > Pseudomonadota > Gammaproteobacteria > Tethybacterales > Tethybacteraceae > CAZDYI01. Next base: position 4,347 of record CAZDYI010000038.1, read on the forward strand.
CAGGTCGTCTATCGAGTAGCCTAGCGCGCGCAAAAGCAGCGAGGCGTAGATCTTGCGGCGCTTGTCGATGCGGAAGTGGAGCAGCTCCTTGCTGTCGAACTCGAGGTCGAGCCAGCTGCCCGCGTTGGGGATCATCCGCGCCTGCAGGTTGATCCGCTGGGCGGTGCTCTGCCGCGAGCTGTCGCGCATGAAGTACACGCCGGGAGCGCGGTGGAGCTGCGAGACGATCACGCGCTCGGTCCCGTTGATGACGAACGAGCCGTTCTCGGTCATCAGCGGGATGTCGCCCATGTAGACCTTCCGCTCCTCGCGGACCTCCTTGACCTTCTCGGGGTTCTCGCGCTCGCGCAGGTGGAGCCTGAGGTGGACCATGATCTTGGCGCTGTAGGTCAGGTTGCGCTCCTTGCACTCCCGGACGGTGAACAGCGGGTCCTCGAGGTCGTACCCGTGGAAGGTCATCTCGGCGAGCCCGTTGGTGCTCTCGATCGGGAACAGGTCCGTGAAGGCCTTGTGCAGGCCCTGCGGCTCGCGCTTGCCGTGCGCGACCTCCTTCTGCAGGAACTCGTCGTAGAGCTCCTTCTGCATCTGCAGGAGGTACGGCATCTCGATCGAGCCGCCGCGGCGGCCGAAGCTCGCGCGCGGCCGCTTCTTCTCGGTGTAGTTGAGGCTCGTGGTGGGTTCGCTCATGCAGTCTCGCTCCGACGGCGGATGTCGTTGGCAGCGCGCGGCCCGCGCGCTGCGGCGTCTTTTGGGTCGGCGGGCCTGATTACTTGACTTCGCAGGTCGCGCCGGCCTCGGTCAGCTGCTTGGCGCCCTCCTCGGCCTCCTCCTTGCTCACGCCGGTCTTGACCGGCTTGGGCGCCTCGGAGACCAGGTCCTTGGACTCCTTGAGGCCCAGGCCCGTCAGGGCGCGGACCGCCTTGATCACGTTGATCTTGCTCTCGCCGGCTCCGGTCAGGATGAGGTCGAACTCGGTCTGCTCGTCGGCCGCGGGCGCGTCAGCGGCCGCCGCGGGCGCGGCGACCGCGGCCGGGGCCGCGGCGGAGACGTTGAACTTGTCCTCGATCGCGGTGACGAGCTCGGAGAGCTCCAGCACCGACATCTCGGAGATCGCGTCCAGTATCTTGTCCTTGGTCATTTTCGTTACCTCTTCTTTCGTGAATCCCTGTTGTCAGGCGGAGTCGCCGGGCCGCGAGTCGCGGACCGAGGCGAGCGCCCTCGCGAGCTTGGCCGGCACCTCCCCGAGGGTGCGGGCGAGCTTTGCGATCGGCGCGTTGAGCGTGCCGGCAAGGATGGCGAGCATCGCCTCGCGCGGCGGCAGGTCGGCCAGGCGGCCCACGCCGTCGGCGTCGATGAGCGTTCCGTCCATCGCGCCGGCCCTGACCTTGAGCTCCTCGTGCTCCTTGGCGAAGCCCTTGAGCGCCTTGGCCACCGCGGGCGCAGACGGGCCGCTGCCGTAGAGGACCTGGCCGGACAGGCTGTCCGCGAGCGGAGCGAGCGCCGGGATCTGCGAGACCACCCTCTTGGCGACCGTGTTCTTGACCACGCGGACGCGGCCGCCCGCGGCGCGGACCTGCGCGCGCAGCTGCGCCATTGACGCTACGTCGATGCCCTTGTACTCGGCGACGAACAGCGCCTCGGTCCCCTCGCAGTCGGCGAGGAACGTCGCGGCCATCGCCTCCTTGCGGACGCGCTGGACGCTCTGCCTGGCGGGCTCCGGGGCGCTCATCGCAACGGGGCGAGGTCGACGGGAACGGACGGGCCCATCGTCGAGGAGAGCTTCGCGCCGACGAGGTACTGGCCCTTGCTCGCAGCGGGCTTGGCCCTCTTGAGCGAGTCGATCAGCGCGTTGAAGTTCGCGACCAGGTCCTCCTCGGAGAACGAGGACTTCCCGATCGCCGCGTGGACGATCCCGCCCTTCTCGGTGCGGTAGGTCACCTGGCCGGCCTTCGCGCGCTTGATTGCGCCGTCGAGGTCGTTGGTCACCGTCCCGCTCTTGGGGTTGGGCATCAGGCCCTTGGGGCCCAGCTGCTTTCCGTACTTGCCGAGCTGCGACATCGCGGCCGGCTCGGCGATCAAAACGTCGAATGGGTGCTCGCCCTTGTCGAGGAGCTCGGTGACCTTCTGCATGCCGGCGATGTCCGCGCCCGCCTTCTCCGCGTCGGAGGCCCTGCCGTCGTCGCAGAACACCGCGACCTTCGTCTCGCGCCCGGTGCCCGACGGCATCGCTGCGACCCCGCGCACCGCCTGGTCGGACTTGCGCGGGTCCACGCCGAGCCGCACCGCGGCCTCGACGGTCTCGTCGAACTTCGCGGTCGCGCCCTTCTTCACGAGCGCCGCGGCCTCCTCGATCGCGACGAGCGCCGCGGGGTCGCCCGCGCCCTCGCGCAGGCCGCGGATCCGCTTGCCGTTGCGCCCGGCCATCAGGAGCCCGCCTCCTGGACGTCGACGCCCATGCTGCGCGCGGTGCCGGCGACGATCGACATCGCCTGCTCCATGTCGTCGGTGTTGAACTCGCCGATCTTCACCTCGGCGATCTCCCGGAGCTGCTCGCGGCTGATCGTCCCGACCTTGTCGACGTGAGGCTTCGAGCTGCCCTTCTCGAGCCCGAGCGCCTTCTTGATCAGGACCGAGACCGGCGGGTTCTTGATCAGGTAGTCGAAGCTCCGGTCGGGGTTGACCGAGATCACGACCTGGAGGAGTATCCCCCGCTCGTGCCTCGCGCTGTCGGTGTTGAAGCGCTTGATGAACTCGCCGATGTTGACGCCGTGCTGGCCGAGCGCGGGCCCGACCGGCGGGTCGGCCTTCGCCTCGCCGGCGGGGATCTGGAGCTTGATGGTCTTGACGCCGTCGTCCTTCCTCTTGGCCATCACATCTTCTCCACCTGCTCGAAGTCGAGCTGGATGTCGGTCGGCCTGTTGAAGACGTTGACAGACACCGAGATCCGGCTGGTCTCGTAGTTGACGTCCTTGACGTTGCCGTTGAAGTTGGTGAACGGGCCCTCCTTGATCCGCACCGCCTCGCCGACCTCGAACTCGACCTTCGGCCGCGGCTTCTCGGCGCCGGCCTCGATGTGCGAGCGGATCTCGTTGATCTCGTCGTCGGTCATCGGCTCGGGCGGGTTCCACTCCTTGCGCCCGGCGGCGGCGTCGCCGACGAAGCCCCTGATCATCGGCAGGCGCTTGACCTCGTGCCAGGTCTCCGGAGTCATGTCCATCTCGATGAAGACGTAGCCCGGGTAGAACTTGCGCTTGGAGACCTTGCGCTTGCCGCGCTTGAGCTCGACGACCTCCTCTGTGGGCACGAGCACCTCGCCGAACTTGCCGGCCATGCTGACCTTGCTCTTCATCACGGCGTCGAGCGCCTCGACGAGGCTCTTGTCGCGGTTGGCGACAAGCTGCAGGCAGTACCAGTTCATAGCCATGCCCGCCCGCTCACAGGGCCAGGAACTGCAGCAGCCACGCGAGGATCGAGTCGACGATCCACAGGAAGACCGCCACGACCGCCACGAAAAGCAGCACCACCGCGGACATCTTCAGGACCTCCTCGCGGCCCGGCCAGACGACCTTGCGGATCTCGACCGCCGACGCCTGCGCGTACGCGAACAGGCGCTTGCCCGGCTCCGAGAGGTAGAACAGCCCGCCCGCGGCGAGCACCGTCGCGATGAACACCGCCGCCCGCGCCGGCGCGGGGCTCGTCACCATCGCGATCAGGCTGTAGTAGAGCCCCACCGCGGCGACCAGCGCCGCGACCGTCGCCTTGAGCTTGTCCGCCGCGGTCACGCCAAGCGCCCCCGGCCGTGGCAGGCCAAGAGGGACTTGAACCCCCAACCTGCGGTTTTGGAGACCGCTGCTCTACCAATTGAGCTATTGGCCCGCGCTTCCAGATCCGATGCTCCCTCGCCTCAGGCGACGACCTTGGAGACCGTGCCGGAGCCGACGGTCCTGCCGCCCTCGCGGATCGCGAAGCGAACTCCCTCGTCCATCGCGATCGGCTTCTGCAGCTTGACCTTGAAGGTGACGTTGTCGCCGGGGTTGACCATCTCGGTCCCGTCGGCGAGCGTGATCTCGCCGGTGACGTCGGTCGTGCGGAAGTAGAACTGCGGCGAGTAGCCCTTGAAGAACGGCTTGTTGCGGCCGCCCTCGTCCTTGGTGAGCACGTACACCGCGCACTCGAACTCGGTGTGCGGGGTGATCGATCCCGGCTTGGCGAGCACCTGCCCGCGCTGGACCTCCTCGCGCTTGGTCCCGCGCAGCAGGACGCCGACGTTGTCGCCGGCCTGGCCCTGGTCGAGCATCTTGCGGAACATCTCGACCCCGGTGCAGGTGGTCTTGGCGGTCTCGCGCAGGCCGACGATCTCGATCTCCTCGCCGACCTTGATCACGCCGGTCTCGACCCGTCCGGTGCACACCGTGCCGCGGCCCTCGATGGTGAACACGTCCTCGATCGGCATCAGGAAGTCCTTGTCGAGGTCGCGCACCGGCTCGTCGATGTAGGTGTCGAGCGCCTCGGCGAGCTTGACGACAGATTCCTTGCCGTACTCGCCGTCCTTGCCCTCGAGCGCCATGAGCGCGCTGCCGGTGATGATCGGCGTGTTGGCCCCGTCGTACTCGGCCCCGGTGAGGATGTCGCGGATCTCCTCCTCGACGAGGTCGAGCATCTCCTTGTCGTCGACCTGGTCGGCCTTGTTGATGAACACGACCATGCGCGGCACGCCGACCTGCCTCGCGAGCAGGATGTGCTCCTTGGTCTGCGGCATGGCGCCGTCGGTGGCGGTCACGACGAGGATCGCGGCGTCCATCTGCGCGGCGCCGGTGATCATGTTCTTGATGTAGTCGGCGTGGCCCGGGCAGTCGACGTGCGCGTAGTGGCGCTTCTCGGTCTCGTACTCGACGTGCGAGGTGCTGATGGTGATCCCGCGCTGGCGCTCCTCGGGGGCGTTGTCGATCTCCTCGAAGTCCTTGGCCTCGCCGCCGAAGGCCTCGGAGAGCACCTTCGTCAGCGCCGCGGTGAGCGTGGTCTTGCCGTGGTCGACATGGCCGATGGTGCCCACGTTCACGTGGGGCTTGGTGCGCTCGAATTTTTCTTTTGCCATCAGTTGGTTTCTCCGTGTGGAAGGCGGGCCTCCGGGCCGCGTGTGCCGCGACGGCCCGGAGGTCCGCCTAGGCCTATGTGTTCCGGCGGGTCCCTGCGCGGGTTGCCGGTTCGAGGCGCCCGGTTCCTCCCGCGCCGCGATGCGGAGCGGGTGAAGGGAATCGAACCCTCATCGTAAGCTTGGAAGGCTTCTGCTCTGCCATTGAGCTACACCCGCCTGTTTTGTCCTTTTCAGAGTTGGTCATTGCTCGCCTGTCCCGTGCCTACACCGGTGGAGGAGGTAGGATTCGAACCTACGTAGGCTAAGCCGTCTGGTTTACAGCCAGATCCCGTTGACCGCTTGGGTACCCCTCCGGGAATCTGCTATTCTAACACATCCGGGAACCTCTGATTGTAGCATGTTTACGCCGAGTTCCGAAGCCCCTGCCGGCCCGCCCGGAAACGAGGCGCGCGCCGGGCCCCGGACAAGGCCGAGGCAGGTCCTAGCCGCCATATGCGGCGGGGTCGCGATCGCCGCGATGCACGGCAAGATGGCCGCGTCGATCCCGGTGCTGCGCGCCGACCTCGGCCTGTCGCTCACCGAGGTCGGGGTGCTCGCCTCGGTGCTCCCGCTCGGGACGGCGCTCCTCGGCGCGCTCGGCGCGCAGCTCGCGGGCCTGCTCGGCAACAGGCTCTCGGCCGCGGCCGGCCTCGCGCTCTGCGCGGCGGGCTCGTTCGCCGGCGCGCTCGCAGACGGCTACGCCCCGCTCCTTGCGACCCGCGTGGTCGAGAGCGCCGGCTACCTGCTCGCGGTGGTCTCGCTGCCGACCCTTGCCGGGCTGAGCGCGGGGCCGAAGCGCCGGCCGCTGGTGATGGGCGTGTGGGCGGGCTTCATCCCGCTCGGCCTGAGCGCGGGCCTGCTTGCAGGCACGGTCGTCCTCGGGCCGTTCGGCTGGCAGGGGATGTGGGTCCTGGGCGGCGCGTTCGCAGGCAGCGTCGCGGTCGCGGTGGCAGTGCTGCCCTGGCCGGACGACGGGGCGCGCGCCGGTGGCGGCATCGGGTGGACGCTGCGCCGGCCGGTAGCCTGGGCGCTCGCCGCGGCGTTCCTGCTGTTCAGCTTCCAGTTCACCGGCATGGCGCAGTTCCTGACCTCGATGCTCGCGGACACGAGCGACATCGGGCTCCCGGCGATCAACGCCTACATCGCCGCTGTGATCTTCCTGAACCTCGCCGGCAACGTCGCCGGCGGGCGGATGGTCGGGGCCGGCCGCAGCCTCGGCCTGTGCTTTTCGGTCGCGCTTGTCCCGATGGCGGCCTGCCTCGCGGCGCTGCTGTGGGCTGACCTGCCGCTCGGCGCGCGGCTCGCGGCCGGCGTGCTCTACGGGGCGGTCTCCGGGATCCTGCCGGGCGCGATCTGGGCCTACCTGCCGACGGTCTTCGAGCACGGCAGGAGGACCACGGCCCTGACCGGCGTCGTCATGCAGGGCGCGAGCATCGGCCAGCTCGCGGGTCCTGTCGCGATCGGGCTCGCGGTGGACCTCAGCGGGACCTGGAGCTCGGTGATCGCGCTGATGACCGCGGCGAGCGCGGCCGGGATCGCGCTGGGCTTTCTGCCCGCGGCGCGGCGCCGCGGCGAGTAATCTGAGGACAGATCAAGCATTCAAACAACGGTGCTTATCATCTGGTCATAGGCCTAAGCCGCGACGGGCTCCTTGCTCGCGGGGTCCGGCTGGGGCGGCTCGTCGGCGCTGACGAACCTGTACCTGTCGCCTTCCTGCACGAGCCTGTAAGAGCCGTTGTCGCTGCCGGCGGGCTTGTCGCCCGTCAGCCTAACCTTGTGGTCGACGCCGAGCTCGTAGAACGTGTTGTCCTTGACCAGCGGGAAGGTCTCGCCCGGCTTCTCCTCGGCGGTCTCGCGCAGCTTCACCATCCCGCCGGGGACGTTCTCGAGGACGAAGTTGCCGATCGGCCCGTCCTCGTTCGCGGCGAGCTCGAGCAGGCGCTCGGTGCGCTCCTCGATCAGGACCCGCTCGCGCTCGGAGGTCTTGTAGTGCACGAGCCCGGTCCCCGCGGGGATCAGCCGGCCGACGATCACGCTTTCCTTGAGGCCCGTCAGGTCGTCCTTCGTGCAGTTGATCGCCGCCTCGGTTAGCACCTTGATAGTGTCCTGGCAAGCTGCCGCCGCAATCACCGAGTCGGTCCGGAGCGCCGCCTTGGTTATCCCGAGCAGGATCCGCTCGTAGGCGATCGGCTTCTTCTTCTCGGCGAGCAGCCGCTCGTTGGTCTCCTCGATCTGGATAACGCTGACTTGGTCGCCCCTGATCAGGTCCGAGTCGCCCGGGTCGACGATGTCCGCGCGCTGGAGCATCTGGTGGATGATCACCTCGATGTGCTTGTCGTTGATCGTCACCGCCTCGCCGCGGTAGACGTCCTGGATTTCGCGCACCAGGTGCTCGATCAGGGCATTCGAGCCGATCTGGCGCAGCACATTGTTGAGGTCGTCCTCTGCGTCTAGCAAATCGTTCACGCGAGAATGATCGTTTATTTGTAGTCTGCATTCTCCAATCGACTGCGCCGCGATGATCCCGACGGCCTCGCCCATCTGCACCAGCCGGCCGCGGCCGAGGTCGCGACCATAGCACCTGATGCACAGGCCGCGCCGCGTCTTGCAAGTCACCGGGCTGCGCACGCCGATCCGGTCGATCTTGCACTCGTCGAGCATCTCGGCAAGCCGCTCGTCGATCAGCGTCCCAGCCGTGATCAGCTCCTTGCCAGAGGTGATGCCCTTGACCGGCTCGCACAGCACCCGGCCGAGGGCGCGCGTGCCTAGCGAGACCGTCACCCCCGAGGCGTCGCTGACCTGGCGCAGCGAGATCCCCTCGCTAGTCCCGCAATCCTCTTCGGTGATCACTAAGTGACCTACATGATCAATAACCTGACGAGTAAGCTCTTCAGCACCGGATTCCTTGGAAATAGCGTTGAAACTCTCCTTTCTGCCACCGTAAGTTGCTGAGAAGTTCGTGTAAATATTGGGGTTTATGCCAATGTCATCTTTATTCAAGGTGGGCGATAATCCTTCTTTGGAAATGATATCGAAACATAACCGAATCAAGTCTCCAACAAACCCTTCTGTAGCACCATGACCACAACTCGATACGGAAGCACTGAAAAGGGCAACTAGGTTGCTTTCGTTCAATGTCACATTGAAGTCATCAATGTTGATTCCATGCGGCATCGTCAAAGACAGAATTGCCCTTCCGACGGTAGTCTCGAGTATCTTTGGTTTTTCCGAAATTGCATTTCCGACATTGTCAATGAATTTCGGAGTCACCCGTACTTCAACTTTTGCGTGGAGGTCAACCCAGCCGTCCTCGTAGGCACGCTTTACCTCCTCTGGATCGGCAAACACCATGCCCTCTCCTCGGGCCCCCTCTTCCTCACGAGAAAGGTAGTAAAGACCATGAGCGATGTCCTGCGTGAGGTTGAGAACAGGGGATCCATTGGCGGGGGACAGAAGGTTGTTTGACGATAGCATCAACACTCGTGCCTCGGTACGCGCCTCAATGCTAAGCGGAACATGAACAGCGAGGTGGTCACCGTTAAATTTGACACCTAACGAAGAACTCACCAATGGGGGTAACTGAATCGCATCACCCTCGACCAATACTGGTTCAAAGGCTTGAATTCCCAGCCGGCGCAGGGTCGTAGCTCGGCAAAGCAACACAGGATGCTGTCTGATCGCCTCCTCAAGGCAGTCCCAGATCTCGTTGCGGCGCTCGTCGACCATCTTGCGCGCCAGGCGCATGTGCGCGGCGTGGCCGCGTTCCTCGAGCAGGTGGCACACGAACGGCTTGAACAACTCGAGCGCCATCTCCTTGGGCAGCCCGCACTGGTGTAGCTTGAGCGTCGGACATACTGCAACGACAGATTTGCCACAGAAGTCGACATGTTTTCCCTGTATAATTTTTTTGAAGCTTCCTCGATCACCGCAGATGGATCCCGACAGAGACTTTAGCTTTCTTGCCCCATAAGAATCGTTCTGGACACCAGTGCAACTACGATTGTCAAGTAACTCATTCACGTCAATCTGAAGCATTCGCTTTTCGTGTGTTACTAGTACCTCTGGCGCATTGAGTTCTAGTAACCTACACAGACGGTTGTTTCTATTGATGATCCGGCGATAGTGAACGTTCAAATCTGAAGAAATAAAACTCCTCCCTTCATAAGGTACTAGCGGCCGTAGGCTCGGCGGCAGCACCGGCAGGACCTCGAGGATCATCCACTCGGGGTGGATGTTGTTGCGGCGGAACTGCTCGAGCACCCGCAGGCGGCGCGAGTAGTGCTTCTGCTTGCTCACCGCGCGGGTCTTCTTGATGTCATCGCGCAGACTCTCGACCTCGGCGTCT
>CAZDYI010000039.1:0-5268 GCA_964509765.1 uncultured Gammaproteobacteria bacterium
AGTGAGGGCAGTGTGCTGGGCGGCATCCTGCGCCATCTTTCCGGCGTTCTTGCTGATATTGGACTCGTTTCCCAGCATTTCCAAATGGGTTGTGAGCCAATATGAACAGATCTCGTTGCCACTTCACAGCGCGGCGAGCGATGGCTATGCGGCGAAAATGTCCCGGCTGATCGCAGAAGGAGAAGATCCCGAATTGCGCAACAGCGAGGGTGAAACCCCCATGCATGTTGCTGTGGAAGCAGGTCATCACTCCGCTGTTGATGCCTTGTTGGCAGCAGGCGCTGATCCATCCGCCGACAACGGCTGGCAACGCACTCCGTTGCATTACGCAGCTCGGCTGGGGCATGTCGAGATAGCGCAAAATTTGATTGATTACGGTGCGGAAGTCGACTGGCCTGGTGATGGCGGACGCACTCCTTTGTTTCTGGCGGCGGAGTACGGGCACGATCAAGTTGTTTCAGTGCTGATTGATGCCGGAGCGGAGATTGACAGAATATATTTCGACGTCACACCATTGGGATATGCAGCGTCACAAGGGCATCTGTCTGCAGTCAAAAAATTAATTGCTTCGGGTGCTGAGGTCAACGGATTCCCTGAACACGGAGTTAGGCCCCCACTAAGCATTGCTTCAGGTTACGGTCGTAAGGATGTGATCGAATTGTTGATTTCTTCCGGTGCAGCTGTTGATGTTAGAGACGAATTTGACGTTACACCGATTCTGTCAGTCGTAAGCGATATTTCTCATCGGCATCGGCTTCCAGAATATAACGAATCGTTAGCAGTTCTGATTGATGCTGGAGCAGATGTGAACCATGCTGGAGGATACTATAAGTTGCCACCGCTGTACTGGGCAATTATCAGAGAGTACCATGCCGGAATTTCGTTATTGTTAGAGGCAAATGTGGATCCTGACAAGAAGTTCAGTTCTGAGACCATCAAAGAATATGACGTGGTGATTACCAGACATTTAACTGATTCTGCCTCCAAAATAAAGGAACTATTCGTACATGAGAGATACGGGTCGACGCACAGTGAAAATGAGGATCGACATAGCATTTCTCCATTGCATTATTCAATTTCACGCGCAGATTTCGTCGCGGCAAAATTGCTATTGGATGCCGGTGCTGACATCGATGCGCAACAGACCAACGGCATGACATCGCTTCATTTTGCGATCGACCGGTACAACGACCGAACTCTCGTTCATTGGCTGTTGGACCATGGCGCCGATCCGAACGTTCAGGACGTGTCAGGAGCGTCCCCTTTGCATTATGCCGCGTTCATGGGCTATGACAATTCCGTGCGTATGTTGCTAGACGCTGGAGCTGACGTTAATGCCGCCAACATTATGGAAATGACGCCATTCGACTATGCCGGATGCCTGAAGCACGGTGGCACCCAAGAGTTACTGTCAATTTACGGTGCCACAGAGCTAGGCGGCCGAGATCAGCACACAGTTGACGAGGTATGTGAAATATTACTTGGTGAATTCGCCCCATGGGAGTTACGGTTTGTTGCTATGGTATCGCCCATGATTGTTGGAATATCGATTTGGGATGATCGAATTTCGCTCCCAAGAACTTCACCTGCCAAATTGGTCAAGGATATAGTAAGAGTTCTCTGTTGTATCGAGATATAGGACGGAGTGCATCACATAGAAAATGAAGCCCTTCACCCATGCCTCTTACTTCCGTTAGCATCGAAGTCATATAATGCTCGATAGAATGTCTGGTTCGAACGATAATTTCTGGCCCTGCTGGCATTTACGTGTTCTGTGAATTTGCCAGACATTTTAACGGTCTGTTGGCATTTTGCGATCACTAATCATAGTCACCAAGTATAATCGTCTCGCCGCTTGAGGGGCTGGAGGGACTAATGGGAAAAACTGACGACGACAGCAACAACGACGTCAGAAATTCAAATTCTGATGATGGGGGAAACTTCGGCTCCTGTGACGGAGGTGGCAGACAAAGAGGGCTTGTCACCGTCGGCCCAGAAGGATGCATAAAAAGGCATAAGCCACGCTGTCCCAACGACCCTTACCCTCGTTGTTCGGAAGAGGACGACAATCAAGACGACGACTCTTGGTGGGATGATATAACGGACAGCCCTTGGTGGCCTGGGAATTGGTTTGATCCGTCGATTCCCATAGGAGACCAGCCTGCATCCCCGCTGATCCTGGACTTGGACGGCGACGGAGTCGAGGCGGACGTGTCTGCCTTTTTCGACCACGGCGGCGACGGCTTCATGGAGTCGGGGAGTTGGGTCGGCCTAGACGACGGGATGCTGGTTTGGGACCGCGACGGCGACGGCCAGATCAGTGACGGCACTGAGCTGTTCGGCGACAACACCGTGCTGTCTGGCGGAGGCAGGGCCTCGGACGGGTTTGCGGCGTTGGCGGACATGGATTCGAACAGCGACGGGGTGGTCAACGCCTCCGACAGCGACTGGGGTTCGTTGCGCCTTATGGTTTGGACGGACAGCGACGGCGACGGGACCAAGGAGTCAATGGTGTTGGAGACGCTCTCGTCGCACAACGTCATCTCGCTGGGAACGGTGGGCATGGCGTCCGACCATGTTGACGCAGTGGGCAACGAGCACCGTCTTGTGGGGAGCTATACGAAGACCGGCGGCGCCACAGGGACGATGACAGACGTATGGCTGCAGACGGACAAGCAGAAATCAGTGTATTTCGGAACGAACATACCGGAGCACAGCTCGACGATCAGCGCGTTGCCGGACGTAGTCGGGTCCGGGCAGGTGTATGACCTGCGCGATGCAATGGCCTTGGACGGTGCGGGCCGACTGGCGCCGCCGTATTATGGCGACGCGCGAAATGAGACCCGGACATTGGAACAACTTGTCCATGCCTTGCAAAGCGCGACGGATTCATCTTCTCGTGACGAGCTTGCAGAAAAGGTCCTGCTTCGCTGGGCTGGGGCAGAGGGGGCAGTTGCATCGGATTACTGGCTAGGCGGGGAATTTGCCTACACAACGCCGCAGAAGCTGGCGGTTGTGGAGGCATTTCAGGGCGAACAGTGGCGTGAGGGCGAGGGCTATCGTCATCCGGCTGCAGTAACAGCCCAGAACATCAACTTGAGCTACAACGTTTTGGTGGAGCGCGTGCGTGCTGAAATCCTGAGTCAGACTAGCTTGTCGGACATGTTCAATGCAGTTGCAGTTACAATAAACGGGGAGCTAGTTGCTGACGGTACGGATCTTTCTGACGCCGATCCAGCCACTCTTGGTCTGGACTTCAGCGGAGTGTCTGCAGTAGAGGGGTCTTCTTCCCGCATCAGTGAGTTCCTGCGTACGCTTGCTGCGCTGAATCCATTGTCTTCAGAGGTTCAGACTGCTTTGGAGGCGGCATCGTCAGAATGGGCATATGAATATCGATATCACGGGAGTTTTCTGACCGGGATGGTTTCTGACGGTCTCTCACAGGTTGACGATTTGTATCTTGGCGACGAAGGTTCGGACACGTTCCGGAGCACAGACGGCGGTGCGGACGTGCTTGCCGGACTTGGCGGCTCGGACACGTACCAGCTGGGGCCAGGGACGGGCCACGACGTTATCGACGAGGACCGCCTGGGCAGGAACGGCGGCGGCGAGGCGACGGACGTTGTCATGGTCGCTCCGGGGGTTGCCCGCGCGAATGTCTTGCTTAGCCGTGTCGGCCATGACTTGGTCGTAGGGATAAAGGGCTCGGACGGTGCGGTGTCTGACAGCTTGCGGGTGCTAGGCTACTACGTCAACGACGCTGCCCGGATAGAGCGGGTCGAGATGTCCGACGGGACCGAGTTCGGCCCTGACGATTTTGCTGACGTCCCGCTTTCAGGCGGTGTGGGCACTGCAGGCGAGGACAGTTACGACGTTGCCCTCGCAGGCGGGGCGGGGATCGTGCAGCAAGGCGGCGCTGGCTCGGACACATATCTCTTGGGTCGCGGTTCAGGCGTAGCAGTGATAGACGAGCATCACCTGAACCAAGGTGGCGGATCGGCCGGCGACGCGATCATGCTCAAGTCGGGCTTGGGTCTGACAGACGTGAAGCTCACCCGTTCAGGCGCCGACCTAGTGGTCGGCCTGGTGGGAACAAACGGCGCTGACTCTGACAGCCTGACGGTCAAGGGACAGTTCCTGCACGGGTCGGCTCGGGTCGAGCGCCTGGAGTCCAGTGACGGCACTCTGTTGCTGGACTTGGAGACGGCGCAGGCCGGTCTCGCGCTGCTCAACGGCTCCGCAGGAGGAGTGATTGATGGCATTGGCGGCGGGGTCGCGGACACGTTCGGCTCGGACGGCGGAACGGACACTTTCCGCGGCCGCTCCGGCGACGACGTGTATGTCCTCGACGCAGGAAGCGGAACAGACTTCGTCGAGGAGGGCCACGGCAACCGCGTGGCCGGTGACGGCGGGGACACGGTGAGGATGGGAGCGGGAATCGCGTCGTCTGACGTCCGGCTGCGCCGGACGATGTGGGACTTGGTTGTCGAGTTGCTTGACGACGACGGCGATGTGTCCGACACGCTGACGGTCCGCGACCAGTATCGCCACAGCTGGGCCGGCGTGGAGAAAGTCGTCCTGGACGACGGGACGGTCCTGTGGGATGCAGCCGCGATAGCCGCGCTGACCCATTCAGGTCCGACATACGCTGCCGGAACGTTGATTCGCGGGACTGCTTCGGGGGATTATCTGTACGGCAGCGACACGGTCAGTGACGTGTTCGATTCTGACGCAGGGGGAAACGACCGGCTGTACGGCGGGTCCGGCGACGATGAGTATCGTCTGGGAAGCGGCACTGGCTTCGACGTGATCCGCGAGGACTACACGGCAGGGGGAAGTGTGCGGTCAGGCACGGGTGATGCGGGCGACTCGATAGCCATCGAGTCGGGTTATGGAGTGGGTGACGTGGTGTTGCGGCGTGACCACGATCACCTCTGGGTTGAGTTGCTGGGTGTTGCGAACGACCAAGGCGTCCGGTCAGTGACCGACAGCCTTCAGGTGCACAGCCATTTCGCGAAGGGTGTTGCGCAGGTTGAAACAGTTGAGTTTTCCGACGGCACGGTGTGGGGTTCGGAGGAGTTCCACGCGGTGGCGATCCGCGGCGGAACTGGCAATGACTATCTGTATGGCCGCGACGACACTGCTGACGTATTCGACGCGGACGGCGGCGGAAACGACAGGCTGTACGGCGGCGTCGGCGACGACGATTACCGACTGGGAAGCGGGACAGGCTTCGACGTGATCCGCGAGGACTACACGGCAGGCGGG
>CAZDYI010000040.1:0-61539 GCA_964509765.1 uncultured Gammaproteobacteria bacterium
GGCACTCCTTAGAAAGGAGGTGATCCAGCCGCACCTTCCGGTACGGCTACCTTGTTACGACTTTGCCCCAGTCGCCTACCCCACCTTAGACAGCTGCATCCCGAAGGTTAGCCCACCGTCTTTAGGTGTTGCAGACTCCCATGGCATGACGGGCGGTGTGTACAAGGCCCGGGAACGTATTCACCGCGACATGCTGATTCGCGATTACTAGCGATTCCGACTTCATGCAGTCGAGTTGCAGACTGCAATCCGGACTACGAGATGTTTTGTGGGATTGGCTCGCCCTCGCGGGGTCGCGGCCCTTTGTACATCCCATTGTAGCACGTGTGTAGCCCTGGCCGTAAGGGCCATGATGACTTGACGTCGTCCCCACCTTCCTCCGGTTTGTCACCGGCAGTCTCCCTAGAGTTCCCACCCGAAGTGCTGGCAACTAAGGACAAGGGTTGCGCTCGTTACGGGACTTAACCCAACATCTCACGACACGAGCTGACGACAGCCATGCAGCACCTGTCTCACGGTTCCCGAAGGCACCAATCCATCTCTGGAAAGTTCCGTGGATGTCAAATGGTGGTAAGGTTCTTAGCGTTGCCTCTAATTGAACAGCATGCTCCACCGCTTGTGCGGGCCCCCGTCAATTCATTTGAGTTTTAACCTTGCGGCCGTACTCCCCAGGCGGTCTGCTTCACGCGTTGGCTTCGTCACTGAGGGCAAGCCCCCAACGACTAGCAGACATCGTTTACGGCGTGGACTACCAGGGTATCTAATCCTGTTTGCTACCCACGCTTTCGTGCTTCAGCGTCAGACGCGACCCAGAAAGCCGCCTTCGCCACGAGTATTCCTCCGCATATCTACGCATTTCACCACTACTTGCGAGAATTCTACTTTCCTCTGTCGGTCTCGAGCTGCCCAGTATCAAACGCAGTTCCCAGGTTGAGCCCGGGGATTTCACATCTGACTTAGGCAGCCGCCTACGCACTCTTTACGCCCAGTAATTCCGATTAACGCTCGGACCCTACGTATTGCCGCGGCTGCTGGCACGTAGTTTGCCGGTCCTTCTTTTTTGGGTATGTCATGGGCGGAGCATGTTAGGCTCCGCTTTTTCTCCCCCAACGAAAGATCTTTACAACCCTAAGGCCTTCTTCAATCACGCGGCATCGCTTGATCAGGGTTTCCCCCATTGTCAAATATTCCCTACTGCTGCCACCCGTAGGTGTCCGGGCCGTGTCTCAGTCCCGGTGTGGCTGATCATTCGCTAAAACCAGCTACCGATCGCTGCCTTGGTAGGCCGTTACCCCACCAACAAGCTAATCGGACATGGGCCGATCCATCGGCGCGAGGCCCGAAGGTCCCCCGCTTTGCCCCGAAGGGATCATGCGGTATTACCCTCAGTTTCCTGAGGATGTTCCCCACCGTTGGGTACGTTCCCATGCGTTACTCACCCGTTCGCCACTCGCCGCCTGGAAGCAAGCTTCCATCGCTGCCGTTCGACTTGCATGTATAAGGCGTGCCGCCAGCGTTAAATCTGAGCTAGGATCAAACTCTTCAGTTGATTTTGATTCAGAGCCCACACACTGAGAGCATCTCTGCTCTTTTGGTGCGGGCGTTGTGTCGGTTCATTGCCCGACGTCCGCCCACACTCATCGGCTGGTTTCCTTGTTCTAGACCGAGCCCGCATGTCAGCGGGCAGGAAGGGCATTATACATGCAAGCGGGTCCGTAAACCAAATCCGGGGGAACCGCCGCCGGACCCGCGCCCGGGGCGCAGGGGGAAGGGCAGATTGTTATACCGTATACAAAGATATGGTATACTCACCGGCAATGCAGGCGCCCAACGGCGGAGCGGCGCGGATGGAGCCCATCCGCAGGACGCGGGTCACAGACCAGGTCATCGACCGCCTGGTGCCCGCCATAGGCACGAGGTGCTTCCCGCCGGGGTTCCGGCTTGTTGAGGACGAGCTTGCCTCCGAGCTCGGCGTCAGCCGGATCCCCGTGCGCGAGGCGATCCGCGAGCTGTCCCTGCAGGGGATACTCACCGCGGCGCCCGGGCGCGGCTGGCGCGTCGCGCCGTTCGACGACAGGCAGATCGAGGAGGTCTGCCGGGTGCGGATCGCGCTCGAGACCGAGATGCTCGCCGAGGCGCTCCCGAGGCTGCGCTCGGACCCGGCCCTCTTCGGGCGGCTGGACGCCGAGCTGGAGGCGATGAGGGCTGCCGCAAGGCGGTCCGACAGCGAGGCGCTCCGCGACTCGGACGTCAGCTTCCACCGCGCCGCGATATCCGCTTCCGGCAACGAGCTGGGCATGCGCATCTGGGAGGGGATCTCGCGCCAGGTGAAGATCATCTTCGGCCTCGAGATCGAGAGGTACCCGGACTTCCCCGCGGTGCTCAGGCAGCACGAGGACCTCCGCAGGTTCCTCGCCAAGGGCAGGCCGGAGCGGCTCGGGGCGTTCATGAAGGAGCACATCACGGCCTGGATATCCAAGAAGGGGATGCCGAAGTCCGGGAGCAAGAAGTCGACAGCCTCGAGGAAGAGGGGGAGGACGAAAAAATGAAGAAGGTAACCGCAATGAGAATCGCGCCGCTTGCCGCGGCGGCCGCCGCGGCCTGCATGCCCGCCGCGGCGCAGGAGGTCAGGCTGTTCAGCTTCGAGGGCTACGCCGAGCCGGAGTGGGTCGGGCCCTTCGAGGCCGAGACCGGCTGCGAGGTCAAGGTGGCCTACACGGGCTCGGTCGACGAGATGTTCGCGCGGATGGTCGGCAGCGACGGCGCCGACTTTGACCTGGTCTCGATCGACACCTCGCTGTTCCCGAGGTACATCGACAACGACCTGATCGTGCCGTTCGACATGTCGAAGGTGCCGAACACCGCGAACCTGCTCCCGTCGTTCCGGTCGGTCAGGGAGGTGCAAAGCGGCGGCGAGACCTACGGCGTGCCGATCGCCTGGGGCTCGCTCGGGCTGATCTACGACAAGGAGGCGTTCCCATCCGGGGTGGACAGCTGGGAGGCGCTGTGGGACCCGGCCAACTCGGGCCACGTCCTCGCGCTCGACGACGCGAACAACAACGTCACGAACGCGGCGATCGTCCTCGGCCTGGGCGACCCGTTCAACCTCAGCGACTCCGATTTCGACAGGGTCAAGGAGAAGCTCATCGAGCAGAAGCGGCACCTCATCAGCTACTACGCCGGATTCGAGGAGGGGGTCAACATCTGGTCCTCGAGCGAGGCGAGCCTGATGTTCTCGATGGGCGAGTTCCAGGCGGTCGAGCTGGCCGACCGCGGCTTCGACGTCGTCTACTCGATCCCGAAGGAGGGCGGCATCGGCTGGCTCGACACCTGGGCGATGTCCAAGGGCGTCAAGGACAGGGACTGCGTCCACAAGTGGGTCAACCACTACCTCAACGGTACGACGGGCCCGGTCATGACCGACCTCAAGGGCTACGGCAACACGACCGACGAGAGCCCCGGGCTCGACTACGCCGACAAGCTGGTCTGGCTCCGCCCGGTCGAGGACTTCGACCGCAGGGTCCAGGTCTGGAACGAGGTCAAGGCGGCGCAGTAGCCGCGCAGCGCGCACCCAAAGGGGCGGCCGGTCCGCCCCCCGCGCCCGACTCGGGTTAGGATTCCCGCCGCACGGGTTTGATGGGAGTCTGCCGATGAAGATAACCGACGTGGCCTGCCACGTCCTGCTGGCCGACGACTACGACGCCGGCCTGACCTCGTCGGCGCAGGACAGCCTGCTCGTCGTCGTCAAGACCGACGAGGGGATCGAGGGCTACGGCGAGAGCGACCTCAACCCGTGGATCGGCAGGGCGTGCATCGAGGCGCCGGGGACGCACACGATGGGGCTTTGCATGCGCGACCGGCTCATCGGCCGCGACCCGCTCGACATCGCCGGCGCCTGGGAGGACGCGTACACCTACACCGCGATGAACGGCCGGCGCGGGGCCGCGGTCCACGCGCTCGGCGCGGTTGACATGGCGCTGTGGGACATCGTCGGCAAGAGCGCCGGAAAGCCGGTGTGGCAGCTGCTCGGAGAGAAGCGCGACACGCCCGTCGTCCCCTACGCGTCGCTGCAGCCGTCGGGCAAGACCTTCGAGGCCTACCGCGACGCTATCTGCGAGTCGGCGCAAAAGGCGAAGGAGATCGGCTTCCGGGCCGTGAAGGCCGAGTGCACGATGGCGGGGCCCTACGCCCACGACGGGATGAGCGAGAGCTACGACCGGCACACCGAGCTCGTCGCAGCGGTGCGCGAGGCAGTCGGCCCTGAGGTCACGCTGATGGTTGACGTGCAGTACCTCTGGCGCGACGCGGACACCGCGCACTCGGTTGTCAAGGACTGGGGCGACTTCGACATCTACTTCCTCGAGACGCCGATCTGGCCTGACTTCCTCGACGAGCACGCCAAGCTTGCGGAGCGTGTCCCGTTCCCGATCGCCTCGGGCGAGTGGCTGTCGACGAGGTGGGAGTTCGAGGACCTGGTCGAGCGCGGCAAGGTCGGCGTGGTCCAGCCCGACGTCGGCCGCGTCGGCGGGATCAGCGAGGCGCGGGAGGTCTGCAGGATGGCCAAGGAGAGGGGGCTGCCCGTCGTCCCCCACTGCTGGAAGACCGGCGTGTCGCTTTCCGCATGCGCCCACCTCGCCGTCGCGACGCCCGGCATCAGCTTCATCGAGTACCTGCCGCCGCAGCTATGCATCGAGAAGCTCAGGCGCGAGCTCGCGACCGAGGACCTCGTCTTCGAGAACGGCGAGATCCTGCCGCCGGCCAAGCCCGGGCTGGGCGTGGAAATAAACTGGGATGCCGTCAAGGCGTATGGGCAGGAATGAGCAAGCCGGCGCGGCCGACTCGGGCGGCGACGGGCCCCTGCTTCGGATCCGGGGCCTCGAGGTTCGCTTCGGCTCGTTCAGCGCGCTGCGCCCGCTCGACCTTGACGTAAGGGACGGCGAGTTCCTGACCATCCTGGGCCCGTCCGGGTCCGGGAAGACGACGCTGCTCCGCGCGATCGCCGGGTTCCAGCGGCCCGACTCCGGAACGATGGAGTTCAACGGCGAGGACATCGCCGGCGTGCCGACCAACCGGCGGCCGTTCAACACGGTGTTCCAGGACTACGCGCTGTTCCCGCACATGACCGTGCGCGACAACGTCGGCTTCGGCCTGCGGATGCGCGGGGTCAAAGGAGGGGACCTCGGAGCCAGGGTCGACGGCGCCCTGCGGGTCGTCGGCCTCGAGGACCTGGGCGGGCGTTACCCCTCGCAGCTCAGCGGCGGCCAGCAGCAGCGCACCGCGCTCGCCCGGGCGATGATCTGCGAGCCGAAGCTGATACTCCTCGACGAGCCGCTCGCAGCGCTCGACGCAACCCTGCGGCGCAACATGCAGGACTTCCTCAAGTCGGTTCAGCGAAAGAGCGGGATCACTTTCCTGTTCGTCACCCACGACCAGTCGGAGGCGATCACGATGTCCGACAGGATCTGCGTCATGCGGGAGGGGCGGATAGAGCAGATAGGCACGCCGCGCGACCTGTACTACCGGCCGAACAGCCGCTTCGTCGCGTCGTTCTTCGGCGCGAGCAACATCCTCGGCCCGTGCACCGTCAGGGAGTCATCCGGAGGGAAGACCACTGTCTCAACCGCGCTCGGCGAGTTCGAGGTTGCGGGCCCCGCCCCCGAGGTTTCGGGCGGCCTCTCCCTCGCCGTCCGTCCCGAGGCGTTCGTAGCCGGCGCCGCGGGCCGGGCCAACTCGATCGCGGCTGAGGTCGCCGCTGTCAGCTTCAACGGCTCGGAGACGGTAACCGTGCTGCGCCACAGGGAGACGGGCACGACGCTGACGATGAAGGCGCGCAGCGACCCGTCGGCGAGGCCGCACGAGGTCGGCTCCTCGGTCACCGTCGGCTTCGAGCCGTCCGAGTGCGCAATCGTCGCCGACGGATGATGCCTGCGGCCGGCGTCGACGCGGCGGGGCGCAGGGCGGGCGGGGCCCTGCTGTGGGCCCTTGCAGCCCTGTTCATCATCCTGCCGCTCGCGAGCTTCCTCGCCTACGCATTCTTCACTGCGGACGGCGGGAACATCGACCGCGCGCCCTCCCTCGGCAACTTCGCCGAGGTGGCCGAGAACCCCTCCTACCGCGTCACGTTCTTCAGGACCGCGGGCATGGCCCTCCAGGTTTCAGCCATCAACCTGCTGCTCGGCTACGCGACCGCGTACTTCATCTGGCGGCGCCCTCCGGCGCACCGGGCCTTCTACCTGTTCGCCCTGGCGGTCCCGCTGCTGATGAGCTACGTCATCAAGATCTACGCGATGCGCGGCGTGCTCGGAACGACCGGCATGCTCAACTCCGCCCTGCTCGCGCTCGGCATCGTCGACCGGCCGGTGACCGCGCTTTTGTTCAACCTCACCGCTGTGCGGGTGACGCTGTCGGTCGTGCTTCTGCCGTTCATGGCGCTGCCGATATACGTCGCCCTCGAGAGAATCCCGCAGTCCGTCCTGCGCGCTGCGCAGGACCTCGGCGCGAGCGAGTCCCAGGCGTTCGCGAGGGTCGTCCTGCCGCTTAGCCTGCCCGGCGCCTCGGTAGGCGCGATGTTCACCTTCGTGCTCGCGGTCGGCGACTTCCTCGCCCCCGAGCTCGTCGGCGGCATCGACGGCTTCACGTACGGGCGCCTGGTGTTCAGCCAGTTCGGGCTCGCCTTCAACTGGCCGCTGGGCGCGGCGCTTTCCATCCTCCTGCTCGCGCTTGCGCTCGCCGTGATCGGCGCGGCGCGGCGGATCGGCAGCCCGGCATGGCAGCGGTGAGGGGCATGTCGCGGGGCAGGGTAACGGACGCGGCGCTCGCGGCCGTGGCCGCGGCCGTCTACCTCTCCCTCTACCTGCCGATCCTGCTGGTTTTCGTCCTGTCGTTCTTCTCGCTGCGGCGCGGCAAGGTCGACTGGGGGTCGTTCTCGCTCGAGTGGTACGCGAAGCTGTTCGGCAACGAGGCCCTCGGCGAGGCGCTGCGGAACTCCGTCGCCGTCGGGATCGCCGCGGTCGCCGCGGCGACGGTCGTTGCGACTGCCGCCGCGCTGTACGTCCACTCCCGCCCAGCGTCCCGCTCGTCGCGGCTGCTCGAGTACATGGTGTTCCTGCCGTTCCTCCTGCCGCCGATCATCACCGGCCTCTCCTTGCTGATCTACTTCCGCGAGGCCGGCGTCCCGCGCGGGCTCGCCACGGTAATCGCCGGCCATGCCCTGTTCGTGCTCGCGATCGCCTACAGGATCGTCCTGACGCGGCTGAACTCGCTGAGCCGCAACATCGTCGAGGCTGCGCAAGACCTCGGGGCCTCGAGGATGCAGACCTTCCGCCACATCATCCTTCCGAACCTGCGCATGCCGCTGACGGTAGCCGGGCTGCTCGCCTTCGCGCTCTCCTTTGATGAGACAATGATAACGCTGTTCCTCGCGGGGACCGACGCGACCCTGCCGGTGCGGCTCTATGCGATGATGAGGGTCGGGTTCACTCCGGAGATCAACGCGCTGATCACGCTCATCCTCATTTTCTCGGTGTTGCTCACCCTGGCCGTCGCGCTAGCGTGGCGGCGGCAGGCCGGCCTCGGCGAGGCCGGCGGCTGAGCATGGCCGACAGGCGCTTCGAAGGCCGGACGGCCCTTGTGACCGGGGCCGCCAGGGGAATCGGCCTTGCGGTCGGGACGCGCCTTGCCGAGCTCGGCGCGACGGCCTACATGGCGGACGTCGACGCCGCTGAACAGGAAAAGGCGGTCGCCGGAGGAGGCAACATGATCCCGGCGGAGGTCGACATCACCGACGGCAAGTCGTGCGAGAGACTCGTCGAGCGGATCAGGGACGAGCGGGGCGGGCTGGACATGCTCGTCAACAACGCGGCGATCCTCGACATCTGCCCGTACGGCGAGCTGACCGTCGAGCGGTTCCGCAAGGTGACCGAGGTGAACCTCGACGGCGCGCTGATCTGCTCCCTCGCCGCGGTCCCGGCGATGCCCGAGGGCGGGAGCGTACTGATGGTCGCGAGCATCATGGGGCTTTTTGCCCAGCCCGACTCGCTGCCGTACTCGACGGCCAAGGGCGGGATCGTCAACATGGTCCGCGCGCTTGCATGCGACCTCGCGCCGAAGGGGATCACGGTAAACGGGATCGCCCCGGGCTTCATCGACACGCGCATGGCGCGGCTCGCCGACGGAAGCCACGAGCACGATAGCGAGATGTTCAGGGAGGTCTACCTCAAGCACGGCAAGATACCGCTCAAGCGCGCCGGCAGGCCGGAGGACGTCGCGGGCGCGGCCTGCTTTTTGCTGTCGGGGGAGGCGGCCTACGTTACCGGCCAAACGCTTGCGGTCGACGGCGGGGTGACCGCCACGTTCTGAGGCCCGCGGCGCGGGCCGCGCGCTACGCCTTCCAGGGCGGCAGCTTGCTTTTCGCGAGCTTGAGATTAAGTTTCGCGTGCACCGGCAGGCCGCCGCGGTAGGGCGGCGGGTCCTCGCCCGCGATCAGCGGCGCTAGGTAGCGGCGGCAGGCCTTGGTGATCATGTGGCCGTCCCTGGTGATGTGGCCGCGCGGGACGGTGCGCTCGCGGTTGGCGACCTTAGACAGAGCGACCGGCTCAACCTTCCACCGGTATGGTGCGTCCGACAGGCGGCGGACCGACATCATCACGCCGCCCCTGCCGCGCACCGCGTGCCAGACCGCCTTGCGGCCGACGGCCTCGGCCTGCTCAACGTCGGTTTTCGAAGCCTGGTGGCGCGCCGCGCGCTGCATGTAGTCCGCGAGCGCCCAGTGGTACTTGACCCCGAGCGCCGACTTGCACTGCTCGGCCAGGATGGCTGCGACGCCGCCGAGCTGCGCGTGGGCGAAGGAGTCGCGCGTGCCGCGTTCGGAAACGTACTTACCCTTCCCGTCGCGCAGGCCCTCCGATGCGACGACGACGCAGTGGCCGTGACATTCGATCCTATGGCGCACCGCCTTGGTGAACTGCTTGGCATTGTGCGGCAGCTCCGGGAAGCAGATCATCACGGGCCCGCCTTCCTCTGCCGGCAGGCCTCCCGCCGCGGCGATCCAGCCGGCGTGCCGGCCCATCACCTCGAGGATGAAGACCTTGGTAGACGTGCGGCTCATCGAGGCGACGTCGAGGGAAGTCTCGGCGACGGTGGTCGCGACGTACTTCGCGACCGAGCCGAAGCCCGGGCAGCAGTCGGTGTGGGCGAGGTCGTTGTCGACCGTCTTGGGTATGCCGACGCAGGTCACGTCGAGGCCGGCCCTCTTGCAGAACTTCGCGATCTTGTTTGTCGTGTCCTGGGAGTCGTTGCCGCCGTTGTACAGGAAGCAGCCCACGTCGCGCGCGCGGAAGACGTCGACCAGGCGCCGGTACGGGCGGTCGTCCTTCGCCGGGTCCGGCAGCTTCAGGCGGCACGAGCCGAAGGCGCCGCCCGGGGTGTGGCGCAGCTTGCTCAACTCCGAGGCCTTTTCCGACCCAGCGTCGAACAGCTCGTCGTGGAGCACGCCGAGGATGCCGTCCTTGCCGGCGAACACCTTGCCGACCCGCGCGTCCTTGCACGCCTCGTCGATCACCCCGTACGCCGAGGCGTTGATCACAGCCGTAACGCCCCCGGACTGGGCGTAGACGAGGTTGCGCCTCTTCACGGCCCTCCCTCAGGCCTGCAGCTCGGAGAGGATCTCGGCCGTCACCTCGTCGATCCCGCAGTCGCCGTCGACGGAGACGAGCCTCGTGCCCTCGTGGTCGCGGTAGTGCCCGACGAGCGCTGCGGTCTGGGCCTCGTACACGTCGAGTCGGTTCTCGACGGTCTCGGGCTTGTCGTCGTCGCGCTGGATCAGATCCTCGCCGGTCTCGTCGTCGAGGCCTTCGCTCTTCGGCGGGTTGTGGTCCACGTGGTACACGCGGCCCGACGCCGGATGGACCCGGCGTCCGGTAAGGCGGCGGACGATCGTTTCCCGGTCGCACCTGATCTCGAGGACGATATCCATCTCGACCTCGCGGTCGAGCGCCTCTGCCTGTGGGATCGTCCTCGGGAAGCCGTCGAGCAAAAAGCCGCCTGCGCAGTCGTCCTTCGCGATCCTCTCCTTGACCATCCCGATCACGACCGCGTCCGGGACGAGCTCGCCCTTGTCCATGTATCCCTTGGCCTCGAGCCCGAGCTCCGTGCCGTCGCGGATCGCCTCGCGGAACATGTCGCCTGTCGAGATCGCGCTGATCCCCAGCCGCTCGCTTATGCGGGCGGCCTGGGTGCCCTTGCCGCTTCCGGGCGGGCCTAGCAGGATCATCCTGTTCATCGGGAACGGGATATTCTCACACACCGCATGCCCGCGCATGCAAAGGCCGCCCCGCTCACCAAGGATGAAGCAGGGAGGAAACCGGCCATGCCTCAACGCCGTTCTGGTAGTCGACCTTGTGCTCCCCGCAATGGAACAGGATCGCCCGCTTGCACTTCTTGCCCATCAACTCCCGGAACTCGCTCAGGTTCCGGGTGTCATGCCTGCTCACCTTGGTTGTTGCCTTGACTTCGAACGCAAGGAAGTTGAGTCGCTTGCCCAGGACGAAGTCGACCTCGATGCCGTTGTTCTCGCGAAAGTAGGAGAAGTCATGCATCGGCCCCAGCCTGCTGGTTTCCTTGTGCTTGCGCAGCTCGGACAGGATGAAGTTCTCCAGGATGGTCCCCCAGGCCGGCGACAAGGAGACGCCGCCGTCCCCGACGTCCAGCATGCTGGTTGCCATCCCGCTGTCGTTGAGGTACAGCTTCGGCGTGCTGGTCACCTCCTTGTTGCGCAGCTTCTCGCCGAAGCCGGGAAGCTCCTCGATTAGGTAGTTGTTCGAAAGCAATTCATACAGTTGCTCGATGTAGTAATCGGACTGCCTGGTTGCCTTTGCGATGTCCGTGATGCTTCGCAGGTGCCCCACGCTTCCCGCGAGCTTCCTGTAGAGCCTCTGCCTGGCTTGCACGCCTTGGAGCTTGCCCTTGACCTCCGATGGCCTGAAGATCTCCTCGTGAATGTACCTTTCCATCTCGAGGGCCTTGTCCTCCTCGTAGAGCAGCATCGGATAGCCACCTTCCGCCACGATTTCCTCCAGGTTGCCGGCGGGGCGGTCAGGCGGGCTGCGGCCTTCCAGGACCGAGTCAACGAAGTTCGGGATCAGGGGCTCACCCTTGGGTTTCTTCCGGCTGCCCCCGCCCGCCTTCGCGGCGGACAGCTCAAACTGGCTGAGCGGGCGCAACAGGAATCTCGCCGACCTTCCTTGCAGGTCGGCGAACTTCGCCTTCATCCGGAATCGGTCGCTTGACCCGGTGAGCAGGAACATGCCGTTCCTCCTGTCGTTGTCGACGATGCCCTTGATCGACCTTACCAGCTCGGGATTGAGCTGGATTTCGTCAACGACAACGAAGTCGGATCCGTCACCGAGGAGGCGGTGGCCGTCTTGCAGCTCGTCCCGTACCTTCCAGTCGTCAAGGGTCAGGTACCTGCCGCCCAGTTTCCTGCAGATCCTCCGGGCCAGGGTGGTTTTGCCAACCTGCTTGGCGCCTTCCAGGATCACCACAGGCTTGGCATGAAGCGCTCTCTCGACGGCTTGCTCCATGTCGCGGAGGACGTGCGACTTTTCCATGGCGATGCAATGATAACACGATACAATATATTTCCGAAAGTTTTCCGATATATATAAAAATATTTTGTGATATATATCTAAATCATTCGAGATATACAGCAATAACTGTATTGGATCATGCCAGGACCGTGCTCTCGCGCTCGCAGGCTGCGGAGCCAGTGCAACAGATAAAATCCCTCCCGCCATGCATCGTGGGGGACGGGTGATGCCGTGGCCGAAATCCCTTCAGGCCGCCGGCCGGCTCATCATGACGGACAAAAAAAACCGCCGGACCGGAAAGCGCGAGGCTTCCCTGTCCGGCGGTCCGAGATATACGGGAGCGCCTAGGCGCTCCCGCAAATCAACTTTTGGCGCATGGGGTTGAGGAGGGAGGATATGCGCCAGGGCGTGATTAGCCGATGTTAGCCCCTCTTGCCCTTGCCGGCCGGCTTGGCTGCCTTCGCGCCCGCCTCGGACACCGTCTGCGCGACGGTGCTGAAGTTGCTGCGCTGGGCCGCGACGGTCTTCTCGACGAGGTCGTTGAAGGTCCGGTAGGCCTCGGCCTGGTTGCGGAACATCTCGCGGAAGATGTTCCCGTACGGCTGGGCGTTGCCGTTGGGGATCGAGTCTGCGATCCGCTCGAACGAGTCCGAGATCAGGTCGTCGGCGACCTTCTTGTTGTTGTCGGACACGTCCGCAAGGTCGGCCGCGGCCTCGGTGGAGAGCTTGTAGATCTCCTTCGAGAAGCCCTCGATCGCCTTCGCCTCGCTCTTGCTGATCCGCTCCTGGACCTTGGCGAACTCCTCGATGTCGCGCGCGCCGCGAAGGTCCTTCGCGTAGTCGGCGTGGCGCTCGATGGTCTCCTTTGCCGCCTGGATGTTCTTCTCCAGGAGCTCGGCGGACTTGCTCAGCGCGAGGTCGAGGACCTGGCTGGCGTTGTTGAAGGTGGCCTTGGTGGCCGCCTCGGTGTCAAACGGGATCTTGTTCATGTGGGTATCCTCTGTGTTGGTGGGATACCCAATATTATAAATGTTGCACTGCACAAAATCAACCCCCACGGCGATTCCGGCGGGAAAGCGGCATTTGTTGCGTAACTATATGTATTCATTGAATAAAAAATACCACAGGATTTGCGCCTCTGTCGCATGTTGCGTTGCAACATTTATCGCGGCCCCCGTTTTGGCGCCGGGCGCGCAGGCCGCGACCCTCAACGAGCGGATCAGGCCGCTGCTCGAGCTCGACGACGCGCGCCGCCTGCTTGCGCGCAGGAAGGACCCCGGGCAGCTGGTGGCCCTTGCCGCGGGCTCGCCCTCGCGCTACGTGCGCCGCGAGGCGCAGGTCTCGCTCGCGGGCCACTACGCGCAGGTCCGCGACTGGCCGGCCTACCGCGAGGTCGCGGACTTCGCGGGGCCGTGCGCCTCGCTGCTCGAGGCCGTGCACCGGCGGGGGCCGGACGAGATCGCCGAAAGGGTCGGCGCAGCGCTCGCCTCCGACCCGCGGGACGAGACCTGCAAGGAGGCGCTCAAGGCGGCGTCGGCCGCGGGGTTCCTGCGCGACGACAGGGTGTGGCGCCAGATAAGGGTGCTGGTCGACGGGCGCAAGTCCAGGACCGCGAGGGCGCTTCTCCCGCTGCTCAAGGACGACCGCGCAAGCTCCGAGCAGCTCAACAAGGCAATCCAGGACGCGACGCGGAGGATCAGGGGCAAGCACGGCCTGGACACCAGGGCCGAGGAGGAGCTGCTCGCGGTCTCGGCGGTCGTCGCCGCGCGGCGCGACGCGCTGATGGTGGGCAGGCGCTGGGAGCAGTTCGCGCCCTACATCTCCGACGACATCGAAAGGCAGGTGTGGACGATCGTCGGCAAGCACGCATCCCTCGACCACCACGCGAGGGAGGCGCTCGGCTTCTACCGCAGGGTGCCCATCGAGGAGCACGGCAGGTTCGAGCTCGCCTGGCGGGCGCGGGCTGCGATCCGCGCGCGGGACTGGAAGGAGGTCCAGCAGTCCACCGCTGCGATGACAGGCGAGCAGGCGACGCTGCCGGACTGGCGGTTCTGGAACGCCTACGCGCTCAGCAGGCTCGACTCCAAGGAGGCAGCCTGGGACGCAATGGTCGCGGTCGCTCAGAACCACGACAGCTTCTACGGCCTCGTCGCGCGCTCGCTGACCGGCAGGGCGCTCCGCACAGGCAGGCACCGGCCCGACCCCGCCGCTGCCGCAGGCCTCGCCGGCGACGTCGACTTCCGCATGGCGGTCGCGCTCGGGACGTCGGGCAACACGGTAAGGGCGCGGAAGATCTGGAGGTTCCTCAACTCCGGCATGTCGGGCGGCGAGCTCCTCGCGGCGGCCAAGCTCGCCGAGGACGAGGGCTGGTACCTCGGGTCGATCAACGCCGCAGACCGGGCCGCGGCGGAGGCGCCGAGCCACGAGCTGCGCTTCCCGGTACCGCACCTCGACACGGTGAGGGGCTACACCGACAGGTTCGGGGTCGACCCCGCCTTCGCCTACGCGATCATGCGCCAGGAGAGCCGCTTCAACCCCAGGGCGCTTTCGAGCGCAGGCGCTCGGGGCCTGATGCAGGTGATGCCGGCGACGGGAAGGGCCGTGGCCAGGAAGCACGGCTACACGCGCTACAACACCTCGAGGCTGTTCCTGCTCGAGACCAACGTGATCATCGGAACGAGGTACATCGCCGACCTCCACGGCAGCGTCGGCCAGGACCCGATCCTGGTCGCGGCGACCTACAACGCCGGGCCGAAGAACGTCAACAGGTGGCGGCGCTCCTCAAGGGGCGTCGACAAGCTCGCCTTCATCGAGACGATCCCCTTCACCGAGACCAGGCTGTACGTCAAGCACGTGATGGCGAACATGGCGCACTACGACCTGCGCTTCGACAGCGCGATCAAGCCGTGGCACGAGTGGCTCGAGGGCCGCTACTGATCAGTTTCCGGCAAGGCAGGTCTCGAGCCGCTCGAAGAACCCGGTCCCGTCGCGGGTGTCCACCCACCTGTCGCCGTCGTGCCGGAAGTGGTAGCCGCCGCTCTTCGCCGCGAGCCAGATTTCCTCGACCGGCGGCTGGCGGTTGACCACGATCTTCGCGCCGTCGGCCAGGGTCACCTCGCAGATGTCGCCGTTGCTCTCGTAATCGACGTCGTCCTCCATCCCGTCGAGTCGCTCCTCGAGCGCTGCGAAGAGCTCCTCGCACAGGTCGGCGTATGACTTGTCCGGCACGGCGGCGATTCTATTTCCCGTCAGGATCGGGCCTGATCCCGGCAAGACCCGGAAACCGCATGCGCTGCGAATGCCGAATGCCCCGCGAAGGGCCGATAGGCGCCGGCGTGACCAAGCATCCTCCGACGAGCCGCTTGACTTCGCTCGTGATGATGCCCGAGAGCCCTCTCGCGAAACCTGCGGAAGGGCTTGTTCTGGTAAGGATCAATCAGGACGTTGGTGTCGATTCCTATGAGACTCTCCGGCCTGTCAGGCATAAATGTCTTCCTTGGTCAGAACCTTGCCCTCGAGCTTGGGATTGCCCTTGCGTTTCGGGATGTTCCTGAGCCCCTCGCTGATGGCGGCAGCCTCCGCATCCGTGAGCGGCTCCCTGTGTTCAGTCCAGTTCAGCTCGGCGAGCCTGCGCCCGTCCTTCGTAATGTAGACGTGGTCGCCAGGCTCGATGCGCCCGACGATGCGCTCCATGCGCTCGGGGGTGAGGTCGGAGACCTCGACCTCGTACCTCTCGCGGAGCCTTCTGGGCGGTTCCTTTGCTTCCTGCTTCGGAGGGATGTCCTTCATGACCCAACATGCTAACACGGCGGACGCCGTAACAGCGAAGGGCAAGGGAAGGGAACGATTTCTTTTGAAATAAATGACAATTTGCCAAGCAAAGCCGCTTTGCTCATGCCAGGACGGCAGCCCATGAGACACCGCTAAGCCAAGGACGAACCCGATGCCTGTCCTCGCCGCAGCAGGCGAGTTTCCTACGGATGCTTATGCGCATCCTGTCGCTGCCGCCTCGGTGCCCCTTCGCATGCAGAGGGAGGTCCGGCGGCCGGCTAAGTGTCGCTTTGCTCCTGCCGCTCGGCAGGCTTTTCTTCGATCGTGATGGTCTTGCCGAAACGCACGGTGAACCCCATCCATGTCAGAATCGAAACTGCCTCGAGCAGATTGCCTTGTTCGGGCATGTTCCTTCTGAGAAACTCGCAGATCGGGAGGTCAGCATCTTCAGCAGGGACGTCGTCCCCGGGACCGTCAGCAGCTGCGGGGGCTGCTGGATCTGCGGCGTCGCCTGAAGCGTCCGTCAAGAAATCACCTGCCGGCGGCTCGGCCGCGGCGATCTCCCTGCAGGAGTCCAGCAGGGCATCGAAGTCGAACCCCTCCTCGTGGGGGTTGATTATTTCCATGCCCTTGTAGCTCCCCAGCCTGGCGACGGCCTTGTCCCCGGTCAGGAAGTACCTGCAGCCCGCGCGGCAGAAGGTTGCAAGAAGCACGGGGTCCCAGATGCGGGAGATGCGATGCCGCTGCATCAGGGCGCTTGCCTCCCTCACGTCATCCCGGGTCACCGGGACGATGTCGAAGAGATGCATCAGCCTCTCGAGGAGTTCGTGCGCGCTGTCCTCGTCCAGGTAGTCCTGCCTGGTAGTGGCGTTGTATAACTCAGTAAGGGACTGAGCGGACAGGATTGTGCCCTTGCGTTCCAAGGAACCGATGATTCCCTTGGAAATCCGTATCAGGGCGGCGTCCTCCTCTGAGTCTGTGGGCCGCACTGAGTCCACCAGCAGGTTTGTGTCAACGGCGATGAGCCTCTCCGGCCTGTCAGGCATAGATGTCTTCCCTGGTCAGGACCTTGCCCTTGAGCTTGGGATTGCCCTCGCGGGTCGGGATGTTCCTGATCTCCTCGATGATGGCGGCACGCTCCGCATCCGTGAGCGGCTCCTTGTGCTCCGTCCACTGCAGCTCGGCGAGCCTGCGACCGTCCTTGGTTATGTAGACGTGGTCGCCGGGTTCGATGCGCCCGACGATGCGCTCCATGCGCTCGGGGGTCATGTCGGAGACCTCGACCTCGTACCTCTCGCGGAGCCTTCTCGGGGGCTCCTCGGCTTCCTGCTTCGGGGGAACGTCCTGATGGGTGTCCTTCATGGTTCAACATGCTAACACGGATTGCGCCTGAACCGCAACTCTTCCGGGGAGCGCAACGCAACTCGATGTCATTAATGCAACAAAACCAGGCAGAGCCGCGGCGCGCATGCCGGGCAAGCCGCACGATAATGCCGTCCCTGCCGGAGGAAGTGGCTTCCGCCGCAGATTGTGTCCGCGACCGCACAGGCGCCCGTGATTCAAGCCAGTCACTGACCGGACGGAAGCGCTGCGACGGAATTCCTGCGGGGCGTGGGAAAATAACCGCCGATGACCCGCTCCCGGATTCGCCTGCTGCTGCTTGCCGGGGCGCTCGCGGCCGCCGCGGCCCTGGGCGGCTGCGGACAGACCGGGCCGCTGGTCCTGCCGGACGAGGCTGCGCAGGAGGGCAACGAGGGTGGTTGAGGAGGGCCCGATGGAGCGCGCCGTGTCCGAGGGCCGGATCGAGGGCGTGTCCTTCGAGGAGATCGCCGGGAACTACGGAACGCCCTGTTACGTGTACTCCGCCGCGGCGATCGACGCCGCGTGCCGCTCGTGCCTCGATGCCGCCGCCACGCTGCCGGAGCCGGCGCGCGTCAGCTACGCCATGAAGGCCAACGGCAACCACGGGGTGCTCAAGCAGGTCAGGTTCAACAAGCTCGGCTTCGACGTCTCGTCGCGCCTCGAGTTCGAGCGCGCCATCCGGGTGGGCGCGCCCGCGCACGAGGTGGTCTGCACCGGGCCCGGCAAGACCCGCGAGGAGATCGAGCACTTCGTCGCCAACGCAGCCGGCGAGATCGTCTGCGAGTCCGAAGGCGAGCTCGAGGTAATCTCTTCCGTCGCGAATAAGGCCGACTCCGAGGTCCGCGTCGGAGTCCGGGTCAACCCCGACATCGACCCGGGCACCCACCCCCACGTAGCGACCGGCCACGCCGGCTCGAAGTTCGGCGTGCCGGCCGAGGAGGCGGTGAGTCTGTTCCGCGCGGTCGACGCCGACGGCAGCCTGGAGGTCGGCTCGCTTCACTGCCACATCGGCTCGCAGGTCGGCGACGCCGCGCCGTACCTCGAGGCTGCGGACAGGCTCGCGGAAGTCCGGGCCGAGCTCGGCACGGCCGGCATCGTGCCGACCTGCACCGACCTCGGCGGAGGGTACGCCGTCGGGCAGATCGGCGACAGGCCCAAGGCGGACGTCTTCGCCGAGCTGTGCGTTGCGCTGCGCGAGCGGGCGGACGGGGTCAGGTACGGATTCCAGCCCGGACGGATGATCGTCGCCCGGGCGGGCATCCTGCTCACTCGCGCTCTGTACCGAAAGGGCAGGCACCTGGTCGTCGACGCCGGCATGACCGAGCTGATCCGCCCCGCGCTGTACGGAGCCGTGCACGGCGTCGCCCACATAGGCGGCCACCCGGCGGGGCCGGGCGAGGTCGACGTGGTCGGCCCGGTCTGCGAGAGCGCCGACTTCCTCGCCAAGGGCGTCGACCTCGACGCCTCGCCGGGCGAGCTCGTTGCGGTGTTCGACGCCGGGGCCTACGCCCGGGCTATGGTCATGGAGTTCAACGGCAGGCTGCGCCCCTGCGAAGTCCTCATCAGGGACGGCGTGGACCTGCTCGTCGGCGCGCGCCAGTCGGTCAGCGCGGTGATCAGCCGCGAGGCCGACCTCAAGGCCTTCTGACCTAGGCCGCCCGGATCCTCCCGAGCTTCTCTAGCAGCTGCGCCTCGGTCTCGGGGCGGGCCGGGTCCTTCGGGATGCAGTCGACCGGGCAGAGCATCACGCACTGCGGCTCGTCGAAGTGCCCGACGCACTCGGTGCACAGGTCGGGGTCGATCTCGTAGCGGACGTCGCCCATGCTGATCGCGCCGTTCGGGCAGGCCGGCTCGCAGACGTCGCAGTTGATGCACTCGTCGGTGATCTTCAGGGCCATGGCCGGCGGGGAGGCTGCGCAGGGCCTTCTTCAAAGGTCCAGGGCGAGGTTGTCCGCCTTGAACTTCCTGCGCAGGTGCTCGGCGATCCGCTCGTTGACGTAGGGGCTCACGTCGCCGCCTAGCATCGCGACCTCGCGCACGACGCGGGAGAACACGTGGATGTGGTCGTTCTCCGGGACCATGAACAGGGTCTCGACGTCCCGGCCGAGGCGCCGGTTGATGTCGGCAAGCTGGATCTCGAACTCGAAGTCCGACAGCGAGCGCATCCCGCGCAGGACGACCTTGATGCCGTTGTCGGCGAGGAAGTCCGCGAGCAGGCCCTTGACCGGCATCACCTCGACCCTGCCCTCGCCGCCGAGCGACTCGCGGATCATCCCGATGCGCTCATCCAGTGTGAACAGCGGCTGCTTGTGCACGCCCTCGGCGACCGCGACGACGACCTCGTCGAAGACCTTCAGCGCGCGGCCGACCATCGACTCGTGCCCGCGCGTGAGGGGGTCGAACGTCCCCGGGTAGGCGATCCTGCCCGTCCTTCCGCTCATTGCCGCAGCGCCCTGACCCTGTCCGCGGCGGCCGAGTCCGGATGGAGCGCGAGTATCTCGTCCTCGATCCTTGCGGCCTCGAAAACGTCCTCGAGGCCTGCGATCTCCGCGAGCATGAGCATCGCGTCCGGCGCCCGGTGGTCGGAGGGGTGCTCCTCGAGAAAGCGCCCGAGCTCCTTGCGCGCGACGTCCGGAGCGCCCTGCTGGTGGTTGATCCGCCCGATCCAGTACCGCGCCGAGCCTGCGTACGGCGACAGGTCCCCGTAGGCGACGATGCCGCGCAGGCGCCGCAGCGATCCCTTGACGTCCCCGTCGCTGTTGTAGCCGCGCAGCGCGGCGCTGTACTCGCGGCCGTCGATCCCCTCGAGTATCGCAAGGAGCAGGCGCGAGTCGCTCTCGGCGCGCTCCTCGTGCTCGCCTATCGTCGCCTCGGCGGCAGCCATCACCTCGGTGATTCTCCGCTCGCGCTGCGCGCTCTTGCCCCCGCCGGCCGACAGCTGCCCCTCGATCTCCTGCGCCAGCCGCCGCAGCTGCTCGGTCTCGGACCGCAGGCGGGCGAGCTGCCCGGCGAGCTGCCCGGCTCGCTCCTCAAGGGCGACCGCCGTATCGGCCAGGGCGATCAGGTCGGTGCGCAGCTCGTTGTCGTCGAAGAAGTCCTGAGCCGCCGTCCCGGGCGTCAAGGCGGACGCGAAGCAGGCCGCGGCAAGCATGCGGGCGGCGAGCGCGGCCCTCATGTCCTGCGCAGCACCGC
This sequence comes from uncultured Gammaproteobacteria bacterium, assembly GCA_964509765.1. Classification (GTDB taxonomy): domain Bacteria; phylum Pseudomonadota; class Gammaproteobacteria; order Tethybacterales; family Tethybacteraceae; genus CAZDYI01. The sequence continues at coordinate 19,911 of CAZDYI010000040.1, forward strand.
CCAGTGCGCCGCGCCCACGCGCCCGGCGCGGACGGGCTCCCACCCGGGCGTCGCCCGGACCGGCCGCGGCGCCTCGCAGCACGCCACCGCGCCGCTATCCAGCCGTGCCGACAGCGAGCCCATGAAGCCTTCCCACCAGCCGTCCCGGCCGCAGTCCGCGAACGGCGGGTCGACGAATGCGAGCGACCAGCTCCGGCGCGCGGCGCCGCGCAGCATCCGCGCCGCGTCGGAAACTAGCACCGTCGCCCGCGCGCCCGCGCCGAGCGCGCCGACGTTCTGCCGCAGGGTCTTCGCCACCCGCCTCGAGCGCTCGACGAAGGTTACGTGCCGCGCCCCGCGCGACAGCGCCTCGAGGCCCAGCGAGCCGGTGCCGGCGAACAGGTCCAGGCAGTCGGCTCCGCCGACGGCCCCGCCGAGCACGTTGAACAAAGTCTCGCGGTGGGCGTCCTGGCTCGGCCTGATCCCGTCGGGCACCCGCAGCCGGCGCGAGCGCCAGTCGCCCGAGATTATCCGCAGCCGGCCGGCGCGCATATCAGGTCCCGGCTGGAGCCTCGCTTCTCAGGCGGTCGGCCGCGGAGGACGCGGGATGGTTGTCGAGCAGCCGGCGCCGCAGGCCGTCCGCTACCGCCTCGTCGCCCCGCTCGGAGGCCATCTGCGCGAGAAGCAGCAGCGCGTCCGGAACGCGCGGGCTGTCCGGGTGCGAGGCGAGCAAACCGGTAAGGGTCTCCTGCGACTCGGCCAGGCTCCCCCTTTCGTGCAGCAAAAGGCCGAGCCTGTACGTCGCCGCGTGCGCGAAGCGCGAGGCCGGGTAGCGCAGCAGGAGCTCGCGCAGGTCGCGCTCGGCCGCGTCGTAGTCGAGATCGTGGTGCGAGCGCACGCCGCGGTCGTAGAGCTTCGCGTCGTTGCTTACCATCGCGCCCGCGACCCGGTCGAAGCCCTCGTCGATGCGCCGGCCGAGCGCCTCGCCCTCGGTCTCGATGTAGCCGCCGATCTCGTCGATCCGCGCGTCGTGACGGTTGGCGATCAGGTTGGCCTCCTCGACGAGGCCCGAGAGCTGCCGGATCAGCCGGAGCAGCTCCTGCTTCTCGTTGTTGAGCTCGGCCGCCTCGGCGGCGAGCCTGCGCAGGTTGCCCTGGACGAGCTCGACCTTGCCCTCGATCTCGGCGAGCTTCTCCCTGGCCTCCTCGTCCTTGAACAGCGAGACCTGCCCGGAGGCGGGCAGGGCGCAAAGTGAAAGCTGGGCGGCGAGCGTCAGCGCCGCCAGGGTGCGGGTCGCTGCTGCTCTACTCGTCCGTGTAGAGGATCTCAACGCGCCTGTTCTCGGCCCAGGCCGACTCGTTCGACCCAAGGGCGCGCGGGCGCTCCTCGCCGTAGCTGATCGCCTCGAGCTGGTCGGAGTAGACGCCGCCGGCGGTCAGGTACTCGCGGACCGCGTCGGCCCGGCGCTGCCCGAGCGCCAGGTTGTACTCGGTCGAGCCGCGCTCGTCGGCGTGGCCCTGGAGCATCGCCGCCTTGCCCCGGTTGCCCACGAGGTAGTCGGTGTGGGCGCTGAGCATCGCGCGGAACTCGGGCCTGATCTCGGACTTGTCGAAGTCGAAGAACACCAGCCGCTCGTTGAGGATGTTCTCGCCGTCGCGCCTTGCGTCGGCGCCGTCGTCCTCCGCGACGCGCTGGACCCTCGGGGTCGCCTCGACGACCTTAGGGCCGTCTGCGGCGCTCTCTTCGGAAGGCGGCAGCGAGGAGAAGGACTCCTTCTGCGCGCATGAGGCTAGTCCGGCGGCCATCACCACCATGGCAACGAGCGGGACGGTTTTTTTCGTCGGCGTAGGCATAGTCAACGTGCTCCTCTGTCGGGGAATCCCCTCAATTGTAGCCTAAAACGGAAAATCAGTACCAGGACTCGCGGGTGGAGGCCGGGCTCCAGATGGGATCCTTGATCTCTCCTTGCTCAGGCACCGTGAACGGACGCGCGATTTTACCATTTATCGACACCGTGTACAAAATGTCCGGCCGGGCGTCGTTCTTGAACAGCAGCATCTTCCCGTCCGGCGAGAAGCTCGGCGAGTCGGCGAGGTCGATCCCGGTGAGCGGGACCGACTGGCTGCCGGGGTCTGCGGGGTCGATGACGTGCACGTTGAAGCCGTTGCGGTCGCGACGGACGAACGTCAGCAGCGAGCCGTCGGGGCTGAAGCGCGGCGAGACGTTGTAGGACGAGCCGAAGGTCAGCCTGCTCTCGTCGCCGCTGAGCCGGTTGCGCAGGTAGATCTGCGGCGAGCCGCCGCTGTCGGAGACGAAAGCGATGTCCTCGTTGTTCGGCGAGAAGGTCGGCTCGGTGTCGATGCCGTTGCTCTCGCGCAGCCGGAGCTTGCGGGTGCCGTCGGCCGACAGCAGGTAGATCTGCGTGTTGCCGGACTCGGACAGCGCGACCGCGACCCATCTCCGGTCGGGCGACATCGCCGGAGCGGAGTTGTTGCCCTTGAAGCCCGAGACGGTACGCCGCTGCCCGGTGAGCAGGGCGTGCTCGTAGACGATCGGCTTGCGCCGCTCGTAGGAGACGTACAGGATGTGGTTGCCGCCGGGCATCCACTCCGGCGAGATGATCGGCTCGGGGCTGCGCAGCAGGGTCTGGGCGTTGTGGCCGTCGTAGTCGGCGACCTTGAGCTCGTAGCTCGCGGTCCTCTTCTCGCCGGTCTTGAGCACGTAGGCGATCTTCGAGGTGAAGATGCCCGGCTCGCCGATCAGGCGCTCGTAGAGCCAGTTCGCGATCGTGTGGCCGACCAGGCGGTCCTGGCCCGGGCCGACCTCGATCGCGAATGCGTCGTCGGGCTCGCGGGTGACGAGGTCGATGAGCTGGTAAGTCGCGCGCGAGCTGCCGCCGGCGGTCTCCTCGACCGTTCCGACGAGCATGTACTCGTACTCCTCGATGTCGACCTGGGCGTAGTCCGGCTCCTCGAAAGGCGCGGTGGTCGGCTCGTCGCGGTGGATCGAGCGGAACAGCCCGGTGCGGTCGAGGTCGTCGGTGATGACCCTGGAGATCTGCTCGGAGCCGAACCGCTCCCCGGCGAAGGCCTCGATCAGGATCGGGATCCGGCGGACGCCCTGGCTCTCAATCTGGATCTCGACCGCGGCGAGCGCCAGCGGCGGAAGCGACGCGGCCAGCAAGGCAAGGGCCGGGAGGGCCGCGCGCGCGAAGGTCATGAACGGCGGGATTTTCTCACAGGGCGCGCCGCCGCGCTCACTCCTTGGGCGTGATCACCAGGATCAGCTCGTCGAACTGCTCGCGCAGCTCGGGGTCGTCGGGCAGGTCGAAGCCGTTCTCGGCCCCGCGTATCACCGCCCGCACCGCCTGGTCGTCGAACGGCTCGAAGCCGGACTCCTCGATCACCTTCGGGATGTCGGCGAGCGTGCCGTTGGGCTGGAGCAGGACCCGCACCTCGACCTGGATGCCGCTCGGCACGCCGTCGGGGTTCGTCAGGTGGCGCTTGACCCGGTCGTGTATGCCGGCGATGTGGCGGTCCATGAGCTTCGCGTCGCGCGCCGCCTTGGCCCGTGCCTCGACCTCGGCGCGGCGCCTTTCGATCTCCTCGGCCTCCCTTCTCTTGCGCTCCTCCTCCTCGAGCCTGCGCTCCTCCTCTTCCCGCCTTCGCCTGGCCTCCTCCTCCCGCTTCCTTTCCTCCTCCTCGGCCTTGCGCCTTTGCTCCTCCTCGAGCTCAAGCTGGCGCGCCTGCTCCTCCTCGCGGCGGCGCTCCTCCTCCTCGGCCTGCCGGACCTCCTCCTCCTTGCGCCTCTCCTCGGCCTCCTGCCGGGCCCTGCGCCGCGCGACCTCGGCCTCCTCGAGGTTGCGCCTCGTCGCCTCGAGCTGCTCGCGGACCCGCTCGAGGTCGGCCTCCGGCTGCGGCTCGGGCTCGGGCTCGGGCGGCGGCGCGGTGACGACCGCGACGACGATCGGCTCGGTGATCACCGTGGTGCGGAACGACACCGACCACACAAGCGGCGCAGTCAGGGCGGCCATCAGCAGGAAGGCCTGGACGGCCGAGAGGTTCTTGTCGGGCTCGTAAAGCTCGCGGAGGCTCATTCGCCGGCCCGCGTCACCAACCCTATGTTCTGGAGGCCCTCCTCGTGGAGCCCGGCAAGCACCTCGACCACCTTCTCGTAGGCGATCTTGCGGTCGGCGGAGACGAGCAGCGGGGCCGACGGGAACAGCTCGCGCCGCTCGCGCACGAGCGCCATCGCGTCGGCGAGCGTGTTGAAGTTGATCTCCTCGCCGCCGAAGTTGAAGTCCTTCACGACGAAGCCGCCGTCGGCCGGGAGCTGGATCTCGATCGCGTCCTGGCGCTGCTCGGTGCCGACGTCGCCCGCCGGCGGCAGGTCGATGACCGACTGGTTGATCAGCGGCGCAGTGACCATGAAGATCACGAGCAGCACGAGCATCACGTCGAGGTACGGGACGACGTTGATCTGGCTCTGCAGCCCCTTGTGCCTGCGAGTCCTGCGCAGCACGTCACATGCTCCGGCGGATGATGTTGCAGAAGTGGTCGGCGAAGTTCTCGTACTGGACGATGAAGCGGTCGACCCGCGCCGAGAGGTGGTTGTAGGCGATCACCGCCGGGATCGCGGCGAACAGCCCCATCGCGGTCGCGATCAGCGCCTCGGCTATGCCCGGCGCGACCTGGGCGATGGTCGCCTGGCTCGCGCCCGCGAGCGAGCGGAAGGCGTTGATGATCCCCCAGACAGTCCCGAGCAGGCCGATGTACGGGCTCGACGAGCCGGCCGTCGCGAGGTACGGCAGCAGCGACTGGAGCTTGTCGACCTCGGACTGGATGCCGATCTCCATCGCCCGGCGGATGCCGTCGACCGCGAGCTGCTGGTCCTTTACTCCGGCCTTGCGGGTTTTCTCGAACTCGTGCATGCCGCTGAGGAAGACAGCGGCGAGCCCGTCCGAGCCGAACTCGCCCTCCTCGGCGCGCTGGTGGATCTCCTCGATCTGGCCGGCCTCCCAGAACTCGTCCTCGAACAAATCGGAGTCCTCGCCGACCCTCCTGAAGACCTTGACCTTGCGGATGATGAACCAGATTACGAAGAACAGCATGACGCCGAGAACGAGCAACACCGCCTGCGCGAACAGGCTCGCCCGCGCGACCAGCGCCAGTATGTCGGTTTCCGCCATTGTCCTTTCTTAGTCCAGGCTCAGTTGAAAATTTTACTTTGGGGATGGAGTCCCGCAGGAAGCCTGAGCCTCAGGGCCAAGGCAGCACGACGGTCATTACAGACAACTTCCTGTGCGACCAGGCAGTTTGCAAGGCGAAACGGGGCACATGAGGCAAGTTTCCTGCATCTCGGAATTCCCGCCACGCCGGCGGCCTTCTGTGTGAGAAGATCCATGCAGATCAAGCGTGGCAAGCCCCTACAGTCAGATCCGACAAGTGGTGACACCCATTGCAGAACGAACGGTTGGATTTGCAGTGGACATTTTTCTGAATCTTGTTTGATGAAAAATGCGTATTTTAGCCAACAACACATGGTCAAAAAATTGCAAAATGATGTAAGATATTGAAACAATGGTAAATTAAATTCGATGCCTTTATTCATCAACTCATTTTTCATTAACTTCGTTTGCATGTTTCGTTCGTTTTTTCCGAAAATCAGTTAGGGAAATTGGCAAGAACGAGTTTCCAGCGAGCCTTGCTGAACAGAACCCGTGCAGAGCAAAGGCCGGTTACGAATGTTTCTGGAGTGGAAGCATCCTGACTTGCGGCACACCATGGAGGTGCGGAAGTATCACGGGATACTTTTTGGTGCTGGCTCGGCGAGATGGTTTCGGAAAGGCGCAGGACGGCAGGCCTCTAGCCCGAGGCGCAAGCTCAGGCCAGGAACTTTTTCAGGCCGTCGGGAACCGGGACCGGCCTGCCGCTCTCGAGGTCGACGCACACGAGAGTCAGGCGCGCCGAGCATACGGGCTTGCCGCCGCGCGATGCCTCCTGGGCGAACACCGCGACCGATCCCTTGAGCCGCACGAGCTCGGCCGAGACGCTTACCACCTCGTCGAGGCGCACCGGCGCAATGTACTTGACCTCCATCCGCGCGACGACGAACACCACCCCGGCCTTCGTCCAGTCCTCGAGGCTGCCGCCGCGCTCGTGGATCCACTCGGTGCGCGCGTGCTCGAACCAGTGCACGTACGCCGCGTGGTGGACCACGCCGCCGGAGTCGGTGTCGCCGAAGTAGGCGCGCCTCTCGACCGTCGTCCTGCGGGTCACTGCCGTGCCTTCCGCCCCGCTCAGCCGTCCGGCGCCTCGGCGCCCTCGCGCAGGTTGGGCTCGAGCGGCGCCTCCGAGTCGATCTTGCCGTTGATCTCCTCGATAGTCCCGCTCATCGCGAGGAAGCGCTCCGCGTTGGACGGGTGGGTCGGCGAGGACTTGCTCAGCGTCCCGGTCTCGGCGGCCATCTTGCGCCAGAACTCCGCGGCGCCGCCGATGTCCATCCCCGCGCGGGCCATCACGTACAGGCCCACGTAGTCCGCCTCGGCCTCGAACTCGTGCGAGTAGATCATGCTTCCTGCCGCGCCGAAGCCGCCCTGCCACGCCCCGTAGGTCGCGACCATGATCGCGACGTCGAGCACCAGGCCGCCGATCATGTTGGCGGCCTTCGAGTCGACGTGGCCCATGGCGTTGTGGGCGAGCTCGTGCGAGACCACGAAGGCGAGCTCGCGGTCGTCGGCGAAGTTCATCAGGCCGCGGGTGACGTACACGGCGTTGCCGTCAGCGTAGGCGTTGAGCTGGTGTTCGTTGACCAGCGCGACCGGGTAGTCGCACATCGGGACCGCGTCGACCGTTAGGGTAAGGCGGGATCCGTCCCGCTCGATCTCCGCTGCGACAACACCGTCCGCTGCCTCGCGCTGGAAGCGCTCGCGCGAAAGCGCCGACAGCGTCGTCGCGCCGTCGCCCTCGAAGGTGATCCCGTCGAGCCGCAAGACCGCGTCTCCGACGGCAAGCCCGGCGCGCTCGGCCGCGCCGCCCGGGTGGAGAGCCTCGACGACCGGCAGCTCGCCGATGCCGTGGACCTCGGACGCGACCTCGCGGAAGTCCTCCGGGACCACGCTGATGTCGCGGACGATAGCGTCAATCCCGTTCGCCACGTCGTCGGGGCAGAAGTGAGTCGCGGACTTGCGCAGGGTGATCCCGATGTTCCACAGGCGGCGCTCGTGGCCGCGGAGGTACTCGTACGCTGCCTCGAGCTGGAGCCGCTCCTCGCGCTCGAGCGCCTCGCCGTCGATGCTCGCCTGCTGCGTGACCGGCTTGCCGCAGGACGCCGCGAGCAGCGCGGCCGCAAGCGCCGCGGCAAGCAGGGGCCTGCGCGCGCTCATTCGTCGAACAGTTCCCCGCCGCCGCCGGCGGGCTTGAGGCCGGCGCGCTTCCAGGCGCGGCCCTGGGCGATCCGCCCGCGCGGCGTGCGCTGGATGAAGCCCTGCTGGATCAGGTAGGGCTCGATGAAGTACTCGATCGTCTCGGGGCTCTCGCCGAGGGCGACCGCCAGGTTGTCCAGGCCCGCGGGCCCGCCGCTGAAGCGCATCAGCAAAACCTCGAGGTAGGACTTGTCGACCGAGTCGAGCCCCTGCTCGTCGACCTCGAGCATTTCGAGGGCCTCCCTGGCGATCTCGATCGTGACCTTTCCGTCGCCGCGCACGTCGGCGTAGTCGCGCACCCGGCGCAGCAGCCTGTTGGCAAGCCGCGGCGTCCCGCGCGAGCGCTTGGCGAGCTCGTCCATCGCGCCGGGGGTGACTTCCGTGCGCAGGAGCCCCGCCGACCGCTCGACGATCTTCGCGAGGTCCTCGGGCGGGTAGAAGGTCAGGCGCATCACGATGCCGAAGCGGTCGCGCAGCGGCGAGGTGAGCATCCCCGCGCGGGTCGTCGCGCCGATCAGGGTGAACGGCTCGAGCGGCAGCGACACCGCCGAGACCCCTCCCGAGCCCTCGCCGATGATCACGTCGAAGCGCCGGTCCTCGAGCGCAGAGTACATGCTCTCCTCGATCGCCGGGTGGAGCCGGTGGATCTCGTCGATGAACAGGATGTCGCCCGGCCCGAGCCCGGTCAGGGCCGCCGCTGCGTCGCCGGGCCGCTCGAGGGCGGGCCCGCTCGTTATCCGCAGGCCGCCGCCGAGCTCGTTCGCGACGATGTGCGCGAGCGAGGTCTTGCCGAGCCCCGGCGGCGAGACCAGCAGCAGGTGGTCGAGCGGCTCGCCGCGCTTGCGCGCCGCGGTGATGAACACCTCGAGCTGCTCGTGGACCTTGCGCTGGCCGACGAACTCCGACAGCCGCTGCGGCCGGAGTATGCGCTCGGTAGGCGCGTCCTGGTCGTCGCGCTCCGCGGCCGCGGCCTTGCGCCTCTTCGGTTGCTTCGCCGCCATCCCTTTTCGCCCCGGGCGATTATAGGAAGGGATGGACGGGCGCGCCTACTTACAATAGCTCCATGGCTGAAGCAGCGGCGGATGCGGTCCCGGTCGTGGCGGTCGACGGCCCGGCCGCGGTCGGCAAGGGCACCGTCGCCCGCGGGGTCGCGGAAAGGCTCGGCTTCGCGCACCTCGACTCCGGCCGCTTCTACCGCGCGGTCGCCTCGCTGGCGATCTCCCACAAGGCGGACCTCGGCGACGCCGCCTCGGTCCTCGCCGCGGCGCGCAGCATCGTCGACGCGCCCGGCGGGCTCGAGGCGCTGCTGCCGACTCCCTGGCTCGACGGCGAGGAGGTCGGCGAGGCCGCGTCCAAGGTCGCGGCGCTGCCGGAGGTCCGCGACGCGCTGATGCAGCCGCTGCGCGACTGCCGGCGGCCGCCGGGGATCGTCGCCGACGGGCGCGACATGGGGTCGATCGTCTTTCCCGACGCGGACCTTAAGGTCTTCCTCACCGCGAGCATGGAGGCGCGAGAGGAGCGCGCCCGCGAGCGCCTCGCGGCTAGGGGCGCGGCGGGCGATGATAGTAGAATGGCGGGCTACCTCGAACGGTTCAGGGAGAGGGATGCCCGGGACGGGGACAGGCGCATCGCGCCGGTCAGGCCTGCTGAGGACGCCGCGGTGGTTGACACCGACGGCCTGAGCGCGGCGGACACGGTTGCGAAGGTCGTCGCCCTCTTCGAGGGGCTTCGCAAGGCGTAGCCCCCGGCGGACCGGGCCTCATTTCCACGCCGTCGGAACTCAAGGGAACGCAGAGGAACATGCAGGACGCAACGCAGGCCGTGGCCGAGCCCCCGGCAAAGGACAGCTTCGCCGCCTTGATAGGCGAGATGGACAGCAACGTCGACACCAGGGTCGGCACCGTGCTCGAGGCGCTGGTCGTCGCGCACGAGGGCCACTGGGTCTCGGTCGACGCCGGACTCAAGTCGCGCGGCCGGATACCCGAGGAGGAGTTCCGCAACGACGAGGGCGACATCACCGTCAAGGAGGGCGACCGGGTCAAGGTCAAGGTCGAGCAGCTCGACGACGGCCGCGGCAACACGATGCTCTCCCACCTGCAGTACCGCCGCGACGAGGCCTGGGCGCGGCTGCTCAAGGCCTTCGACGAGGAGGAGACGATCGACGGGGTGATCCGCGAGCGGATCAAGGGCGGCTACTCGGTGCACATCGACGGCCTGCGCGCGTTCCTGCCGGGCTCGCTCGTCGACTTGTTCCCGGTCAAGTCCGAGACTCAGCTCGTCGGCAAGCGCGAGCGCTTCTACGTCGAGCGCCTCAAGCACGAGCGCATGTCGGCGATCCTCAACCGCCGGCTGGTGCGCGAGCGCGAGCTCACCGGCGGCGACCTCTCCAACATCGAGTTCAAGGAGGGCGACGTCATCAAGGGCACCGTCGCCGCGGTGGTCGACTACCCGGACTTCACCGCCTACCTGCGCGTCGCCGAGGGCATACACGGCATCCTCCGGCGCGAGGACATCTCCTGGCACAGGATCGGCAACGTCTCCGACGAGCTGGCGGTCGACCAGGAGCTCGACGTCAAGGTGCTCCGCATCGACACCGAGCGCCAGCAGGTGACCCTCGGCGTCAAGCAGCTTGTCCCGGACCCCTGGGACGAGCTCGCGACCGCCCACCCGCCGGGGAGCAGGACCTTCGCCAAGGTGATCTCGGTCAAGGAGTTCGGCGCCTTCGTCGAGATCGAGAAGGGCTTCGAGGGCCTGGTGCACAGCTCGGAGATGGACTGGCTGCAGCGCAACGTCCAGCCGATCAAGGTCGTCCAGCCCGGCCAGGAGGTCGAGGTGATGGTGCTCAGCTACGACAAGGCGTCGCGGCGCCTGTCGCTCGGGCTCAAGCAGTGCCTGCCGAACCCGTGGGAGGAGTTCCAGCTCACCTACAACAAGGGCAGCAAGGTCAAGGGGATCGTCGTCGGCCGCCAGGAGGAGATCGGCCTGTTCGTCGAGCTGCCCGGCGGGATCAACGGCCTCGTGCACCGCAGGGAGCTCTCGTACACCGACCGCTCCGGGCGCGAGTCGATGTCCAGCTACTCGAACGGCCAGGAGATCGAGGTGGTGGTGCTCAACGTCAACGTCGAGAAGAGGCAGGTCTCGCTCGGGATCAAGCAGCTCGAGCGCGACCCGTTCGAGCGCTTCCGGTCCGCGTACCACAACCGCGAGAGCATCGAGGGGACCGTCAGGAAGGTCATGGACCGGGGCGCGACCGTGCAGCTCAGCGACGAGGTCTCGGGCTTTTTGCCGAAGTCGCACGTCGCCGAGGAGCGCGTGGACAACGTCTCCGACAGGCTTTCGGTCGGCGACAAGGTCAAGGTCCAGGTCATCGAGGTCGACAAGGACCGCGTGACCGTCTCGATCAAGGCGAGCACCAAGTCCACCGACGCCGCGGCGTTCTCCAAGCACCGCCAGCGGGTCGAGGAGGAGAAGCGCGCCAGGGACCAGTCCGGCTCGTTCGGGACCGTCCTCAAGGAGACCCTCGGCGGAATGGGCGAGGAGTCCTCCGCAATAGCCACCGAGGCTGACTCTGAAGGCAAGCCCGGGGAAGGCGCGGCCGAGGCCAAGGCCGGGGAGGGCGAGCCTGCGGACGCGAAACCCGCAGATGCAGGCGCCGCTTCCGAACAGCCCCCTGCGGACGCACCGGCCCCCGAGGCAGAGGCCAAGGCCGAAGCCGCTCCCTCCGATGAAGGCGGAGCGGAGCCGAAGGCCGACGAGGGCAGCGGCCCGGGCGAGGGCGGCGAGGCCGCCCCAGGGCCGTCCGAAGCCAAGGACTGAAGGCCCGCTCCGGGCGACCTTAGGGACGGGGCATGGCCGAGGAGCGACCCGCCGCCGTCAACCTGTCGAACCTGGTCGACACGCTTTACGAGCGCAACCCCGGGCTCGGCAAGGGCCAGGTGCGCAGGTCGGTCCAGCTCATCCACAACTCGATCGTCGGGGCGCTCAGCCGCGAGGACCGGGTCGAGATCAGGGGCTTCGGGACGTTCTTTCTGAGCCTGCGGCCGGCGCACCGGTTCCACAACCCGCGCACCGGCGAGCAGGTCGTGATCCCGCCGCGGCGCATACCGCGCTTCAAGGCCGGCAAGAACCTGCGCAAGACGGTGGACGCCGGCGAGGCCGACGGCAGCTGACGCGCGCCCCCGCCTGCGGCCCGCGGGCGGACGGAAGGAACCCATGGACTTCGTAGACTGGCGCCTGCTGCTCCTGCTGGGCGTCTTCGTGACCGGCTGGATGATCGCCCGGGTCGACATGGAGCAGGTCGTGAGCAAGGCGCGGAGCGTCCCCGACCGGATCATGGGCGGCATCGGCAGCCTGCTGCGCGGCGACCGCGACGCCGCGGCGCGCGAGTTCCTCGAGTCGGGGCAGCCGCTCGGCCGCGAGAACGCCGAGCTCCACTTCGCCGCCGGCGAGCTCCACCGCCTGCAGGGCAACTACGAGGACGCGATCAGGGTGCACAAGGCGCTGATCTCCTGCGACGAGCTCGACCCGAAGGACCGCGCGCGGGCCCGCTACGAGCTCGGGCTCGACTACCAGAAGGGCGGCTTTTTGGACCTCGCGCAGGAGTGCTTCAAGGAGCTCGAGGGCACCGAGCACGCCGAGGCCGCGCTGCGCCACCTGTTCAACGTCCACCAGTACTCGAAGGCCTGGCAGAGCGCGATCGAGGACGAGGAGCGCTTCGCGCGCGACGACGCAAACGCCGAGCTGCGCCGGCACGTGATCGCGCAGCTGCACTGCGAGTGGGCCGCGGTCGAGGGCCCCGGGCGCCGCGGCGAGCTGCTGCGCGAGGCGCTGCGGCGCAACCCCAACTGCGGGCGGGCGTCGATGATGCTCGCCGAGGCGGCCCTTGAGGGCGGCGACGGCAAGGCGGCCCTCGAGGCGCTCGCCGGGATGGACGGCAGGCCGGAGATGGTCCCGGTCGCCGCTTCGCTGATCATGCGCGCCCACTCCGCCGCCGGCGAGTCCGGCCGCGGCGAGGCCGTGCTGCTGTCCGCGTTCCGCTCGAGCCCGACGCCGGTGATGTTCGAGAGCGTCTACGACGCGCTCGCCGAGGAGCGCGGACATGCGGCGATGGCGGGCTTCGTCAAGGAGGCGATGCGCGAAGTCAAGCACGCGGTCGCGGTGGCGAAGTGGCTCGAGGTCGAGCGCGCCGGCGACGACGGCAGGCGCCGCGACGAGCTCGACCGCCTGCTGCTGTCGGTCGGCAACGTCAGCCCCGGCTACGACTGCTCGGAGTGCGCCTTCCACGCGACCAACCACTACTGGCAGTGCCCGGTGTGCCTGTCCTGGGAGACGATGCTGCCGAGGCCTTCGGACGCGAAGGACGCTTGAGCGAGCCGCTCGTCCTCTACGGCGGAAGGTTCGACCCGTTCCACAACGGCCACCGCGCGCTTATCGAGTGCGCGCTGGCCGGGCTGCCCCGCCACCGGGTCCTTGTCGTCCCCTCCGGCAGCCCCGCGCACAAGGAGGTCGCCGCGCCGCTTGAAGCGAGGCTCGAGATGGCGCGCCTCGGCTGCTCGGACCTGGGGGACAGGGTCTCCGTCGAGGCGCTTGAGCCCGAGGGCCGTCCGTCCTACACGATCGACACGGTCGCGCGCCTGCCGGAGCGCGACGGAGCTCCCGTGCTGCTGCTCGGCGGCGACGAGACCGAGGCGCTCGGGACCTGGAGGTCGTGGCGGGAGCTGCTCGGCGAGGTCAACATCGCAGTCGTACCGCGCATGCCCGGAAGCAGGTGGAAGCCTGCGGACCCTGAGGTTGCCAAGGCGCTCGAAGCCGGAATCGCGGACTCCGCCGAAGGTCTGCTGTCGGGGACGGGAAGGGCGTTCGTGCTGCCGTGCCGCGCTCCGGAGGTGTCATCGGAAGGGCTTCGCGCGTCGGTAGCCTCAGGCGGTTCCGAGTGGCGGGATATGGTACCCGAGGGGGTCGCAAGGCTCATCGAGTCAAGCGCAGCCTATGAATGATCGGAGCATGATATTTAATATGTCGTATGCTGATCTCCGCACTGTCAAGATATTTGCATGCAAGGAAAAGAAAGTGTTGTTGTATAATCTCCGCTGTCGAGGATTGCGTCACCCATGGCAACCGAAGGAAAATCAGCCCTGTCAGGCTACATTCAGAACCAGCTGTTCTACGGCAACCTCCACTTCACCTCGCAGGAGGCTGAGGACTCCATCGGCGTGGGGCACGGCGCCTTCCTCGATGCCGCCGAGAGGCTGCAGTTGCGCAACGTCCTCATATCCCCGAGGCAGGGCTTCTACCTAATCGTGGCGCCCAACTACCAGCACAGGGGATCGCCGCCGGCAACCTTGTACGTGGACGCCTTGATGCGCCATGTGGGCGCGGACTACTACGTGGGGCTGCTGACTGCGGCAGGTCATCACGGAGCCTCGCACCAGGCGGTGCAGGTCTTCCAGGTGGTGTGCGGAAAGCAGCAAAAAAAGTTCTCCGCTGGTCGGTCCAGGTTCGAGTTCTTCTACCGGAAGGACATGGGCACCGTGTCCCGTGCAGTGGAGAGCAGGACCTTTCACCGTCATGGCGGTCAAGTGCGAATGTCCGGTCCGGAGCTGACCGCGCTTGACCTGATTCGCTACCGAAACGGTTCGGGAAGCGTTAGTTTCGTCTCCACCGTCCTCGCGGAGCTGGCTCCGAAGGCATGTCCCGAAAGGCTCGCGGAGATGTCGGCGGAGTTTGAGAAGTCTGAGGTGCAGCGCCTCGGATACCACCTTGAGTTCCTGCAGTACAAGGACCATGCCAGGGAGCTGCGTTCGGCGCTCGAAGAGCGCGGTCAGCTGCAATGGGTGAACCTGAGGAAAAGGCTGGCGCACGACAGGTACCATTCAAGGGAGCCGCTGCTGGAGCGCAGCGAACGTTGGTTCGTCGAGGTTGACGAGCATCCCGATCCCGACGTTTGATGTTCAGGGACGAGTTCATCAAGGAGTGGAGCGAGCAGGTTCCGTGGGATGAAGAAGACCAGGTCCTGCAGGACCTGCTCATCAGCAGGGCCCTGGTCGAGATCTACTCGGACGAGTTCCTGAGGGAGGAGCTCCGCTTTCGCGGAGGGACCGCCCTCAACAAGCTCCACTTCCCGGAGCCGTTCCGCTACTCGGAGGACATCGACGTCGTCCGCATGACCTTGGGGCCGAACGGGGCCATCATCGACAGGCTGCGCGCCGTCCTCGAGCCGTGGCTGGGGAAAGGGGACTACAGGCCGAGCCGCGTCGCCTCCAAGCTGCTGTTCGACATCTCCAACGTCAGCCCTGTCGGAGGGGACAACGTCCTGAAGCTGGAGATGAGCTACAAGGATCCGGAGTTCATCGACCCTGCGGTCACCAAGGCTTTCAGGATCGAGCACTCCTGGTTCTCCGGCTCGGCGGACATCCCGACGTTCACCACCGAGGAGGTGCTGGCAGGAAAGTTGAGGGCCCTGCTGAACCGCAGGAAGGGCCGGGACCTGCTTGACCTCGACCACGCCCTGACTGCGGTCGAGGGGCTCGACGTCCAGCATGTCGTCGAGCTGTTCGGAAAGCTGTGCGAGATATACGCCAAGAAGATTCCGAGGGCGATAGCACATGAAAGGATGTTTGACAAGCTGAAGAACATCGAGGAGATCATGGTTGACATGATGGATGTGCTCCCGAAGAAGGAGGCGGACAAGCTCAGCGAGGAAGTCGTCCACGAGAAGTTCAAGAACGTTTTCGAGGCGTACATCGAGAAGCTGCCGGGCAAGCCCATGTTCGAAGCGCAGTCCAAGATCGAGCAACTCGGAATGGACATAGAGATCAGGCAGGGGAAGTGAGCGCTATGGCAGCAGTCTGAGAAGGCAATGCCTGGAACTGCCTTTCCGCACCAAGCATGGATCTGCCTGTTGCGTCCCGTCCATACTGGGAGCAAGAAGTTTGGCGGAATATAATCTTTCAGACGCATGACGCACCGACGGGGGTCCCGGCAGCTTGGCTGAAGCCGCAGTCCCGTCCGCCGATGCCGCCGCCGCGGCGGAGATCGCCTCGAAGGTCATCGGCGACGCGAAGGGAATCGACCTCGTCGAGATCGACACCACAGCAAGGTCCGGCCGGCTGTTCGACCGGATCCTGATCTGCACCGCGACCTCGACGCGCCACGCCGCGGCGATGGCCGAGCGGGTGCGGGTCGCGCTCAAGCGCGCCGGCGTCGCGATCCTCGGCATCGAGGGCCCCGGCGAGATGGGCTGGACGCTGATCGACGCCGGCTCGGTGATCGTGCACATCTTCCTGCGCGACGCGCGCGAGCACTACGACCTCGAGTCGCTGTGGACGGTGGAGGCGCCCGAGGGCAAGGACATATAATCCCCGCCGGGCGTTGCGGCGGACCCCCTTCCGGGGTAGCCTGACCGGTTCCGCCGGGCCCGCGTAGCTTTCCGGCTAATGTACGACTTCGACCGGGAACGCGCCCGATGATCATGAGGATTTACTCCCGCATGCCAAGTGAGATGTCGACAGCGAAGAAGGTCGCGCTGACGCTCGTCGTCGTGCTGTCCCTCGCGCTGAACGCCTGCACCCGCGGCGGCAGCAGCTGGGGCGCCTCGAGCCGGGCGAGCGCCAACATCGCCCCCACGCCCGAGGAGCACGAGGGCGCGGTCGTCATGGCGTTCCGCGCAAAGGTCTGGGGGGTGCGCGGGCTGGTCGCCGACCACACCTGGCTTGCGACCAAGCCGGCCGGCGCGAGCGACTACACCGTCTACGAGGTGATCGGCTGGCGCAGGTACCGCAACATGTCGAGCCTGCGGATCGAGCAGGACGTGCCCGACCGCCGCTGGTTCGGGGCCGAGCCGATCGTGATGGCCGACGTGCGCGGCGAGCAGGCGGAGGAGCTGGTCGTGAAGATCGACGAGGCCGCGAGGCGCTACCCCTACCCGGACGAGTACCGCGCCTTCCCCGGCCCGAACTCGAACACGTTCACCGCATGGGTGGCCCAGGAGGTCCCCGAGCTCGGGCTGGACCTTCCGATGCGCGCGATCGGCAAGGGCTTCCCGCTGGAATCCGCGACCCAGTAGCCGGTGCGGCTGCCGCGGCTGGTGATTGCCAGCGGCAATCCCGGCAAGATCAGGGAGTTCCGGCGCATGCTCGGAGACCGAGTCGGCGAGATGGAATCCAAGGAGGACCTCGGGATCGGCGAGATCCCCGAGACGGCCGAGACATTCGTGGAGAACGCGCTTGCCAAGGCGCGGCACGTTGCGAGGGAGGCCGGATCGGCGACGCTCGCCGAGGACTCCGGGATCTGCGTCGACGCGCTATCCGGCCGTCCGGGAGTCCGCTCGGCGCGCATGTCCGAGGCCGGCGACGAGGCCTCGAACAACGCGCGGCTGCTCGAGGAGCTCGACGGCGCCTCCGACAGGTCGGCGCACTACCACTGCTCGCTCGTGCTGCTGCGCCACGCATCGGACCCGGCCCCGCTGATCGCCGAGGCGGACTGGCACGGCTCGATCGCGACTGCCCCGCGCGGCGACAACGGCTTCGGCTACGACCCCTTGTTCGTCACCTGCGACGGGCGCACCGCCGCCGAGCTCGCCCCCGAGGAGAAGGACGCGCAGAGCCACCGCGGGCAGGCGCTGCGGATCATGATCGGGCTCGTCGGGCGGCTGGGGGAGAGGCTGTGACGGAAGCGGCCCCGGTCATGCTGCCCGGCCGGCCGGCCCCGCCGCCGCTCACTCTCTACGCGCACTTCCCGTGGTGCGTGAGCAAGTGCCCGTACTGCGACTTCAACTCCCACGAGGCGCCGGGGGAGCTGCCCGAGGGCCGCTACCTCGACGCGCTGCGCGCCGACCTCGAGGGCTGCGCGGGCGAGGTCGCAGGCAGGAAGGTGGCCTCTGTGTTCATCGGCGGCGGGACGCCGAGCGTCATGGAGCCCGCATCGATCGACCGGCTGCTCAGCGACGCGCGGATGCTCCTCGACCTGCTGCCCGGCGCCGAGGTGACCATGGAGGCGAACCCGGGAACGGTCGACGCCGGCAGGTTCGCCGAGTTCGCCGCCGCCGGCGTGAACCGGCTGTCGCTCGGCATCCAGAGCTTTTCCGACGATCGCCTTGCCGCGCTCGGCCGCATCCACGGCTCGCGCGAGGCGCGCGCCGCGGCGCAGACCGCGGCGCAGGTTTTCGGCCGGGTCAACCTCGACATCATGTTCGGCCTGCCGGGGCAGGACATGGCCGGCGCCGCGGCCGACGTCCGCGAGGCGGCCGCGCTCGGGACCGAGCACGTCTCGCTCTACCAGCTCACCCTCGAGCCGGGCACGCTGTTCTTCCGCGAGCCGCCGCGGGACATGCCCGGCGACGGCCTCGTCGCCGACATGGACGACGCGCTGCGCGCCGAGCTCGCGGACGCGGGCCTCGCGCGCTACGAGGTCAGCGCCCACAGCCGGCCCGGCGCCGAGTGCCGCCACAACCTCAACTACTGGCGCTTCGGCGACTACCTCGGGATCGGCGCCGGCGCCCACGGCAAGCTGTCGACCGCGGACGGCGTGCGCCGCGACGCGCGCCACAAGTCGCCGGCGCGGTACATGGACCGGGCCCTTGCGGGCGAGCCGGCAGCAATGTCGGCCTTCGTGCGCGGCGGCGAGCTCGCCTTCGAGTTCATGCTCAACGCCCTGCGGCTGACCGGCGGCTTCGAGGAGTCGCTGTTCGCCGAGCGCACGGCGCTTGCGCCCCGGGCCGTCGAGGATTCCCTGCGGGCCGCCGAGGGCGAGGGCTGGATCGTCCGCGAAGGCGGCCGCGTCCGGCCGACGGCCGACGGCATCGACCGCAACGCGGACCTGTGCGCGCTGTTCCTGCCGGAAGGGCGGGCAGCGGCTTCGCAGCCGGCCGAGCTGCAGCGGGCGTGATGCGCGGCGGGCTTCCGTACTGGCTGCTCGCGGCGCTGTTCTGCGCGGCGCTCGCTGCGGCGCTCGTAAGCGAGCGCAGCATGCCGTCGCCGGCCGAGCAGCCGGAGGAAGGGGACCTGCCCGAAGGGATCGACGAGGCGCGGGAGCTTGCCTCGGGAGGGGAGTTCATCTCCGCCCGCGACGTCCTCCACGGGGTGATCGACGACAACCCCGACCTCGCGGTCGCCCACTTCATCCTCGCGGAGATCGCGATGCAGGTCGGCGACCTGCGGGACGCGGAAAGGCGCGCGAGGGTCGCCTCGGCGCTCGAGCCGGATGAGGCGCAGTACCGGCTCTTCCTCAGCTCGCTGTACTCCCATGTCGGCTGGAGCGGCAGGGCCGAGGCCGAGCTCAACGGCCTGCTGGACATGGAGCCCGGCAACCTGGAGGGGCTGCTGCAGCGCTCGCACCTGCACTTCGTCTCCGGCCGCCACGACAAGGCGCTCGAGGACCTCGACTTCGCGGTCGAGGCGACGGAGCGGAGCCCAGACGCGCTGTTCTCCCGCGCGCAGCTCAAGATGTTCACCAAGGACTTCGAGGGCGCGAGCGCCGACATTGCCGAGCTCGAGGAGAGCGAAGACGAGGCCGTCGCCGAGGAGGCGCGGGCGTTCAGGGAGCGGTACGGCCTTTAGGGCCGCTTTGCTAGAATCCTCCGCTTGTAACGGACAGGCGCCCGTAGCTCAGTTGGATAGAGTATCAGGCTACGAACCTGGGGGTCGCAAGTTCGAATCTTGCCGGGCGCGCCAGCACACCTGGGGGCAGTAAGTAAGTGGACAGCGCAGCCGTTAGGGAACGCATGCAGAAGTCGGTGCAGTCCCTCAAGGACGAGTTGCTCAAGATCAGGACCGGGCGGGCCCACCCGGGGCTGCTCGACCACGTCAAGGCGAGCTGCTACGGCCAGGAGATGCCGCTCAACCAGCTCGCGACGGTCGCCGTCGCCGGCAACAGGCTGCTGACCGTCTCCCCCTGGGACGCAGGCAACCTCGCTGCGATCGAGAAGGCCGTCCGCGACGCCGACCTCGGGGTCAACCCCTCCAACGACGGCGAGAAGGTGCTCGTGACGCTGCCGGAGCTCAGCGAGGACCGCCGCAAGGAGCTCGTGAAGCTCGTCGGGCGCGAGGCCGAGAGCGCCAAGGTCGCGGTGCGCAACATCCGCCGCGACGAGCTCGGCTCGCTCAAGGAGGCCGTCAAGAGCAAGGACATCAGCGAGAACGAGCAGCGCCGCGACGAGAAGGAGCTCCAGAAGGTCACCGACGAGAGCGTCCGGGAGATCGACGACTGTGCGAAGGCGAAGTCCGAAGAGTTGATGAAGGTCTGAACCGGCCGCGGCCCATGGACCAACCCGCGAGGCCCCGCCACGTTGCGGTCATCATGGACGGGAACGGGCGCTGGGCCCATTCCCGCGGGCTCGACAGGACCGAGGGGCACCGCAAGGGCCTCGAGGCCGCCCGCGAGACGGTGGTCGCCTGCCGCGAGGCCGGCATCCCGTTCCTGACCCTGTTCGCGTTCTCGACCGAGAACTGGCGCCGGCCCGACGGCGAGGTAGCCGAGCTCCTATCGCTGCTCGACGAGGGGCTGCGCAAGCACTTCGACGACTTCATGGCCGAGGGGGTGCGGATCAGCTTCTTCGGCGACCTGAGCCCGTTCCCGCGCACGCTGCGCCTCGCGATGGACCGGCTCGAGAAGCACACCCGCGGCCAGGGACGGATCAGCCTGCAGGTCGCGCTCAACTACTCCGGGCGCTGGGACATCGCCGAGGCGGTGCGCAGGCTCGCCGACACCGGCTGCGACATGTCCGACATCGGCGAGGACGACCTAGCGGACAGGCTCGCAACCGCGGGTCTGCCCGACCCCGACCTCGTCATCCGCACCTCGGGCGAGCAGCGCCTGTCGAACTTCATGCTCTGGCAGGCCGCCTACACCGAGCTGTACTTCACCGACGTCCTCTGGCCCGACTTCGGCCGCGAGGACCTCGAGGGCGCCCTTGCGGCCTATGCCGGGCGCGAGCGGCGCTTCGGCGGCGTGGACGGGGCCGTCGCCGCGGAGGCGGGCACGTGAGCTCCGCGGCCATGCGCGTGGGGCGCGTCCCGTTCGGGATCGCCGCTGCGGTCGCAACGGGGCTGGTCCTGTACTACGGCAACCACCTGCTGGTGAGCGCCGTCGCGCTCGCGGCGGCGATGGCCGCGGCCTGGGAGCTCGGCGCCCTGGCCGGGAGGACCCGTTCCCAGCGCGCGGCCTACGCCGCGGCGGTGGCCGCAGGCTGCCTGCTGAGCAAGTGGATCCTGTCGGGCAGCCGCGAGTCGGTCAACGAGTTCCTGCTCCTTTCGGTGCTGCTGTGGACGCTGGCCGCGCCGATCTGGCTCGCGTGGGGGTCGCAGCCGCCGCGGCACGTCGTCGCCGCGCTCGGGGGCTTCATCATCGTCAGCGCCTGGCTGAGCGTAGCGGTGCTGGCCGAGTACGACCGCTGGACCCTGATCGCCGGGATCGCCGCGGTGGTGCTCGCCGACAGCTCTGCGTGGGCAGTCGGCAGGACCCTCGGCCGCCTGCCGCTCGCGCCGCGGCTCTCGCCGAACAAGACCTGGGAGGGAGTGCTCGGCGCGCTGCTCGCGCTGTACGTCCTCGCGTCGGCCCTGTGGTGGGTGCACCTGTCCGACAGCTACCCGCACTGGCTGATGCTGCTCGTCGCGGCCGCGACCTGCGGGCTTGCCGTGCTCGGCGACCTCGTCGAGTCCATGCTCAAGCGCCAGGCCGACGTCAAGGACAGCGGCGTGCTCATGGGCAGCCACGGCGGGATGCTCGACCGGATCGACTCCTGGCTTCCGGTCCTGCCGTTCATGGCGCTCCTATCCACCCTTACGACATGAGCGCCGCGGCGGCCAGGGGCATGTGCCTTTCCGTCCTCGGCGCGACCGGCAGCGTCGGCACGGCCGCGCTTGCGGTCGCGGAGGAGGCCGGCTGCGAGGTCGTCGCGCTCGCCGCAAACAGCGACGTCGACGGGATGCTCGCGCTGTGCGTGAGGCACGAGCCGCTCATTGCGGCGATGCGCGACGAGACGGCGGGCAGGGCGCTTGCGGACAGGACGATAGCCGAGGGCCTCGGCTGCGAGGTAGCGTGGGGCGAGGTGGGCGTCGAGCGCGCGGCGGCCTGCGACGCGGACGCGGTCGTCGCCGCGGTCAGCGGCGTCGCGGGGGTCGGCCCGACCATGGCGGCCGTGCGCGCCGGGAGGCGGATCCTGCTTGCGAACAAGGAGGCCCTGGTCACCGCCGGCAGGCACATGATCGACGCCGCGAGGGAGCACGGCTCCGAGCTGGTCCCGGTCGACAGCGAGCACGGCGCGCTGCTCGAGCTGCTCCACCTCGCTCGCGGCAGGGACGTCGCCGTCGACCGGGTGTGGCTCACCGCGAGCGGCGGGCCGTTCCACGACCGCGACGTCGACCTCGCGGAGGTCTCCCCGGGGATGGCCGCGGCCCATCCGGTGTGGGACATGGGGACCAAGATCTCGGTGGACTCCGCGACGCTGATGAACAAGGGCCTCGAGGTGATCGAGGCGAGCCTGCTGTTCGGCTTCGCCCCCGATGCGATCCGGGTCGCGGTCCACCCGCAGGGTATCGTCCACGCGATCGTGGACCTCGCCGACGGCGGCAGCGTCGCGCACTGCGCGGCCCCGGACATGCGCCGCGCGGTCGCCCGGGCGCTTGCCTGGCCCGACGCGCACGGGATCGGCTTCGAGCCGCTCGACTGGGCTTCGGTCGGTACGCTCGAGTTCAAGGAGCCCGACACGCGCCGCTTCCCGTGCCTCAGGCTCGCCCACCAGGCGCTGCTCGCCGGCGGAAGCGCCCCTGCGGTCCTCAACGCCGCCAACGAGGCCGCGGTCAGCGCGTTCTGCGACAGCTGCAGGATCGCCTTCACCGACATCCCCGCGGTCGTCGAGGGCACCCTGTCCGAGGTCGAGGGCGACGACTCGAGCATCGACGGACTCGTCGCGGCCGACCGCGCGGCGCGCGAGCACGCCGACGCGATGATCGCGAGGATGGCGCGGTGACCGCGCTGCTCGCGTTCATCCTGACGATCGTCATCGTCGTAGGGGTCCACGAGTACGGGCACTACGCCGCGGCCCGCCGCTGCGGGGTGAGGGTGCTGAAGTTCTCGATCGGCTTCGGCAGGCCGATCCTCAGGCACGTCGGACGCGACGGGACCGTCTGGCAGATCGGGTGGATCCCGCTCGGCGGATTCGTGCAGATGCTCAACAACGAGCAGATGGCGAGGGACCTCGGAATGCGCACGGAGGGCGAGCCGGCGCCGGCGGAGCCTGGGCCCGAGGCCGAGCAGGCGCCGGAGCCCGGCCCCGACGGCGCGGAGGAGGGCGACGGGCAGCGGGAAGGCCCCGGCGAGTTCTCCGGCATGACCTTCAGGGTCGAGGAGACGCTCGACGGAGTCTCCTACGGCAAGCGCGCGTTCGTGATCTTCGCCGGCCCGCTTGCGAACTTCGTCCTCGCCGCCGCGCTGTTCTTCGTGATCGCGCTCGTCGGCGAGTCGGGGATCAGGGCGCGGATCGGATCTGTCGTCCCGGGCAGCGAGGCGGAGCTGTCGGGCTTCGTAGCGGGCGAGGACATCGTCGCGGTCGACGGCAAGCAGGCCCTGCTTTGGTCGACGGTCCACGAGGAGCTGTTCACCGCCATCGGCGACCGCGACGTGACGGTCGCGACCGCGACGAGCACGGGAGTCGAGCGCGAGCGGTCCCTTCCGACCGGGGCCATGCCGGTGTCGGTCCTCGACGGCGGCGGGGGCGTGCTGCGCGGAGTCGGATTCGTCCCCGACTCCTCGTACATCACCCTCGAGCTCGAGCGGGTGACCGCGGGCAGCCCGGCGGACGCGGCGGGGCTCCGGGCCGGCGACTTCATCCTCGCCGCGGACGGCGACGTCGTCTACAGCTGGGAGGAGCTCGTCGGAGTGATCCGCCCCGCGCACGGGCGCGAGATCGAGCTTCTGTACGTCCGCGACGGAGAGGAGGGAGTCGCCTACGTCGTTCCCGACCGCATCGAGGAGGGCGGGGCGGTGTTCGGCAGGATCGGCGTGGTCCCGCTCGTCGACCGGCAGCTCCTCGGGGAGCTCCAGGCGACCGAGCGGCTCGGGCCGGTCGACGCCGCGCTCGCCGCGGTCGGAAGGACCTGGGCGGCCGTGGCGACCACGACGCGGATGCTCGGCCACCTCGTCTCGCGCGAGCTGTCGACCGACCACCTGTCGGGGCCGGTCGGGATCGCCGGCTTCGCTTCGGCCGCCGCGGCGCTCGGCGCGGTCACATTCATGAAGTTCATCGCCCACATCTCGATCAGCCTCGGGGTGATCAACCTAGCGCCGATACCGATCCTCGACGGCGGGCACCTGCTCCGCTACCTGGTCGAGGTGATCATCAGGCGCCCGCTGCCGGATAGAATCCTCCGCGTCGCGGCTGCGTTCGGCGTCGCAGTCCTCATTGCCTTGATGGCGTTCGCGATCTACAACGACATCACATGAGGCTCCGCTCCGCGGCCAGGGCCGCAGTTGCCTTTCTGGCCTCGGTTGCACTTGCTGCCGGCCCGCTTCCCGCGATCGCCCAGGAGGGCGACTTCGCGGTCTCGCGGATCAGGCTCGAGGGCCTCGTGAACGTCGAGGACTCGACCGTGCTCGCCTTCGTCGGCTTCGAGCGCGGCGACACGGTCGACGACGAGGTGCTCGCCTCGACGGTCTCGCGGCTGTTCGAGACCGGCCTGTTCCGCGACATCGAGATCCTCCGCGACGGCGACGAGGTCGTGATCAGCCTCGTCGAGAACCCGACCATCAGCTCGATCCGCTTCGACGGGATGTTCAACCTCGACGACGAGCGGGTCCTCGAGCTGCTCGACAGCCAGGACATCGCCCCGGGGCGGATCTTCAGGCGCGGGAACTCCGAGTACATCGAGCGGGTGATACTCGACTTCTACCGCCAGAACAGCCGGTTCCTCGCGTCCGTCGAGGTGATCACGGCGCCGGAGCCCGGCAACCAGGTCGGACTGGTCGTCGCGGTGTCCGAGGGCCCGCCGGCGGTGGTCACGGAGATCAACTTCCACGGCAACGAGGTGTTCTCGGACTCAGAGCTCAAGGACGCCTTCGAGATCAAGGAGACCGGGCTGATCAACTCGCTGTTCGACAACGACGTGTTCACCCGCGAGGGCTTCGACGGCGACCTCGACCGGCTGCTGCGCCTGTACCTCAACGACGGCCACGTCCGCTTCGTCATCCTCAGCTCGGACGTGCGCGTCGACCCGGACGCGGGCGGCATCGTCATCGACATCTTCGTCTCCGAGGGCGCGCAGTACCGCTTCTCGGAGCCCGTGATCGACCTCGGCGACGCGGACATCACCATGGAGCAGGCGCGCGCCGCCGCGACATACGCCGCCGGCGAGCCGTTCTCGGACCGCGACGTCAACGGCTACCGGGACGCGCTGCGCAGGCTGATGCGCCAGGAGGGCCACGCCTTCGCGCAGGTCGATGCCGAGACCGTGATCAACGACGACACCCTCGAGGTCGAGGTCGACTACACGCTCATCCCCGACGAGGTCGCAGAGGTCAACAGGATCAGGTTCGTCGGAAACAACCTGACCCGCGACATCGTCCTGAGGCGCCAGATGGAGCTCGTCGAGGGCGAGACCTACGCGCTCGACAAGCTCGAGTACTCGCTCACCCGCCTGCGCCGCAGCGGCTACCTGCGCGAGGCGCGCGCGACCGAGCGCCGGGTCGGCGACGACAAGGTCGACGTCGACGTCGAGGTCCAGGAGGAGGGCTCGGGCAACTTCGTGATCGGCGCCGGATACTCGAGCAGCTCGGGGCTGTCGTTCAAGGTCGACTTCTCGCGCAACAACATCTTCGGCAGCGGCAACGACCTGCACCTGTCGCTCGGCTTCGAGGACGACGACCGCGAGCTCCTGTTCCGCCTCGAGGAGCCCGGCATAACCGACTCGGGGATCAAGCGCGACTTCTCGCTGTTCTACAACTCCGAGCTCGCCGAGGGCAGCGGCGTGCCCGAGGACATCGACAACTACGGCACGGCGCTGACCTACACGGTCCCGATCGACCGCGAGTGGTCGTGGGACTTCGGCGGGGTGGTCGAGCTCAGCAGGATCGAGAACTCGGCCGGCCTGATCAACGCTCCGTCGGAGCCCTTCGACGACATGTCGCGGGAGTTCATCGAGCAGGTCGGGCCGCGCCAGCAGGCGATAAGGCTCGTCGCCGGCCTCGGCTACGACTCGCGCGACCGCGCCTTCGACACCACCGAGGGCGGGCGGTTCTCGGTGCGGACCGAGACCACCGTGCCGCCGTCGGACATCAAGTACTTCGTGACCAGCCTCAACTCGGAGTACTTCCGCCCGCTCGACGAGCAGCGGCGCAACGTCCTCTACATGCGGCTGCAGGGCCGCTACGGCGACGACTACGGCGACGGGATCTTCCCGTACTACAAGCGCTTCCACATCTCGAGCGGCAACCTGCGCGGCTTCGACGCCGACAAGATAGGGCCGCAGGGCAACAACGTCTCGATCGGCGGGCAGATGACGATGAACGCAAACGTCGAGGTCGAGCGCAAGGTGCGCCTGTTCGGGACCGAGGGCGTCCGGCTCGGGGCCTTCCTCGACACCGCCGGGCTCTGGCACGACTTCGAGCACTTCAGCGACGAGACGGGCGACTTCCGCAGCTCCGCCGGTGTGTTGGTTAAAATCCGCACGCCGGTCTTCCCCATCGCCATCTCCTATGCCGTGCCCCTCCGCAAGCAGGACGGCGACGAGCTTGAGCAGTTCCAGTTCCGCATCGGCTTCTAGAACCTTGGCCCAGCACTTTTTCCCCGCGCCGCCACGGGCCCTGCTGCTGGCCCTTGCGCTTTCCCTTTCCGCGCCCGCGTTCGCGCAGGACGGCGGCGACGGGGAGGGCGACGGCGGCGAGGAGGCCGCGGAGCGGCCGGCCAACCCGGCGATCGAGAGCGGGGTGTCGTTCGTCAACATCAACAGGATCTTCAAGGAGTCGGCCTACATCCAGGGCGAGCTCGACGCGGTCAACGCCGAGTTCAGCGACCGCGAGGAGGAGCTGCGGGCGATGAACGACGAGCTGATCGAGGCCCGCGACGAGCACAGCCGCAACCGCCTGACGATGACCGCCGAGAGCATCAGCGCCGAGAACGAGCGGCTCAACGCGATGGAGCTCGAGATCAACCGCGAGGGCCGCAACCTCACCGAGGACAAGCGCCTGCGCTTCGACAGCGCCCAGCGCGACCTCGAGCGCCTGGTCCTCGAGACCATCCAGGAGGTCTCGGCCGGCCGGGAGAACTTCATCGTCTTCGACCTGTCGACCATCCTGTTCGCCGACAAGCGCCTCGAGATAACCGACGAGGTGATCGTGCGCCTCGACGAGGCCGCGGCGGCGATGGCGTCGGACTCCGGGTCGGACTCCGAATCGGAGCAGCAGTAGGCGCCGGGAGTCCGGCTCGCGGCGTTGGCTGGAATCAGGTTGCCGGCGACGGTTGGCGAGCTGGTCCGCCGGCACGGCGGGACCGCCGAGGGCGACGGCCTTGACGGGCTGGTCATAAGCGGCGTCGCGACGCTCGCCGACGCGGGGCCCGGCGACATCTCGTTCTACTCCGACTCCGGCTACCGCGAGCAGCTCGAGGGGACCGCCGCCGGCGTCGTCGCGCTGCGCCGCGAGGACTCGAGCCTGCGCGACAGGCCCCGCATCGTCGTCGACGGGAGCCCGCGCGACTACGTCGCGGGGATAGTCGACGAGTGCTGCGAGGGCAGGTCCTGGCCGCGCGGCGCGGCGAAGGGGGCGCTGGTCGACGGCAACGCGAAGGTGGCAAAGACCGCGCACGTCGGACCCGGGGCGGTGGTCGCCGCGGGCGCCCGCGTCGGCCCGCGCACCGCGGTGCTCGCGCGGGCGGTGGTGACCGAGGGCTGCTCGGTCGGCGCGGACTGCATCCTCCACGAGGGCTGCGTGGTCGGCTCGGAGGGCTTCGGCTTCTACGGCAGCGGCAGCGGGAGGAGGCGCTTCAAGCACCAGGGCTCGGTTCGCGTCGGCGACCGGGTCGAGATCGGCGCGAACAGCTGCATCGACCGCGGCGTGCTCGGCGACACGGTGATCGGCTCGGGGACCAAGATCGACAACCTCGTCCAGGTCGGCCACAACGTGCGGCTGGGCGAGGACTGCGTGGTCTGCGGCGCGACCGCGATCGGCGGCAGCGCCGTGATCGGCGACCGCTGCGTCGTCGGCGGAGGCTCGAGGATACGCGACCACGCCAGGATCGCGAGCGACGTCTCGCTGATGGGCGGAACCAACGTCGTCTCGGACATCGAGGAGCCCGGCGGCGTCTACGGCAGCGTCGTCCCGCACATGCCGCGCAGGTCGCTGCTGATGATGTGGCGCCGCATGCTCAGGGCCGGCTCGGCCGGCGGGAGGGGCGGGGATGGCTGACGTGCCGATCGGCGCGGACGGGATCGAGCGCCTGCTTCCGCACCGCTACCCGCTGCTGCTCGTCGACCGCGTGCTCGAGTGGAAGAGCTTCGAGAGCATCAGGGCGGTCAAGAACGTCACCGCAAACGAGCCCCACTTCCAGGGCCACTTCCCCGGCCACCCGATCATGCCGGGGGTGCTGGTGGTCGAGGCCATGGCCCAGGCGTGCGGGATACTGGTCGTCCTGAGCCTCGGCGGCGAGGAGGCCGCGGGCAGCAGGATGTACCTCGCGGGGATCACCAAGGCGCGCTTCAAGCGCCCGGTCGTGCCCGGCGACGCGCTCGAGCTCGACGTGAAAATGGGGCGGCGCCTGCGGAACATGTCGCGGGTCGAGGGCCGGGCGACCGTCGGAGGGGATCTCGCCTGCAGCGCAGAGCTGCTGGTCGCGCTGGACGGATAGGTGGGTTCGGTCGACCCGAGCTCGAATGTCGGGCCGGAGGTTGAGCTCGCCGACGGAGTCGAGGTCGGGCCGAACTGCGTCATCGAGGGCCGGGTCCGGATCGGCGCGGGAACGAAGGTCGGGCCTTCCTGCCTGCTGCGCGGGCCGGCGACGGTCGGCAAGGGCAACGAGTTCCACGGCCACTGCGTCGTCGACGCCTCGCAGGACAAGAAGCGCGACGGCGCGGGGGGATCGATCGAGATCGGCGACGGAAACGCCGTGCGCGAGTTCGCCACGCTGCACCGCGCGACCGAGGAGGGCAAGGCTACCCGGATCGGCGACGGCAACCTGCTGATGGCCTACAGCCACGTCGCGCACGACTGCGCCGTCGGCGACGGGACGGTGCTCGCGAACCTGGTGCAGCTCGGCGGCGAGGTGACCGTCGGCGACCGCGCGGTCCTCGGCGGCGGGGCCCTTGTGCACCAGCGCTGCAGGATCGGGACGCTCGCGATCGTCGGCGGCGGGACCGTCGTCCGCCAGGACGTCCCGCCGTACGCGAGCTACGCGCAGCTGCCGACCCAGGTCACGGTCTGGATCAACAAGGTCGGCCTCGAGCGCGCCGGGATGATCGGCGAGGTCGAGGCGATAACGGCGGCCTACCGCGCGGTCTACCGCGAGGGGCTGAGCCTCGGCGAGGCGACCGGGAAGATCCGGGAGATGGCCGGGGAGCACGCCTGCCTCGGGCCGCTCGCGGACTTCCTCGGCGGGATCGGAGCGAGCGGGCTTGTGCGCCCGCGCCGCGCCGCGCTGCGCAGCTGACCGGCGACAGGTTGAAGATCGCCCTTGTCTGCGGCGAGGCCTCGGGCGACGCCCTCGGGGCCGGGCTGGCAAGGGCGATTGCGGAGCGCAATCCCGACGCCGAGCTGATGGGGGTGACCGGCCCGAAGATGCGCGAGGCCGGAGTGCGGAGCTGGATGGACTTCGCGACCTTTTCCGTGATGGGCTACCTCCAGGCGCTCTCCAGGATCGGAAGCCTGCTGCGCTCGCGCAGGGAGCTCCTGCTTAGGATCGGCGACGAGCGCCCCGACGTGTTCGTCGGCATAGACGCACCCGACCTCAACCTCGGGCTCGGACGCAGCGCGAAGATGCAGGGCGCAAGGCGCTACGTCCAGTACGTCTGCCCGTCGTTCTGGACCTGGCGCAAGGAGCGCGCGGAGTTCCTGTCGAGGCACTGCAACCTGGTGCTCAACCTGTTCCCGTTCGAGTCCGCTCACTGCGAGCAGGCCGGGATCACCCACAGGTTCGTCGGCCACAGGCTGGCGGACGAGATCCCTGCGGGAGGCGCAGGGCGCGAGGCGGCGCGCAGGGAACTCGGAATCGATGACG
The DNA here is from genome assembly GCA_964509765.1 of uncultured Gammaproteobacteria bacterium. Classification (GTDB taxonomy): domain Bacteria; phylum Pseudomonadota; class Gammaproteobacteria; order Tethybacterales; family Tethybacteraceae; genus CAZDYI01. The sequence continues at coordinate 49,508 of CAZDYI010000040.1, forward strand.
ATGCGAAGGTTTTGGCCATGCTGCCCGGCTCGCGCGACAGCGAGATCCTTGGCCATGTCTTCCGGTTCGCCAAGGTGGCTAATCTGTGCCTCATTCGCATGCCCGGGCTTGAGGTCCTCTGGGCTCCGAGCGAGGGATTGCGCGACTCGCTTCCGAAGGGGAAACCCTGGAAGGTGCATGCGGGGAAGGCGCGGACCGTTCTCGCCGCGGCCGACGCGGCGCTGGTGAAGTCGGGAACGATCACCCTCGAGGCTGCGCTGCTTGGCTGCCCGCAGATGATCGCCTACCACATGGGCGCGGTCGGGGGATGGCTCGCGAAGCGCAGGCTCGGCGACATCCATTCGCGCTTCTACGGCCTGCCGAACCTGCTCGCCGGAAGGAGGATAGCTCCGGAGTACATCCAGGACAGGGCCGTCCCGAACACGATGGCTCCCACGCTCGTGTCGATGCTTGAAGGCGAATGGGACGTCATGCGGGAAGACTACGACAAGATACGCGAGGCCCTCGGGACCGGGGCGGACGCAAGGGCCGCCGAGGCGGTCCTGGAGCTTGCTGGGTGAGCGGCGCAGAGGCGCGGTTCATTGTCGGGGTCGACGAGGCCGGCCGCGGCCCGCTTGCGGGCCCTGTGACGGCGGGCGCGGTCCTGCTCGGGCCCGCGGTCATCGAGGGGCTGGCGGACTCCAAGGCGCTCAGCGAGGCGAGGCGGGCCGAGATGTCCGCGGTCGTGATCGAGGAGTGCATGGCGTACTGCGTCGCCGAGGCTACCGTCGAGGAGATCGAGGAGCTCAACATCCTCGAGGCGACGTTCACGGCGATGCAGCGCGCGGTGTCCGGGCTCGTGATCTGCCCCGACGAGGTGCTGGTCGACGGCAACAGGCTGCCCGAGCTGCCGTACCCCGCGCAGGCTGTGGTCGGCGGCGACGCCAAGGTCCCGGAGATCATGGCGGCGTCGATCCTCGCCAAGCACGCGCGCGACGAGCGGATGGCCGAGCTCGACCGCCTCTACCCCGAGTACGGCTTCGCGCGGCACAAGGGCTACCCGACCAAGGCGCACCTCGCCGCGCTCGAGAAACTCGGGCCCTGCGAGGCCCACCGCATGGGCTTCGCGCCGGTCAGGAAGGCGGCGGAGAAGGCCGCGGCCAAGGGGCCGCGGGAGGGCTAGGTCCGCAGCAGCTCGTTGATCGCGGTCTTCGAGCGCGTCCGCTCGTCGACGCGCTTGACGATCACCGCGCAGGCGAGCGAGTGGCTGCCGTCGGCGGCCGGCAGGGAGCCCGGGACGACGACCGACCCGGGCGGGACCGCGCCGTAGCTGACCTCGCCGCTCTCGCGGTCGTAGATCTTGGTGGACGCGCCGATGAACACCCCCATCGACACCACGCTGCCGCGGCCGACGACGACGCCCTCGACCACCTCGGAGCGCGCGCCGATGAAGCAGTTGTCCTCGATGACCGTCGGGGCGGCCTGCAGCGGCTCGAGCACCCCGCCGATCCCGACCCCGCCCGAGAGGTGGACGTCCGATCCGATTTGCGCGCACGAGCCGACGGTCGCCCAGGTGTCGACCATCGTCCCCTCGCCGACGTGGGCGCCGATGTTGACGAACGACGGCATCAGGACAACGCCCCTGGCGATGTGGGCCCCGCGCCGGACCGTCGCCGGCGGGACGACGCGGAAGCCCCCTTTCCTGAAGTCCTCCTCGCTTGCTCCGGCGAACTGCGGGCGGACCCGGTCGTAGTAGCGGGTCTCGCCGCCGTCGAGGACGGCGTCGCGCTCGATCCGGAACGACAGCAGGACCGCCATCTTCAGCCACTCGTTTACCTTCCAGCCGCCGTCGCCGGCGGGCTCGGCGACGCGCAGCTCGCCCGACTCCAGCTTGCCGAGCGCGCCGTCGACCGCTTCCCTCAGCCCCTCCGGGACGCTGTCGGGGGTGATGTCTGCGCGGTTCGGGAATGCGCCCTCGATCGCCGCGCGGATCGCGTCCGTGCCTTCTGCCATGGTGCCGGGGATTGTATGCCCGCGCCCGTCCTAGAATCCCGCGCTCATGGCGAAGGGATTTCGGGCAGCGGCCGCGGACTGGGTCGGCATGGTCGTCTACAGGGGGTTCGAGACGCGCCGCTTCCTCCAGGGGCAGCTCACGATCGAGACCGAGAGGTTTCCCGTCGGGTCGTGGACCTGGGGCGGCTACCTCACCGACAAGGGCAGGATGCTCGCGACGTACGTCGCCCTGTCGCTCGAGAACCACGAAATCGGGCTCGTCATGGACAAGGGTCTGATCGACGGAACACTCAAGAGGCTCAAGCGCTACCAGCTCCGCGCGAAGACCGAGCCCGAGATAGACGGCCGGGCATGGACCGCGACGGTCGGTGAGGATCTCGGCCAGGGCGGAAGCAGGTTCCTGCGCAACGTCGACGGGGCCGAGATAACCGTGCCGCTCGGCGGCGGGGCGGCGCTTAGGATCGCAACGACGGACAGGGCGGCGAAGGACCCCGCGGTCGAGGACGGGTTCCGCGTCGCATGCGCGCGGCAGGGCATGCCGTGGCTGACCGCGCCGCTGCAGGACAGGCTCACCGCGCACATGGTCAGCCTCGACCTCGCCGGCGGGATCGACTTCAACAAGGGCTGCTACCTCGGCCAGGAGATCGTCGTCCGCTCGCACCACCGCGGCGCGATCAAGAAGAGGGCGTTCGTCGTGACCGGGAAGGGCGCCGCGCCCGAGCAGGGGACCGAGCTGCTGTCCGGCGTCCACGGCGGCCAGGCCGCCGGCCAGTTCGTCTACGGCGGAGCGGAGGGCGACGGCTTCTGCGGGCTTGCGGCGCTGCGCAAGGACGCGGCCGGGGGCGAGCTCGAGCTCGAGGACGGCAGGGAGGTCAGCGCCTCGCCGCCGCCCTACGGGCTCATCGACGAGAAGTTCGAGAAGGCCTGACGGGGCGGCCGGCGGGCCGCCGCAATCCCTGCGGGTAAAATACGCGGTCCGGCCATGCGAGTCCCTTCACTGGTTTTCGGCGTCAGGTGCCAGCTTCTGGCGCTTCTTGCGGCGTTCCCCCTGGCATTGCCGTTCGGGCTAGGCGCAGTCGCCGCCGTAGCGGCCTCGGCGGCCGCGGTGATCCTGCCCGAGGCCATGTACGCCGCGCTCGCAGGGCGCATCCTTTCTTCCGATTCATCCGCAACGGGAAAGGTCGCCAAGGGCTACCGCGCCCGGATGCTCAAGCTTTTGACCACCGTCGCCTTCCTCGCAGTTAGCCTGCGGGCCGTCGGCCCAGGGACCGCCGAGGTCGCGTTCTGGGCCCTGACCGTCCTGGTCCTCACCCTCCTTCCCGGCTGGGCGCACTTGGCCGCCGCGCGCGCCGGCGACCGCGCCTGAGGGCAAGCGGAGATGGCCGGGTCGTCCGAGCTCACGCCGAAGGAGTACATCCTCGGCCACCTGGCGAACAAGTCGTACGACTTCGAGAAGGGGCGCTTCCTCACCGGCGAGGAGGTCCTCGGGCAGCAGGGCAGCTTCTACACCCTGCACATCGACACGCTGGTGATCTCGCTCTTGCTCGGCCTCGGCTCGCTCGGCTTTCTTGCCTTCGTCGCGCGCAAGGCGACCGCGGGCACCCCCGGCAGGCTGCAGGGCTTCGTCGAGATGCTCCTGCTGTTCATCCAGGACACGGTGACCAGCCTGTTCCCGAACCCGCCGAAGGTCGTCCCGCCGCTGGCGCTGACGATATTCGTCTGGGCGTTCTTCATGAACCTGATGGACCTCGTCCCCGTCGACACCGTCGCGGTGATGGGCTTCCACCCGAAGCTCGTGCCGACCACCGACGTCAATGCGACGTTCGCCATGTCGCTCACGGTGTTCGCGATGGTCATCTACTACAACTTCAAGTCGAAGGGGCCGATAGGCTTCGCCCGCGAGGTCTGCGTGGCGCCGTTCGGCAACAAGTGGTACCTGTGGCTCCCGAACATCTTCATGCGGCTCGTCGAGGAGCTCGCCAAGCCGGTCTCGCTGTCGCTGCGGCTGTTCGGCAACCTGTTCGCCGCCGAGATGATCTTCCTCCTGATCGCGCTGCTGCCGTTCTACATCCAGTGGGTCGCGGGCGGCCCGTGGGCTATCTACCACATCCTGGTCGTCCCGCTGCAGGCGTTCATCTTCACGGCGCTCACGACCGTCTACATCAGCCTCGCCCACGAGGACCACTCCAAACACTGAGGAACCACCACCGGAGCATTAGCACCATGAACACCAAGACACTGACCAAGGCGGCCCTTCTTGCCGCATTCCTGTTGCCGGCGATGGCGCTCGCCCAGGACGGCGGGGACACCGGGCTCGGGCTCAAGCTCCTCGGCGTGGCCGTCGGGGCCGGGATAGCCGGGATGGGCGCCGCGATCGGCATCGGCATACTCGCCGGCAAGCTCGTCGAGAGCATCGCGCGGCAGCCGGAGCTCGAGACCAAGCTCCTCGGGCGGTTCTTTTTGACCGCCGGCCTGACCGACGCGGTGCCGATCATCGCGATCGCGATCTCGCTGCTGGTCCTGTTCGTATTCTGACGGTCCGGCTCACACCCGGCAGGGGGCACAGGCAATGAACGTCAACATCTCGCTGATCGGCCAGGTCATCACCTTCGGCATACTGATCTTCGTGACGATGAAGTTCGTCTGGCCGCCGCTGGTCGCGGCGATCGACAAGCGCAACAAGGAGATCGCCGAGGGCCTGGACGCCGCCGAGCAGGGGCGGCAGAGGCTCAAGGAGGCCAAGCAGCGCCAGGACGAGCTCATCGAGCAGGGACGCGCCAAGCAGATGGAGCACGTCGCCGAGGGCCGCAAGCAGCGCGACGCGACGATCTCCGCGGCCAGGGGCGAGGCGGACACCGAGCGCGAGCGGATCGTCGAGGAGGGCCGCAGGCAGGTCGAGCAGGAGCGCCAGGCGATGGTGCGCGAGCTCCAGGAGAGCTACGCAGACCTCGTGGTCGCCGGCGCGAGCAGGATACTCAAGCGCGAGATCGACGCCAAGGACCACAAGGACATCGTCGACGACATGATCAAGACGATCTGATCTGGCATGGCAGTCGAGTTCGCCGAGGCCGCGCGCCCCTACGCCGAGGCGGCGCACAAGCACGCCGCGGGCGCGGGCGGCGACGCGCCGGGCAAGTGGCAGGAGATGCTCGACGCGCTCGTCGGGGTGGTGTCCGACGAGGGGGTGCAGACCCTGCTCGCTGACCCCAGGGTCTCGCCGGCGAAGTCGCGCGAGGGCCTGATGGCGGTGCTCGAGCCGGTTGCCAAGGGCGCCGGCGAGGAGGGGGAAAGGTTCGCCAACTTCGTGAGCCAGCTCCACGAGCACGAGCGCCTCGACGCGGCGGGCGAGATCGCGCGGATGTACGGCGAGCTGCGGCGGGCCGCCGAGGGCGAGCTCGAGATCGAGATACGCACGGCCTTCGAGCTCGACAAGGACGCGGTCGGCAGGATCGCGGACAAAATGAAGGACAAGTTCGGGGCCAAGAGCGTCACCACGACTGTTACGGTCGACCCTGAGCTCGGCGGCGGCGCCATGGTCATAGCCGGTGACGACGTCATAGACGGCAGCGTCAGAAGCGAGCTCGAGAGCATGCGCGTCTCGCTGCGCAGGCAGCGGTAGGACGCGGGGAACACAAACGGAGAAGACGGGATGAAGTCATTGTCGGCCGCCGAGATCAGCGGCATCATCAAGGAGAAGATCGGCGAGCTCGACCTCGACAGCCAGCTGCGCAACGAGGGGACGGTGCTGTCGGTCTCGGACGGGATCGTCCGGGTCTACGGCCTGTCCGAGGCGCAGCAGGGCGAGATGCTCTCGTTCCCGAACGACACCTACGGGCTCGCGCTCAACCTCGAGCGCGACAGCGTCGGCGCGGTGATCCTCGGCGAGTACGGGCACATCACCGAGGGCGACCGGGTCGCCTGCACGGGCCGCGTGCTCGAGGTACCCGTCGGCGACGGCCTGGTCGGCCGGCTGATCAACCCGCTCGGCGAGCCGCTCGACGGCAAGGGGCCGGTCAGCGCCGAGCTCAACGACCCGATCGAGAAGATCGCGCCCGGCGTGATCGCGCGGCAGTCGGTCTCGCAGCCGCTGCAGACCGGGATAAAGGCGATCGACACGATGGTCCCGATCGGCCGGGGCCAGCGCGAGCTGATCATCGGCGACCGCCAGACCGGCAAGACCGCGGTCGCGATCGACACGATCATCAACCAGAAGGGCAAGGACTGCATCTGCATCTACGTCGCGGTCGGCCAGAAGGCCTCCTCGATCGCCGCAGTCATCGCGAGGCTCGAGGAGCACGGCGCGATGGACCACACGATCGTGGTGTCCGCGTCCGCGGCCGACTCGGCGGCGCTGCAGTACATCGCGCCGTACGCCGGCTGCACGATGGGCGAGTACTTCCGCGACCGCGGCAAGGACGCGCTGATCATCTACGACGACCTTACCAAGCACGCCTGGGCGTACCGGCAGATCTCGCTGCTGCTGCGCAGGCCTCCGGGCCGCGAGGCGTACCCCGGCGACGTCTTCTACCTGCACTCGCGGCTGCTCGAGCGCGCGGCGCGGGTAAACGCCGAGCACGTCGAGAAGCTCACCGGCGGAAAGGTCAAGGGGCAGACCGGCTCGCTGACCGCGCTGCCGGTCATCGAGACCCAGGCCGGCGACGTCACGGCCTTCGTCCCGACCAACGTGATCTCGATCACCGACGGGCAGATCTTCCTCGAGACCGACCTGTTCAACGCCGGCATCCGGCCTGCGATGAACGCCGGCCTGTCGGTTTCGCGGGTCGGCGGCGCGGCGCAGCGCAAGATCATCAAGACCCTCGGCGGCGGCGTGCGGCTTGCGCTCGCGCAGTACCGCGAGCTCGCGGCGTTCTCGCAGTTCGCGTCCGACCTCGACGAGGCGACCCGCCAGCAGCTCGACAAGGGCCGCAAGGTCACCGAGCTGATGAAGCAGAAGCAGTACGCGCCGTACTCGGTCGCACAGCTTGCGGTCACGCTATACGCGATCGACGGCGGGGCGATCGACAGCTTCGAGGTCGACGAGGTGATCGCCATGGAGAGCGACCTGCAGGAGCACATGGCGGGCGCGCACAAGGACCTGATGGACAAGATCAACGAGGTCGGCGACCTGACCGACGAGATCAAGGCCGCGCTCGACGAGGCGATCGGCTCGTTCCTGTCCTCGCGCGGCAAGTCCGGCGGCGAGGAGGAGCCCGCAGCCGAAGAGGAGCAGGCGGCGGAAGGGGCCGCGGGATAGCGACATGGCCGGCGGCAAGGAAATCCGCACCCAGATCGCGTCGATCCAGAACACGCAGAAGATCACGCGGGCGATGGAGATGGTCGCCGCGTCGAAGATGCGCAAGGCTCAGGAGCGGATGGCCAGGGCGAGGCCCTACAGCGACAAGATCCGCGAGGTCTGCGCGCACCTAGAGCGCGGCAACACGGAGTACCGCCATCCCTACACTGTCGAGCGCGACGAGGTCAAGGCGGTCGGGATCATCGTGATCACGACCGACAAGGGCCTGTGCGGCGGGCTGAACACCAACGCCCTGCGCCGCGTCGCGGCCCAGTCCCGGAGCTGGGAGCAGGAGGGCAAGAGGGTCAAGTTCACAGTGTTCGGCAACAAGGGCGTCGCGTTCTTCAGCCGCTTCGGCGGCGAGGTGATCTCGCAGGCGACCGGGCTGGGCGACCAGCCGGAGCTCGAGACCCTGCTCGGCCCGGTGCAGGCGATCACCGAGGCGTTCCTGTCCGGCGAGCTCGACCAGGTGTGGCTGAGCTACTCGAGGTTCGTCAACACGATGAGCCAGGACAGCGTCTTCGACCGGCTGCTGCCGCTCGACCCGGACTTCCACGTGGTCGCCGAGGACCTGGTCGCGCAGCGCAAGAGCATCTGGGACTACATCTACGAGCCCGACCCGGCGGAGATAGTCGACCGGCTCATGAGGCGCTACCTCGAGTCGGTGATCTACCAGGCGGTCGCGGACAACGCGGCGTCCGAGCAGGCTGCGCGGATGGTCGCGATGAAAGCGGCGAGCGACAACGCCGGCAACCTCATCGAGGAGCTGAAGCTGGTGTACAACAAGGAGCGGCAGGCCGCGATCACCACCGAGATCACCGAGATCGTCGGCGGGGCCGCGGCGGTCTAGGAACCACAGGAGAGAAAGAGAATGAGCGAATCGGGCAAGACCGGCAAGATCGTCCAGATCATCGGCGCGGTCATAGACGTGGAGTTCACGGGCCACATGCCGAAGGTGTTCCACGCGCTTCAGGTCGAGGGGCGCGAGCTGATCCTCGAGGTGCAGCAGCAGCTCGGCGACGGGGTCGTGCGGTGCATCGCGCTCGGCGCCTCCGAGGGCCTGCGGCGCGGCCTCGAGGCGACCGACACCGAGCGGGCGATCACGGTGCCCGTGGGCGAGAAGACCCTCGGCCGGATCATGGACGTGCTCGGAAGCCCGATCGACGAGAAGGGCCCGATCGGCGAGGAGGAGCGCTGGGAGATCCACCGCCCCGCGCCGAAGTACGACGAGCTCGCGGCCAACCAGGAGATCCTCGAGACCGGCATCAAGGTCATCGACCTGATCTGCCCGTTCGCCAAGGGCGGCAAGGTCGGCCTGTTCGGCGGCGCAGGCGTAGGCAAGACCGTCAACATGATGGAGCTGATCCGCAACATCGCCATCGAGCACTCCGGCTACTCGGTCTTCTGCGGGGTCGGCGAGCGCACCCGCGAGGGCAACGACTTCTACCACGAGATGCGCGAGAGCAACGTCCTCGACAAGGTCGCTTTGGTCTACGGCCAGATGAACGAGCCGCCGGGCAACAGGCTCCGGGTCGGGCTGTCGGGGCTGACGATCGCGGAGTACTTCCGCGACGAGGGCCGCGACGTCCTGCTGTTCATCGACAACATCTACCGCTACACGCTCGCGGGCGTCGAGTGCTCGGCGCTGCTCGGGCGGATGCCGTCCGCGGTCGGCTACCAGCCGACGCTCGCGGCCGAGATGGGCGTGCTCCAGGAGCGGATCACCTCGACCAAGAAGGGCTCGATCACCTCGGTGCAGGCGATCTACGTCCCCGCGGACGACCTGACCGACCCGTCGCCTGCGACGACCTTCGCGCACCTCGACTCGACGGTGGTGCTCTCGCGCCAGGTCTCCGAGCTCGGGATCTACCCGGCGGTCGACCCGCTCGACTCGACCTCGCGGCAGCTCGACCCGCTGATCGTCGGCGAGCAGCACTACAACACCGCGCGCGCGGTGCAGAACACGCTGCAGCGCTACAAGGAGCTGCGCGACATCATCGCGATCCTCGGCATGGACGAGCTCGCGCCGGAGGACAAGCTGATCGTAGCAAGGGCGAGAAAGCTGCAGCGGTTCCTGTCGCAGCCGTTCTTCGTCGCCGAGACCTTCACGAACTCGCCCGGCAAGTTCGTCTCGCTCGCCGACAACATCCGCGGCTTCAAGGGCATCGTCGACGGCGAGTACGACCACCTGCCCGAGCAGTCCTTCTACATGGTCGGCGGGATCGAGGAGGCCGTCGCCAAGGCGGAGGCGGTCGCGGCCTAAGCGGCATCATGGCAAGAACGATCCAGGTCCAGGTCGTAAGCGCCGAGCGGGAGCTGTTCTCCGGCGACGCGACTCTCGTCGTCGCGCCTGCGTCGCTCGGCGAGGTCGGGATACTGCCGGGCCACGCGCCGATGCTCACCAGCCTCAAGGCGGGCGTGCTCAAGCTCGTCGACGAGAACAAGGAGGAGGACTTCCTCTACGTCGCCGGCGGGATGCTCGAGGTCCAGCCCGACAAGGTAACGGTCCTGGCAGACGTAGCCGAGCGCGGCGAAGACCTCGACGAGGCCAGGGTAAGGGAGGCGCGCGAGGCCGCCGAGCGCGAGCTGCAGTCGGGCGTCTCGGGCATGGACTACGCCAAGGCCCAGGCCGAGCTCGCCCAGGCGGTCGCGCAGCTCGAGCTGCTCAGGAAGCTGCGGCAGCGCTGAGGCAATCCGGCTCACCTGTAGCCATCGGCAAAACCAACTCTCCTGTTGCGGCGGCCATGGCGCTCGTCATGGCGCTGCTGCTGGCAGGTTGCGGTGGGGGCGGAAGCGGCGGATCGTCGATTTCAGGACTTGGGGGTCCTGGGACCCCGGTTTTGCCAGATACCGAACCTGAGCTTCCAAGAGTTCCTGAAACGGATTACTCTTTGGCAAGCGAGGTATCGAGTCATCTTCGGCAAGTCAACTACGATCCGAACATCGGCCAAGGCGGGATGAACGTCAAGATAGGGATCATGGACAGCGGAATTGACACAAGCCACCCTACTTTCACGGGCCGCACATTCGACAACCCTCTTGCCCCAACGATAACCCTGGGCCAAGAAAGAATCGATCACGGAACAGTTGTGGCGATGATCGCGGCCGGTGCAATAGACAAGACTGTGTACGGAGTGTCTTACAGGTCGAACCTGGAATTTATTTGTTGCAGCGCCAGAGAGGACACGTTCGAAGCCCTGGACTACCTGACCATGACCTCGGATGCGTTCGTGGTCAACCATTCCTGGGGCCTGCCTGACGATTGGAATTACTACTTTTCCAATTCAGCAAACTGCGAGGCGGTGATCCAGGGTGCCGCAGACACCGTCTCAGTGTGCGCCAGGAGTTCCTTGAATTTTGCCTTGCCCGGTATCGCGCAGGATTTTGGGCTAACCCAAGAGCTGCTCGGTGCGTGTGTCAACCCGGCCATGGCCGTTACCAACTCTGACGGCACAAAGGAGAGGATCTGCGTGTTTGCGGCAGGCAACGAAGGCATGCACAGCGGCGGAACGGTGGTTTCTCCCTATGGGCTTTACTCCTTCGACGTTAGGGACCTGTTTGGAGATAATTCGCCGTTCACGGAATATGAACAGCTAGATTTCCTTGAAATGCTGTATAAGCGCTCAGGAAGTCTGGCCAACCTGCCCTCGGTTGATGCAGCGCACGAAGGACATTTCCTTGTCGTCGCTGCGCTCGAGACCGGCAACGACCGCCTCACCTCCTACTCGAACGGCTGTGGTGACGCGATGATGCACTGCCTCGCAGCTCCCGGCACCTTGCCGCTGGACCTTTGCGACACCGAACCCGCCGGTGTCTCCAGCATGTGTGGCGACATGCCATCCGAAGTCGAAGGAACTTCGTTTGCCGCTCCGATAGTCACCGGCGCAGCTGCGCTATTGAAGTCCACCTATCCGCACCTGTCGGCACCAAATGTGGTCAGCATCATGCTCGAGACCGCAACGGACCTCGGAGCCTCGGGTCCCGACAACGACTACGGCAGGGGCAAGCTCAACGTAGTCGGAAGCCTGCAGCCGGTCGGGGAGAAACTCACCTCTGCGGGCGAGTCGCTTTCCGAGACTGTGATCAAGGCCGGACCGTCCCTTGGGCCTGCGCTCGCAAGAAGCGCGGCGAGCTTCGGCCTGTTCGACTCCTACAAGCGACCTTACCTGCACTTCGTATCAGGGAGGGTTTCCGCAATAGGCCGCTCCCTTGATGCGTTAGACGGATTCATGCGCGACTCCTCGGCCTTGGTGAACGCGGACGTCAGGCAGAGGATGGGCCTGCTAGGAACCGGCGGGACTCGCGCTCCTGCGGCAGCTTTCCTGCGGCGGTTCGCCGGCGACACAAGCCTGCGGATCGACTCCGGCTTCGAGGACTGCTCGCTTGGTTGCCTTTCGAGCCGCGATGTCAAGGCGACCTCCCTCGTTCCCTCGTCTGCGAGGGCATGGTCTGAGCAGCATGTCTCCGCTCCGTTCGGCAGGATGGGAACGGTGGTCGAGGCAGGCTTCGCCGACGATTCCGATGCGGGCTTCACCAGCGGCGGTTTGTTCTACGCTGGCAGGCTCGGCGAGTCGTCGCTGTTGCGCCTCGAGGCAGGAGCGATGGTCGAGCGCGAGACATTCATGGGCGGCGGCTTCGGGGGCGCGCTCGAGCTCGGCGCGGGCAGCGGTCAGTACGTGAGCGCCCAGCTCGGGACGGAGCTCGGAGCCGGCGCATTCAGCGCGAGTTACACGCTCGGCAAGGAGCG
>CAZDYI010000041.1:0-5816 GCA_964509765.1 uncultured Gammaproteobacteria bacterium
CGGGCGGCAACCTTGCGATCGCGAAGTTCCCGTCGGTCAGGGACAGCTACAGCATCGAGACCTGGGAGCACATTGCGCTCACACTCGCCCGCCAGGCCGGCATAGCCGTGCAGGATCACGAGCTGCACAAGGTCGGCAGCGCGCCGGTGCTGGTCGCCCGGCGCTTCGACCGCAAGGGCGAGCGGCGCGTTCCCTTCCTCTCGGCAATGTCGATACTCGGCACGGTAAACCACGAGCAAAGAAGCTTTCCCGAGCTGGTGGACGCGCTGTCCCTGCACGGCACGAACCCAAGGGACGACTGCGCGGAACTGTTCCGCCGCATGGTGTTCAACATCATGGTCTCGAACCTCGACTGTCACCTCCGCAACCACGGATTCCTCTGGGCCGGAAAGCGGGGATGGACCCTGTCGCCCGCGTACGACATCAACCCGGAGCCCTTCAGGGTGCGAATCCTCAGGACCAAGATCAGCCTGGATGACGGGACCTGCTCGCTTGAGCTGGCGCTGGAGCAGGCGGAGTTCTTCGACCTTGCCAAGGACCGGGCATGCGGGATCGCAGGCGAGGTCGCGACGGCGGTCTCGGGATGGAAGGCCTTGGCAAGGTCGCTCGGTGCGCCGTCTAAGGACATCGCAAGGATGACGAACGCTTTTGAGCATGACGACCTCAAGCACGGCCTGCGGCTGGCGCGCGGTCCCGGAAGGCCGCGGGCTTCCAGCTGACCTGCCCGAGATCGTGTGGCGCAGGCGAAGATGAGCGAGGTCGAGGTCCACGTCTCTGTTGGCGGCGAGACCAAGAGGGTCGGCACCCTGTGCCGACATGCTGGCGAAAGTGACGAGCGCGTCACCTTCGAGTACTGCGACTCGTGGCTCAGCGACCCGGAGCGGTTCCCCATCGATCCGGACCTGCCCCTTGCCAAGGGCGAGATCCAGGCCACTGAGGAGTACGCCACCTTCAGGGCGTTCCTGGATTCGACCGCGGACTCATGGGGCCGCGAGATCCTGTCGCAGGCGGAGTCGATGCGGGCGAAGTCAGAGGGCCGCGCGGAGCGGACGCTCCAGGAAACCGACTTCCTGCTTAGCGTCCCCGACGATGCGCGGCACGGCGCGCTCAGGTTCAGGGAGCCCGGCTCCACGCGCTTCCTGTCTGCTTCCCGCGACGCGCTGCCGGGCCGCCGGCAGCTCGGCGCCCTGATCGAGTGCTCGAGAAGGTTCGAGGGCGGCGAAGCGACCGAGGGGGACGTTGACCTCTTGCTTCAGGCAGGGTCTGCCCTCGGCGGCGCCAGGCCCAAGGCCGCGATCATCGACGAGGGCGGTATCCACGCCGTCGCGAAGTTCCCGGCGGTCGACGACAGCCACAGCGTGGAGACATGGGAGCACGTCGCCTGCGTCATCGCGGCCCGTGCGGGAATCGCCGTTGCCCGGCACAGGCTGCTTCAAGTTGGCGGTACGCCAGTCTTCGTCTCAGAGCGATTCGACCGCGAAGGCGGGCGGCGCATCCCGTTTATGACTGCCATGACCCTGCTGCAGGCAGAGGGATGGGACTGCGGCAGCTACCCCGAGATCGTCGACGAGCTGTCCCGCGTCGGCGGGAGGGTCGAGGAGGACGCGGAGGAGCTCTTCCGGCGCATGGTGCTCAACATCCTGATCTCGAACGTCGACGACCACCTGCGCAACCACGGCTTCCTGATGACCGGCAGACGCGGCTGGGTGTTGTCGCCCGCATACGACATCAACCCCATTTCGATTCCCGCTCACTGGCGCATCCTCAGCACCCACATATCCCCTGGCATCGGAGCATGTTCCCTGGAGCTTGCCCTGGACCAGGCGGAGCGCTTCCGCATGTCCAAGGACCGGGCATGCAGGATCGCTGGCGAGGTGGCGACGGCGGTCTCGGACTGGAGGAAGGTTGCTTCAGTTCTCGGGGAGCAACCCGGCGTCATCGAGAAGATGGAGAGCGCCTTCGAACACGACGACCTCAGGGACGGCCTGCGGCTGGCGCACGGTCCGGACAAGCATCGCCCTGCTCACAGACCATAGTTCGACGCTGGAAGCCGCGAGAATGGCATAATTGACAACTTCGTGGTGCATGTTACAGTATAATGACCCACAAAGGTATCAGTCATGCCCACACCCACAACGCCTCCTAACGCCACCCGCAGGGCCCTGAGGAATCTCGGTCTTGACATCAAGGAAGCCCGCAAGCGCCGCAGGCTGTCGATGGCGATGGTTGCGGAGCGGGCATTCACCTCGCGCAACACCGTCCGGCGCGTCGAGAGGGGTGACCACACCGTCAGCATCGGTATCTACGCCTCGGTGCTGCAGACCCTCGGGCTGATTGGCAAGCTCCGCAACCTTGCCTCTCTGGAAAACGACAAGCTGGGGATGATTCTTTCCTCCGCAGAACTGCCCAAGATCGTGAGGCAGAGACGCAGGTGAGCGCGGTCGAGGTCCACGTCTCCGTTGGCGGCAAGACCAAGAGGGTCGGAACCCTGCACCGTAGCATTGGAGAGCGGCGCGAGAACGTATCCTTCGAGTACGGCGACGAATGGCTCGACGACCCGGAGCGGTTCCCGATCGATCCAGATCTGCCTTTTACAAGCGACATGATCCTGGCGGGGGAGGACCGCCACACCTTCGGCGCCTTTCGGGATGCGGCACCGGACTCATGGGGCCGTCTGCTAATGCAGCGCGATGAGCTGCGGCAGGCGGAGGCGGAAGATCGCTTTCCGGATTTGCTTCAGGAAACCGATTTCCTTCTCGGTGCCTCTGACGAGACACGACATGGCGCCTTCAGGTTCAGGGTTTCCGAAGACAGCGGTTTCCTGGCTCCTGCGGGCGAGGGCGTGCCGAGCCATCACCGAATCGGACAGCTTCTTGAGAGCGCAGCAAGGGTCGAACAAAACAAGGAGACGGACGAGGACATACGCCTGTTGCTCAAGCCGGGCTCCTCGCTTGGCGGTGCCCGTCCCAAGGCATCGGTGATCGACCCTAACGGCAACCTCGCGATAGCAAAGTTTCCCAAAGCCGACGACAGGTACAGCGTAGAGACCTGGGAGCACATTGCCCTGATCCTGGCAAGCAGGGCGGGCATAGAGGTCGCCGAGCACCAGCTTCTCCATGTCGGCGGCAAGGCCGTGCTGCTGTCGCGACGCTTCGACCGCGAGGGTGACAGTCGCATTCCGTTCATGTCAGCCATGACCATGCATCAAGCTGAGGCGGGCGATCGAGGAAGCTACCCCGGAATCGTAGACGACCTAGCCATACACGGAGAACGTACCAAACAAGATTCCTCCGAGCTGTTCCGGCGCATGGTGTTCAACATCATGGTCACGAACTTGGACGACCACCTGCGCAACCACGGCTTTTTGATGACGGGCAGCCGCGGATGGGTCCTTTCCCCCGCTTACGACCTGAATCCCGTCCCGGTACTACCCCACTGGCGTATCCTCAGCACCAACATCAGCCCGGAGAGCGGCGTATGCTCGCTGGAGCTTGCCTTGGACCATGCGGGGCTTTTCGGCCTGCACAATGACAGGGCGTGCGCCATCGCAGGCGAGGTGGCTTCGGCGGTCTCGCAATGGAAGGAAGTGGCGGCGTCGGCAGGCGAGTCAACCCGCGCGATCAGGCAGATGAGCCGCGCTTTCGAGCACGACGACCTGGCGCAAGGGCTGCGCCTCGCAATGTGACACCAGGCAACCCTAGGGTCGGCAATACTATACTGACCGGACGGACCGCGGAATATGAGCGAACTTGCAGGGCAGATTGCCGAGATCCCCGAAGCCCTGGCGCGCTGCGCGGAGCAGGCCGCCGAGCCGATCGCCGAGGCGGCGAAGGCGTGGAGGTCGGCGGCGCCGTCCGCCGTGTTCACCATCGCAAGGGGCACCTCGGACGCGGCCGCGTCGCACGCGGCGAGGCTGTTCGTCCTGCGGCTCGGCGTTCCGGCCTGCTCGCTGCAGCCGTCGCTGGTGACCATGCACGGCTTTCGCGGCGGATCGAAGGGCGCGGTTGCGCTTGCGATCTCGCAGTCCGGCGAGAGCCCCGACCTGGTCGGAGCGCTGCGCGCCTTCGGCAGGGAATGCCGCTGGGCGCTCACCAACGTTGACGGCTCGCCCCTGGAGGCCGAGGCATCGGTGCGGATCCCGATCGGAGCGGGCGTGGAAATAAGCATCGCCGCGACCAAGTCGTTCGCCTGCTCGCTGCTCGCGCTCTCCTCCCTGGTCGCCGCGATCGAGGGCGGTGCGGGCGGAATCGATTCCGCCACATGTTCCGATTCCGCCGCCGCAGGGCTGGCGGACCCTGCGGACCTCTCGACGCTTGAGGGTTGCCGGAGCGCCTTCGTGCTCGGGCGCGGGTCGACCCTTCCGGTCGCGCAGGAGGCCGCGCTCAAGCTCAAGGAGACCGCCGGCCTCCACGCCGAGGCAGTCAGCGCGGCGGAGGTCATGCACGGGCCCAAGGCCCTGGCCGGACCGGACATGCCTGTGCTCGCCCTTGCCCCTCCCGGCGAGGCAGGCAGGAGCGTCGCCGCGGCCGCGGCCGAGCTCGGGGAGCTCGGCAGCCCGGCAGTCCTGCTTGAGTCGGGCGAAGGCGAGGACGAGCTCTGCGCCCTGCTCCGCCAGCTGTCGTCGTTCTACGCCGCCCTGCCAGGCCTGGTCGTCGCGCGCGGGCTGGACCCGGACTCCCAGCCCGCACTGTCCAAGGTCACCCGCACCTACTGAAGAAAAAACCGCCGCAAACGCGGCGGTCCGTACCTTCCTGCCCTCGGGCTAGTGAAGGACGCGGTACTCGGCGGCCAGCCCGACCTCCTCGCCGCCGCCCTCGAGGCCCATCCGCAGCCGCGGCGAGACGAAGCCGAACCGCGCGAGCAGGCCCTCGCCCGAGGAGACGTAGCCGAGCGACGGGCCGGCCGCGCCGTGCTGGCCGAACACGCTCGCGGCCCAGCCGTAACCGAGGCTGCCCTCGAGGCCTTCTTCCTCGAGCGTCCGCTCGAGCGAGCCAGTCAGACCCATGCCGTCCCTGCCGCTGTCGTAGCTGATGCGGCCGCTGAAGGAGTGCTCCTTGAGGTCTGCGTCGTTGACCTGCAGGCGGGCCTTGAGGTCGATGTCGTAGGCGTCGCCGACCGAGGCGCGCAGGCCGCCGCCGGCCTCGACCGCCACGACGTCCTCGAGGTCGCCGCCGTCGACCCGGGCGCCGAGCAGCATGTACGGGTGCACGTTGCCGCCCGCAGGCAGGGCGTACGGGAAGCCGATCTCAATCTCGGCGCGCGCCCTCATGTAGTCGGTCGACAGCGGGCTGCCGTCCTCGTTGACGATTCCCTCGGCTGTGAACCCTTCGGACCCGTCGAGCTCGGTGTTGCCGAACGAGCCCTCGAGCCTCAGCGCGAGGTCGAGGTCCCCCTGCTCCCAGGCGCGCTCGAGCCCGGCGCCGACCGCCATCGACGAGGAGTCGGCGGTGACTGTATCGCCGCCTGCGGTCTTCGCCTTGATCTCGCCCCAGCCGAGGCTGCCGACCACCCAGGCGCGGCTGTCGCGGCCGATCGCCATCCCGAAGTAGGGGTGGACGGAAGTGCTGTCGTGCTCGGCGGACGCCAGGTCGCCGGCGCCGGTGAGGTCGGTTTCCGACCCTGCGCGCGAGACGGCGAGGCCGAAGGAGCGCCCGCTTCCGTCGATGCGTCCGACTCCGAGCATGAAGCCGAGCTGGTCGCCCTCGAACCGGGCGGTCTCGCCCTCGTGCGGAGACACGCCCTCGTAGTCGACGTAGCCGGCGCGCGCCCACATGTTGGTGCGACCGTCGGCTCCGAGCGAAAGGCCAAAGCCTGAG
>CAZDYI010000042.1:0-6729 GCA_964509765.1 uncultured Gammaproteobacteria bacterium
AGTGAGGGCAGTGTGCTGGGCGGCATCCTGCGCCATCTTTCCGGCGTTCTTGCTGATATTGGACTCGTTTCCCAGCATTTCCAAATGGGTTGTGAGCCAATATGAACAGATCTCGTTGCCACTTCACAGCGCGGCGAGCGAGGGCGATGCAGCGGAAATGTCCCGGCTGATCGCAGAAGGAGAAGATCCCGAATTGCGCAACAGCGAGGGTGAAACCCCCTTGCATGTTGCTGTGGAAGCAGGAAATTACTCCGCTGTTGATGCCTTGTTGGCAGCAGGCGCTGATCCATCCGCCGACAACGGCTGGCAACGCACTCCGTTGCATTACGCAGCTCGGCTGGGGCATGTCGAGGTAGCGCAAAATTTGATTGATTACGGTGCGAAAGTCGACTGGCCTGGTGATGGCGGACGCACTCCTTTGTTACTGGCGGCGGAGTACGGGCACGATCAAGTTGTTTCAGTGCTGATTGATGCCGGAGCGGAGATTGACAGAACATATTTCGACGTCACACCATTGGGATATGCAGCGTCACAAGGGCATCAGTCTGCTGTCAAAGAATTAATATCTGCGGGTGCTGATGTCAACGGAGACGCTGAACACGGAGCTACGCCTCCACTAAAAATTGCTTCAAGTTACGGCCGTAAGGATGTGATAACAATCTTACTTTCTTCTGGTGCAAATATCAATGATGGTGAACCAGTTCTAAGTGTTTCGGGCGCGTTTCCAAGACCTAGACATCGACTTCCAGAATTCAATGATTCGCTGGCAGTATTGATTATTTCCGGAGCAGATGTACACAAAGCAGGCGGTTACTATAAGTTGCCACCATTGTATTGGGCAATTATCAGAGAGAACCATGTCGGGATATCGTTATTGTTAGAGGCAAATGTGGATCCTGATAAGAAGTTCAGTTCCGATAGTATCGAAGAATACGACGTGGTGATTACCAGACATCTAACTGATTCTGCCTCCAAAATTAAGGAAATATTTGGATATGAGAAATACGGACAGAGGCACAGCGCAATTGAGGATCGACGAAGCATTTCTCCATTGCATTATGCAATTTCACGCGCAGATTTCGTCGCGGCAAAATTGCTATTGGATGCCGGCGCTGACATCGATGCGCAACAGACCAACGGCATGACATCGCTTCATTTTGCGATCGACCGCTACAACGACCGAAATCTAGTTCGCTGGCTGTTGGACCATGGTGCGGATCCGAACGTTCAGGACGTGTCAGGAGCGTCCCCTTTGCATTATGCCGCGTTCATGGGCTATGACAATTCCGTGCGTATGTTGCTAGACGCTGGAGCTGATGTCAATGCCGCCAACATTGTGGGAATGACGCCATTCGACTATGCAGGATGCCTGAAGCACGGTGGCACCCAAGAGTTACTGTCAATTTACGGTGCCACAGAGCTAGGCGGCCGAGATCACCACACAGTTGACGAGGTATGTGAAATATTACTTGGTGAATACGCCCCATGGGAGCTTCGGTTTGTTGCTATGGTATCGCCCATGATTGTTGGAATATCGATTTGGGATGATCGAATTTCGCTCCCAAGAACTTCACCTGCCAAATTGGGCAAGGATATAGTAAGAGTTCTCTGTTGTATAGAGATATAGGACGGAGTGCATCACCCCAAAATGACCAATAGAAACCCAGGTCCGGACTAATAAACACGGACCAAGCCAGTAACGGCAAGGCCCGTGTTACATTTGCTCGCTGAACTAACCAGCACCCAATGGGTGAAGGGGCAATCGCAGTGTCAGTTTACCATACTCCCCTCGAGCTGGTCCTGGGCAAGGGCGAACATTCGGCTCACGGCGGCGATCATCTGCTGCATATTGTGATCGAGCATCTGGGCTTGATGGAGGAGGCCAACCGCTTGCTGGGCGGACCGTCGAGCAACCGCGGCCACAGCAACGCGGAGCTGCTCAGGACAGTGATCCACATGTTGCACATAGGGGTCGAGCGGGTTTGGGACGTGTCGTTGCTGGAGGACGACTTCCTGGCTTCGGACCCGACGAGCAGGCAGGCTCTGGAGAGGTTGTTGTTGCGTGTGTCGGACAGGTATCCGCAGGTGGAGAGGCTGATGGACGTGGTGGCGGAGCGTTGCATGTGCGACGTTTCGCTGCCGGGTCCTGGCAAGCGCCCGGGCCGGATGGTGGACATCGACGAGCAGGAGTTCTCGTGCGGGAAGGGGTACCCAGAGATGACGCGCAAGGGCGAGCTCGGCATGACGCAGACACTCTGGTGTTCGACTCCGCGAGGGGGACGTGGCTGGCGGGCCGCCTGGATCCGGGCAACAGCGTTCCGGGGACCGGCCGCAGCGACGTGCTGACTGTGGCTCACCGGCGTCTGGATCAGCGCAGTGCGCGCGGACGCAGCGTACAGCAACAAGGAGATCATCAACTGGTGCCAGGACAACGGAGTGGGATTTGTGATCCGCCACAACTTCCGCCGGGGCAAGGACGGTGTGCTTGACGGCATGGACGAGAAGGCATGGTAACTGATCGACGAGGACCTCAAGGGCAGCCGGCACGAGGCGGTGGTCGTCCCGCACTGGATGGAAGGCTGCAGGGAGTCCCACTGGCTGCACCTGTACCGCAAGGTCGGCCCCAGAGTGCAGGAGGAACTGTTCGAGCCGAAGGTGATCGGCATCTCGACCAGCCTCGACGTGCGCTGTCCGAAGGAGTTGCGCAAGCTCTACAACATGCGCGGCGACCGGTGCGAGAACCGGCTCAAGGAGTACAGCTCGGACCTTGCCAGGGACAAGTTGCCGTCGGCCAAGCTGATGCCCAACCGGGACTGGGCGGCTATCAACGCCATCGCCTACAACCTGTTCCTGCTGATGCGCCGCATCATGTTCCCGGGCTTCCGGCCGCGCTTCAAGATCTTCAGGCCGACGGTCTACTCAGTCTGCTACCGATTGGTCTGGACCGGCGGGCGGAAGTGCCTGAGCATGGGGAACGAAAGGATGTACCACAAGCTCGTGCGATTGGAGAGGATGCTCATCAAGGCTCTCGCGCCATAAACCGCCGGGACCGAAATGGACAAGCAGACCTCTGCCCTTTCCCTCAACCGGAAACGGGGATCCGAGCGCCTCATGCGGACATCGCCTAGCCAGGAAAACAGCCCCGTAACACTGTTTTTCGCCCCGGTTTTATGTTTCGGGAGTTTCTGAAATGCTGCTGGCTGAAAACGACAGGCCAGTTTCGCGAAAACGGCATGTCTTGATTTCTAACGGTCATTTTGGGTGTTATCTCTATACGGAATTTATTGCTATCCCCATGTATAATTGAACTGACACTCGGTGCAGGAGTACTAGATGGGAGAGACGACCAGTGGCGAATCTGATTCAAGCCAGAACCAGCAGACCACTGCTGGAGCGACAATGGGCTACTGTGATGGCGACGGAAGCCAAGGTTCGGTTAGTCGGCATGACAACAATGCAAACAACTGCATTAAGCGGCATATAGACCCGTGCGTCAATGACGATGCGCAACAATGTGATTCGGACGATTCGGAGGATTCGAGTTTCTGGGATGACTTGTTTCCTGATCCGATATTGCCTTGGGATTGGCCGGATTTTCCGTGGCCTCCCATAGGAGACCAGCCTGCATCCCCGCTGATACTGGACCTTGACGGAGATGGGGTCGAGGCAGATGTGTCTGCTTATTTCGACCACGGCGGAGACGGCTTCATGGAGTCGGGGAGTTGGGTCGGCCTAGACGACGGGATGCTGGTGTGGGACCGCGACGGCGACGGGCAAATAAGGGACGGAACGGAGCTGTTCGGCGACAGCACCGTGCTGTCAGGCGGCGGCATGGCTTCGGACGGCTTTGCGGCTTTGGCGGAGCTGGACACGAACGGCGACGGTGTGGTCAGCGCCTCCGACAGCGACTGGGGGTCTTTGCGCCTGATGGTTTGGACGGACAGCGACGGCGACGGCACCAAGGAGTCGATGGTGTTGGAGACGCTCTCGTCGCATAATGTCGTCTCGCTGGGAACGGTGGGCGCGGCGTCCGACCATGTTGACACCGGGGGCAACGAGCACCGTCTTGTGGGGAGATACACAAAGACCGGCGGCGCCACCGGGACGATGACAGACGTATGGCTGCAGACGGACAAGCAGAAATCAGTGTATCTCGGAACGTCCATTCCGGTGCACAGCGCGACTATCAGCACGTTGCCGGACATCGTAGGGTCCGGCCGTGTGTATGACCTTCGCGATGCGATGGCCTTGGACGGGGCGAGCCGTCTGGCGCCGACGTATTACGGTGACGCGCGAAGCGAAACCCGGACGCTGGAACAGCTTGTCCAGGCCTTGACAGACGCAACAGATTCATCTTCTCGTGACGAGCTAGCAGAGAAGGTTCTGCTACGCTGGGCTGGGGCAGAGGGGGCAGTTGCCTCGGATTACTGGCATGGCGGGGATTTTGCCTACTCCACGCCACAGAAGCTGGCGGTTGTGGAGGCATTTCAGGGCGAACAGTGGCGTAAGGGCGAGGGATATCGTCATCCGGCTGCAGTAACAGCCCAGAACATCAACCTGAGCTACAACGTTCTGGTGGAGCGCGTGCGTGCCGAGATACTGAGTCAGACTAGCATGTCGGATATGTTTGACGCAATCGCGATTACCTTGGATGGTGAGGCAGTGTCTGAGGGAACTGATGTTAGCGATGCTGATCCAGACTCACTTGGCCTGGACTTCAGCGGTGTGTCTGCTGTAGAGGGAGCGTCTTCCCGCATAGGTGAGTTCCTGCGTACGCTTGCTGCGCTGAATCCATTGTCTTCTGAGGTTCAGACTGCTTTGGAGGCGGAATCGTCCGAATGGGCATATGAATATCGATATCACGGGAGTTTTCTGACCGGGATGGTTTCTGACGGTCTCGCACAGGTTGACGATTTGTATCTTGGCGACGAAGGTTCGGGCACGTTTAGGAGCGCTGACGGCGGGGCGGATGTGCTTGCTGGTCTTGGCGGATCGGACATTTACCAGCTGGGGCCGGGCACGGGCCATGATGTTATAGACGAGGACCGCCAGGGCCGTAACGGCGGCAGGGAGGCGACGGACGTCGTCATGGTCGCTCCGGGTGTTGCGCGCGCAAACGTATTGCTGAGCCGTGAAGGTCACGATTTGGTCATCGGGATCAAGGGTTCGGACGGCTCCGTGACCGACAGTCTTCGGGTGCTGGGTCATTATTCCAACGAAGATGCGAGGATTGAGCGAGTGGAGCTGTCCGACGGTACGGTATACGGAGCGGAAGACTTCGCGGAGGTGTCCCTGTCCGGTGGCGTGGGTACATCGGGCTCGGACAGTTTCGATGACTCACTCTCAGCAAGCGCTGCAGTCGTGCAGCAGGGCGGCGCCGGCTCTGACACGTACCTGCTGGGCCGCGGGACAGGGGAAACCACAGTAGACGAGCATCACCTGAACCAAGGTGGCGGATCGGCTGGTGACGCGATCAGGCTCAAGTCGGGCTTGGGGCTGACAGACGTGAAGCTCACCCGTTCAGGTGCCGACCTTGTGGTCGGCTTGGTGGGAACAAACGGCGCGGTCTCTGACAGCCTTACGGTCAAGGGACAGTTCCTTCACGGGTCGGCTCGGGTCGAGCGTCTGGAGTCCAGTGACGGCACGTTGTTGCTGGACTTGGAGACGGCGCAGGCTGGTCTCGCGCTGCTCAACGGCTCCGCAGGAGGAGTGATCGAGGGCATTGGCGGCGGGGTCGCGGACACGTTCGGCTCGGACGGAGGAACGGACACCTTCCGCGGCCGCTCTGGAGACGACGTGTATGTCCTCGACGCAGGAAGCGGAACGGACTTCGTCGAGGAGGGCCACGGCAACCGCGTGGCCGGTGACGGCGGGGACACGGTGAGGATGGGAGCGGGGATCACGTCGTCTGACGTCCGGCTGAGCCGGATGATGTGGGACCTGGTGGTCGAGTTGCTTGACGACGACGGCGATGTGTCCGACACGCTGACGGTCCGCGATCAGTACCGTCACAGTTGGGCAGGCGTGGAGAAGGTCGTCCTGGACGACGGGACGGTCCTGTGGGATGCGGCCGCGATAGCCGCGCTGCCCCATTCAGGTCCGACACACACTGCCGGAACGTTGATTCGCGGGACTGCTTCGGGGGATTACCTGTACGGCAGCGACACGGTCAGCGACGTGTTCGATTCTGACGCAGGGGGAAACGACCGGCTGCACGGCGGGTCCGGCGACGATGAGTATCGTCTGGGAAGCGGCACCGGCTTCGACGTGATCCGCGAGGACTACACGGCAGGGGGAAGCGTGCGTGCGGGAACGGGCGATGCGGGCGACGCGATAGCCATCGAGTCAGGGCATGGAGTGGGTGACGTGGTGTTGCGCCGTGACAACGAGCACCTCTGGGTTGAGTTGCTGGGTGTTGCGGACGGCCAGGGCGTCCGTTCAGTGACCGACAGCCTTCAGGTGCACAACTATTTCGCGAAGGGCGTTGCGCAGGTAGAAACCGTTGAGTTTTCCGACGGCACGGTGTGGGGTTCGGCGGAGTTCTACGCGGTGGCGATCCGCGGCGGCACGGGCAACGACTATCTGTACGGCCGCGACGACACTGCTGACGTATTCGACGCGGACGGCGGCGGAAACGACAGGCTGTACGGCGGCGTCGGCGACGACGATTACCGACTGGGAAGCGGGACAGGCTTCGACGTGATCCGCGAGGACTACACGGCAGGCGGG
>CAZDYI010000043.1:0-8876 GCA_964509765.1 uncultured Gammaproteobacteria bacterium
GCGGAAGTTGCCGAGCAGGCTGACGTTCTCGATCTTGACGTCGGTGACCACCCACTCGCCGTCGGTCTCCTTGAGCAGGTACTCGATGCGGACGTTCTTGCCCTTGTTGAGGACGTTGATGCCGACGTTCACCGAGCCGTCCTTTAGCTCCTCTGGCGCCATGAACTCGACCTCCTGGTCGTTGAACTTGGCGAGCGACTTGGAGTAGGTGCGCTCGACCAGCGCCCGGAACTGGTCGATCAGCTCGCCCTTCTCGGCGTCGGATGCCTTGCGCCAGTGCTTGCCGACCACGAAGCGGGTAAGGAACTCGTAGTCGAACTGCGGCGAGATCACCTCCTGGATGATCACCAGCGCGCTGTCGTCGTTGAGGGTGCCGGCGTCGCGGTTCTGGATCAGGCGCTCGAGCGCGGTGCCCAGCGCCTGCTGGATCTGCGCCTCCTTGTCCTGGTAGCCGGTCGCGCCGAGGGCCGCCCCGGCCGCCAAGGCCAGGGCCGCGCAGGTCATGAGCAGTCGCTTGGTCATTCTGCCGCCTGGTCGAAGAGAAACTTGCTGATTAGGTCCTCGAGGATGATCGCCGAGTTGCCGCTGGTGATGTCCCCGGGCGCGAGCATGGTCTCGGAGCCGCCGGCCTCGATGTTGACGTACTGGTCGCCGAGCAGGTTGGTCGAGACCACCGAGAACACCGAGTCGTCGGGGAACTGGTACCGGGAGTCGATCTGCAGCCTGGCGATCGCCTCGTAGAACTCCTGCTCGAGGCTGAGGCTCTCGACCGTGCCGACGACGATCCCGGAGCTCTTGACAGGCGAGTTCGCGTTCAGCGCCCCGATGTTCTCGAAGGACACCGAGATCTCGTAGGTCTCGGACGTCGAGATGTTGTCGAGGTTCGCGGCCCGCATGGCGATGAACACCAGGCCGATGATCGCGATGATGATGAAGATCCCCGCGCCGAAGTCGATGTGGTCCCGTTCCATTTCCCAGGGTCGTCAGGCGTTGCCCAACAGCAGATTATCCGTCATTGAGCAGAAAAGCGGTGATGATGAAGTCCAGGCCGAGCAGCGTCAGCGAGGCGTAGACCACAGCGGCGGTGGTCGCCCGCGCAACCCCCTCGGCGGTCGGCATGGCCCGGTAGCCGTGGTAGAGCGCGATCAGGTTGACCGCGACCGCGAAGACGAAGCTCTTGGCCATCCCCTCGGTGAAGTCGCCGAAGAACTTCGTGTAGCGCTGCATGTTCCCCCAGAAGAAGCCCTCGTAGAGGCCGATCTGGACCACCGCCATGAAGTAGGTGCCGACTATCGCCACCGCCAAAAGCACGATGGTAAGGAGCGGCAGGCTGATCACGCCGGCGACGAACCTCGGCGCGATCTCGCGCTCGAGGGGGTCGACCGCCATGACCTCCATCGAGGCGATCTGCTCGGAGGACTTCTTGAGCCCGATCGAGGCGGTGATCGCGGTGCACGAGCAGCCGATGTACAGGAGGCCCGCGAGCACGGGCCCGAGCTCGCGGAACAGGGTTATCGCGGCCGCGGCGCCGACGATCTGGGTCTGGCCGTAGCGCTCGAGGATCGTGTAGAACTGCAGGCCCAGGACCAGGCCGATGAACAGCCCCGAGACCACGATGATCGGCATCGACAGGGTCCCGAGGTTGTAGATCTGCCGCCAGATCAGCCCGAAGCGGGCCAGCGACGCCGGGACGCGCTTGAACACGTAGACGCTGAAGCGGCCGAATGTCCCGAGGTCGTGGACGGTCTCGACGAGCGGCCAGCCGAGGCGGCGGATCTTGGCGGCGAGCCCCTTGCGCCGCCGCGACTTGCCTACGAGCTGTACCGCCTCTTCGCTCATGCGGCGGTGTCCAGGCGCAGGTCCTTGCCGAGGTCCGGCCCCGGGATGTGGAACGGCAGCGGGCCGTCGGCCTTGCCGTTGATGAACTGGTCGACCAGCGGCTCGTCCGAGCGCCGCATCTCGTCGGGCGTCCCGCTCGTGATGACCTTGCCGTGCCAGAGCAGGTAGATCTTGTCGGAGATGTCGAAGGTCTCGGGGACGTCGTGGGTGATGATGATCGACGTCGCGCCGAGGGCGTGGTTGAGCTCCATGATCAGCTTGGCGATCACCGTCTTGGAGACCGGGTCGAGGCCGGCGAAGGGCTCGTCGTAGAGCAGGATCTGCGGGTCGAGCGCGATCGCCCGCGCGAGCGCCACGCGGCGCTGCTGGCCGCCGGAGAGCTCGGACGGGTAGCGGTCGACGGCCGGCCGCAGCCCGACCGAGTGGAGCTTCATGAGCACCAGGTCGCGGATCACCGGCATCGACAGCTTGGTGTGCTCGAGCAGCGGGAAGGCGACGTTGTCGCCGACCGAGATGTCGGTGAACAGCCCCGAGTACTGGAAGAGCATGCCCATCTTGCGCCGCATCCGGTAGAGCTCCTTGATGTCCATCTTCGCCACGTCCTCGCCGTCGACGACGATTGACGAGCCGGGCTTGGCCTTGTACTGGCCGGTGATCAGGCGGATGATGGTGGTCTTGCCGCTGCCGGAGCCGCCCATCAGGGCGACGATCGAGCCGCGCTCGACCTCGATGTCGAGGCCGTGGAGGACCTGGACGTTGCGGCTCGGGTAGCTGAAGTGGAGGTTGCGGATCTCCACGGCGATGTCGGGCATGGGGCTAATTATCCCTGATGAATGCGGGCGGGAATGCCGGAAGTTGAGAGAATCAGCCCCCTGCGGAAGGCGAGATGGCTGACTTCACCGAGACCCTGCACCGGCTGATGGACGGCCGCGACCTCAGCGAGGGCGAGATGGACGCGGCCCTGTCGGCGATCCTGTCGGGCGAGTGGGGCGAGGTGCGCACCTCGGCGTTCCTCGTCGCCATGCGCCAGAAGGGCGTGACCGTCGGCGAGCTCGCCGCCGCCGCTAGCTGCCTGATGGGCCTTTGCGTGCCCGTGGAGGTCGAGCGCCCGGAGGAGGTCCTCGACACCGCCGGGACCGGCGGCGACGCCAAGGGGACCTTCAACGTCTCGACCGCGGCGTCCTTCGTCGCCGCGGCCTGCGGGGCGCGGGTCGCCAAGCACGGCAACCGGGCGATGTCGGGCTCCTGCGGGAGCTCCGACCTGCTCGCCGCGCTCGGGGTCGGCCTCGACCAGTCGCCCAAGCGGCTCGCCGGGTGCCTCGCCGAGACCGGCATCTGCTTCATGTTCGCCCCGGCGCACCACCCGGCGCTCAAGCTCGTCGCGCCGGTCCGCCGCGAGCTCGGCACAAGGACGATGTTCAACCTGCTCGGCCCGCTCGTCAACCCCGCGCACGCCGGCTGCCGGCTCGCCGGGATCTACGACGCGGACTGGCTCGTGCGCTACGCCGAGGCGCTCGCCGCGCTCGGGGTGAAAAGGGCGGTCGTGGTCAACTCCGAAGGGATGGACGAGTTCTCGATCTCGGGGCCGTCGCGCTACGTCATGCTCGCCGACGGGCACGTCTCCGAGCACGAGGCCGCTCCCGCGGACGCGGGACTCGACAGCCACCCCCACGAGGAGATCACCGTGTCGGGCATCGACGGGGCGGTCGAGGCGTTCAACTCCGCGATCGACGGGACGAACCCGGCCACGCGCGACGCGGCCGCGCTCAACGCCGGCGCCGCGCTGCTCGCGGCGGGCCGGGCGGACGGACTTGCCGCAGGCGTGGAGGCCGCCCTCGGGGCGATAGCCGACGGCCGCGCCCGCGCCAAGGTCGACGAGTACCTGCGGGCCTGCCCGCAATGACCGAGGGCATCCTCGCGGAGATCGTCCGCGAGAAGAGGAAGAAGGCCGAGGCCGGCAGGTCCCTGATCCCCGAGGAGCGGTTCAGGCAGTCCCTCGGCTCCCTGAAGCCCTGCAGGGGGTTCAGGGAAGCGCTGCGGCTGGAGTCCTCGGAGGGCGCCCTCGGCGTGATCGCCGAGGTCAAGCGCAAGAGCCCGAGCGCGGGCCAGATCGCCTCGGACCTCAAGATGGACCTCGGCAGCAGGGTCGCGGACTACGAGGCCGGCGGGGCGACCTGCGTCTCTGTCCTCACCGACGAGGAGCGCTTCGCCGGCAGCAACGACGACGTCGAGACGGCCCGGGGGAGCTGCTCCATCCCGGTGCTGCGCAAGGACTTCATGGTCGACACCTGGCAGGTCCACGAGTCGCGGGCGATCGGCTCGGACTGCATCCTGCTGATCGTCGCCGCCATCGAGGACCGCAAGCTGCTCGCCGAGCTCGCCGCAGTGGCCAGGGAGCTCGGCATGGACGTCCTCGTCGAGGTCCACTCCGAGGACGAGGTCGAGGCAGCGCTTGAGCTCGGCACCGGCCTCGTCGGGGTCAACAACCGCGACCTTTCGACCTTCGAGACCGACCTCGCCGTCTCCGAGCGGCTGGTCCCGAGGCTCAAGGGCGAGGGCAGGGTCGTCGTCGCCGAGAGCGCGATCAGGACCGGCGAGGACGCCGCGCGGATGAAGGCCGCCGGCGCGGACGCGGTCCTCGTCGGCGAGGCGCTGATGCGCGCCGACGACATCCCGGCGCTCGTCGAGGAGCTTCGCTGCCAGGAATAGGCGGATTCCGCTGTCGCAAAAAGGCCCGAATCAGCGGGTTTTGCGGCAAAACCCGTATAATTTGCGTCAAATACAACTGATTAACGAGTGAACACGGTCGTCCTGCGGCGCGGCGCAAGCCAGATTGCGCAAAACATCACGGTGGGCAAGCCGCTTGCGGTGCTCGCCCTGCTGTCGCTGTTCGCCCTCACCCCGACAACCAGGGAGGTCGCGGTCACCTCGCTCGTCGACGCCTACCTTCAGGTGAGCGTGTTCGTAGCCGGCACCCTTGCCGTCCTGTTCCTCGTCGAGGCCGTCGGCAAGACCAACATTGAGGAGATCGTCCGCAGGTATCCGCGCTCGCAGGTGCTGATGGCGGCGACCCTCGGCGCGCTGCCAGGATGCGGCGGGGCGATCATGGTCACCACGCAGTACGTGCGCGGCTCGATGAGCTTCGGCGGCGTGGTCGCCGTGCTCACCGCGACGATGGGCGACGCCGCGTTCCTGCTGCTTGCCAAGGAGCCGGTCATCGCGATGTGGGTGTTCCTGACCTGCTACGTCACCGGCATCGTCTCGGGCACGGTCGTCAACTGGCTGCACGACGACAGGTACATGAGGGTCGAGTGCGACTACTGTGACGGCGAGGAGGAGATGGTCGCAGAGAACGAGCTCCTGTCGCCGTTCTACAAGGTGTGGATGGCGTTCTTCATCCCCGGCGCCGTGGCGGGGGTCATGCTCGCCTTCCAGATGGACCCGGCCGCGATGGTCCGGGACCTCGTCGGCCTCGACCTCGTCACCACGCTCGCGCTCCTCGCCGCATTGCTGTCGGTCGCGATGTGGATGGTCAACCCGGTCTCGGACTTCCGGCTGTTCACCTCGAGCGCGCGCACCTTCGACCGCCGGGTCTGCGACACGACCAACTTCGTGACCTTCTGGGTGCTTGTCGGCTACATCGCCTACGCGCTGCTCGAGTCCGTGCTCGGCTTCGACCTCAAGGGCCTGTTCCAGACCTGGGGCCTGGCGCTGCCGTTCATCGCGCTTCTCGTCGGCTTCATCCCCGGCTGCGGGCCGCAGATCGTGGTGACGACGCTTTACCTCAACGGGGCGATCCCGCTGTCGGCGCTCCTTGCGAACGCGATCTCCAACGACGGCGACGCGCTGTTCCCGGCGATAGCCGCGGCGCCCAAGGCCGCGATCGTCGCGACGCTCTACACCGCGGTGCCGGCCTTCATCGTAGGCTACGGTTACCTGGTGTTGTTTGAGTGAGGGAGGCATTGGATGAATATGGAATTGCTCGAATATACTCTTGGACTATTTGTTGGAGGCTTGCTTGCTCCAGATAACTGGATTGGCTCTGGTATAGGAGTTGCAATCTGCAAGGTGTACCTGAGTTTGCGCAAGCAATCCCTGTCGAACGACGGTCATGCATTTATCGCCTACGGCGCGGTAGGAGGAATTTCGAACTTCCTGCTCACGCTTGCGACATTGCCCGTTATCGTCAGCAACTACGCACATATTGGGCTCGTTGTTTCAGAGGGAGATTACTTGCGGATTTATTTGCTTGCAGTGTTTCATGGAATTGCGATTGCTGGAATTATTGGTGTGATAATTTTTCGGAGGAGTCAAAACAAACTAGGCAGGGAAAAAAAAATCGAAAGGATGAAAAATAGTGTGATTGCTTTACTGACCGCAATGGACATATCGTCACTGCCAGTTTCCTGTACGTCCAATCCAGGTTGTGCCCTAGGAAATGAAACCGTCGTTACACCACGGATTTTGATTGGGTTAAAAAGGCTATGCAATCGCTTCTTGAATTTTACTTGGTGATTGCCTATCGGCGGTCCATAGACGATTTTCTCACGAGGCTGGAGATCACCAGCTTCATGAAGTCCTTGCCCTTTGAATTGTGCCGAACCTCTAGTTCCTCGAGGCAGGGCAGGAAAGTATTCGGTCGACACTCCGTGGAACTGCTAGAGCCGCGTTCGTGGCGACGCCCTGAATGGCAGTTCAGGACTGCTTCGGCGGCTATGAGTACCTAGTGCTGAATGAGTTACCAGAGGACTGTTTAGTTGTGCAGTCATGCAGGAAACCATGCAACCTTTGGAATTCAGATGAGCGATAATTTGGGATCATACGTAACTCGTTGCAAATCCGAACTGAATTGACGATATATTCAACAGATCCTAATGATTGCGATCTGTGGAATATTTTCTCGTAACTTATTGAAGAATCTGCAATAATCAACTATTCATCTTGGAACGGGTCCAATTTGGATTTCTAATGTCGTTTTCGCCGTTCTCGAATACAAGCTGTTATCTCTTGCTCTCCTTCCATCGGGTCGATCGGATGCGAAAACTGACAAGGATTCCAAACTTGCCGTGCGATGCTTGCACGATCCTACACTCAAAAACAAGGGCCCCTGGCGGCGGGGCCCCGGGCCTCAGAGACGGGACTCGAACCCGTAACCACCGTCCTTCCCGCCAGACAGCACTCTGTCTCCGAAGACCGGATCATTGCGTCATGCTCCCCGGCCTTCATCCGCCCCCAATTGAGCTACTCTTTTCGAGGCCAAAGTCCCGGATCATAGCTTCGCTCCCCGGAACTGCGGAAAAGTGTAACGCATGCCTGCGCCTGCATGCAAGCGATGCGAAGATGCGCCGCAACTTTGTCTACTTTTTTTCCTGCGCAACGGTCCCGGCGCGCCGTTTCCGGAATGCCTTCGGGGACGGGTTGGCTTCGGAGGAAAGGCCCCGGGCCTACACCTCCGTCCCGCCGACGAGCATCTCGTCGACCTTGCAGTGCGGCTGGCCGACCCCGACCGGCACCCACTGTCCGTTCTTGCCGCAGGTCCCGATGCCCGGGTCGAGCTCGAGGTCGTTGCCGACCATCGACATCTTCGCCATCGACTCCGGACCGTTGCCGATAACCGTCGCGCCCTTGACGTGGCGGCCGACCTTGCCGTCCTCGATCAGGTAGGCCTCCTTGACGTCGAAGTTGAAGTTGCCGTTGGTGATGTCCACCGAGCCGCCGTCGAAGCTCTTGCAGTACAGACCCTTCTTGATCGAGGAGATGATCTCGGCGGGCTCGTGCTTGCCGTTTAGCATGTAGGTGTTCGTCATGCGCGGCATCGGCTCGTGGTGGAAGGACTCGCGCCGGCCGTTGCCCGTGGGCGCGACGCCCATCAGCGCGGCGTTGACCCGGTCCTGCATGTAGCCCTTGAGTATGCCGTCCTCGATGAGCGTGTTGCACGCGCCCGGCACGCCCTCGTCGTCGCAGGTGAGCGAGCCGCGCCTGCCGAACGGAGTGCCGTCGTCGACAACCGTCACGCCCTTCGGCGCGACGCGCTCGCCGACCCGGCCGGAGAACGCGGACTGGCCCTTGCGGTTGAAGTCGCCCTCGAGGCCGTGGCCGACCGCCTCGTGGAGCAGGATCCCGGCCCAGCCGTTTCCGAGCACCACCGGCATCATCCCGGCGGGGCAGGGGGCCGCGGTCAGCTTCATGAACGCGATCCGCACCGCCTCGTCTACGAGGCCCTCGACGTCCGAGGCGCTGATTCCCGACGGGTCCGACCGGCCGCCGATGCCTGAGCCGCCGACCTCGGTCTTGTCTCCGTCGCGGACGATCACCGAGACGTGCAGGCCGTACATCGGCCTGATGTCCGAGAACGAGACGCCGTCGCTGCGCGTGACCGAGACGGTCTTGTGCGCGAGCGACAGCGAGGCCATCACGTTGAACACCCGGTCGTCCGAGCCGCGGGCCCGCGAGTCGATGTCGCGCAAAATACCCTTGCGCCTGTCGTCGGACAGGGCAAGCGGGCTGTCGGGGCCGTAGCGCGGCTCTGCCTCGGGCGACACTCCGTCCAGGCTCAGCCTCGCTCGGCCGCTGCCGAGGTGGCGCTTGCCGTCGCGGACCACCGAGACCAGGCTCTTGAGGTTCTCCCCGCCGATCATGTCGGCGCTCGCGAACGCGGACGCCTCGCCGCATGCCGCGCGCAGCGACATCCCGACGCTGCCGGAGTGCGAGCCGCGCGCGACCCGGCCCTCGTCTAGGTCGAGGGTCTCGTAGGAGGTCCGCTCGAGGTAGAGGTCTGCGAAGTCCGCGTCCTTTCCCGCAGCCTCGCCGGCTGCGCGGCGGAGGTCCTCGGCGCCGATGCCGGCGCCGTAGAGCAGGGAGGACTCGGCCTCGGCCCTCACGTCCTCGGTCTTGAGAGACGGCGCGCTCATGCGGTCAGTATATCCCCGCGCGGCCGGCCGCTCACAGGACGCGGTTGTCAAGCGCCGGCAGGCGCGACCTGCAGGACTCGACCAGCCCGGGGTCGATTTCCGCGATCGCGACGCCGGGCTCCTCGT
>CAZDYI010000044.1:0-5587 GCA_964509765.1 uncultured Gammaproteobacteria bacterium
GTCTGGGGGCTCGCGGTCGTCTACGGGAACACGGTCGCGAACATGCGCGACCGCGGGATCAAGATCGGGTTCCAGTTCCTCACCGAGGTCGCGCCGTTTTCCATACCGCTGAACTTCAACCCGTTCTGGGACTTCGTCCTCGGCGAGTCGATCTACTGGGACGTCTTCGTGATCGGCATCCAGAACACCGTAATCGTCGCCCTGCTCGGGATACCCACCGCAACGGTACTCGGCGCCGTCCTCGGGGTGTCGATGATCTCGCCGAACTGGCTGCTGCGCAAGATCTCGCTGGGCTTCGTCGAGGTCTTCCGCAACACGCCGCTGCTGCTTCAGCTGCTGTTCTGGGGGTTCGCGATCTTCCCGATCATGTTCAACGCCCTGCCGCCGGTGCGCGAGAGCATCATAGTCGGCGGGATGGTCTTCAACAGCGCCGGCGTCTACCTGCCCGCGCCGGTGATCACGGGGGTCGGCGAGATCGAGATCGCAGCTACCCTCGCCCTGCTTTTCGGCGGGATCTGGGCCGTGCGCCGCTGGGCCAAGAGGCGCCAGGACGAGACCGGCAGGCCGTTTCCGATCGTCTGGTTTTCTATCGGATACGCGCTGCTGCTGCTCGCGCTGTTCGTCCTCGTCGTCGGCGACGAGCTGCGGTTCGAGCATCCCGAGCTCAAGGGCCTCAACTACCGCGGCGGGATGCGCCCGCCCAAGGAGCTGCTCGTGCTGTGGTTCGGGCTCACTGTCTACACCTCGACCTACATCGCCGAGAACGTCCGCGCCGGGATACTGTCTGTGAGCGTCGGGCAGAGCGAGGCCGGCATGGCGCTCGGGATCAACCGGATCCTGCGCATGCGGCTCGTGATCATGCCTCAGGCCCTGCGGGTGATCATCCCGCCGACGATCAGCCAGTTCCTCAACCTCACGAAGAACTCTTCGCTCGCGGTCGCGGTCGGCTACCCGGACATCGTGAGCATCTGGGCCGGGATCGCGCTCAACCAGACCGGCCAGGCGCTGATCATCATCGGCATGACGGTCATCGTCTACGAGTGCCTCAACGGGCTCACCTCGCTCGTGATCAACCTGTACAACAAGACCGTGCAGATCAAGGAACGATGAGCGCGCCCGGACCCGGAGGCATCCTCGCCAACCCCGCGGTGCGCTGGGCTCACCGCAACCTGTTCAGCAACCCGACCAACACGCTGCTGACGGTCATCGCGGCGTACATCCTGTATATCGCCGTCCCGCCGCTCGCGCAGTGGGCGCTGATCGACGCAACGGTGTCGGGCAGGACCGTCGACGGCTGCAAGGTCGACCGGGACGGACTGCAGGTCGACGGCCCCGGCGCATGCTGGACGTTCATCAAGGTGCGGATGCCGCAGTTTCTGTTCGGCCTGTGGTTCACGCAGAACCCCGACCAGATCTGGCGGCCGGTGCTCGCGTTCTTCATCGCCGCCGGAACGATCGCGGTGGCCGCGGTACCGTGGCTGCCGACGGCGACCCGGGCGAAGATCGCCCTGGGGTCGATCTTCGCCTACCCGCTCGTCGCCTTCGCGCTGCTCAACGGCTCGTGGCTCGGGCTGCCCGAGGCCAAGACCGCCGACTGGGGCGGCCTGACGCTCACCCTGGTGCTCGCGAGCGTCGGGATCTTCGCCGCTCTCCCGATCGGGATCGTTCTCGCGCTCGCGCGCCGCTCGAAGATGCCGATCGTAAAGTTCTACGCGGTGCTCTGGATAGAGCTGTTCCGCGGGATGCCGCTGATCACGCTGCTGTTCTTCGCGTCGGTCGTCCTGCCGCTGTTCTTCCCGCTCGAGGCCGACCTCGACAAGGTAGTGCGCGCGATGGTCGCGATAACGATCTTCCAGTCCGCGTACACCGCCGAGGCGATCCGCGGCGGGCTGTCGGCGATCCCGCGCGGGCAGTACGAGGCCGCGGACGCGATGGGCCTCGGCTACTGGAAGAGCATGATCTTCATCATCCTGCCGCAGGCGCTGAAGATCTCGATCCCGACGATCGTCAACTCGTTCATCCAGCTGTTCAAGGACACCTCGCTCGTTTTGATCATCGGGCTGCTCGACCTGCTCAACACCGTGCAGTTCGCCTCGCGCTCGCTGGAGTGGAAGGGCTACGACACGGAAGGGTACGTCTTCGCGGCGCTGGTCTACTTCGTCTTCTGCTTCGGCATCTCGCGATACAGCCGCGGGCTGGAGCGGCGCTTCGACACCGGCACGGGCGGCAAGCTGCAGCGGGAGTGAGGCCGGAAGTAGCCTGCCATGCTGACGTCCGCAGCGGAACAGAGCAGCGGAAAGGCCGCGATCTCAGGCGCCGCCGTCGAGCGCGACCCCAAGGACGGAAGACTTCCTGGATGCCCGAGCACGACTGAACCGGGCGGCATTCTGTCGGCAGTCTGATTATCAGAAAGATGTGGTAAAATAGTCACTGACTGTTCGAATTACACACAATGAAGGCCAGGGTCAGCGTCATCAACGACAGCCAGGAGCTCGGCAAGCGCCTGCGAAAGGCGCGCGAATCCCGCGGCTTCACCCAGGAGAAGGCCGCAGGCGAGATCGGGGTGCCGCGCACCGCCATCAGCCACATCGAACACGGGACCCGGTCGATCTCGGTCGTGGAGCTGACCAAGCTCGCCCAGCTGTACCTGCGCCCCACCCTGGACTTCCTGCGCGAGGACGCGCCCTCGTCGGACGACCCGCTGGCGGTGCTGCTCAGGCTCGTTCCGGAGCTGGGCGACAAGCCCAGTCTTCGCGAGCAGGCCGGGCGGTTCCTGAACATCTGCCGCATGGGCGCCGGCATACTGCAGCTGATGGACTGCAGCCCCCTGTCCCGTCCTCCTGTCTACGAAGCGGACGTGCCGCGCAGGAAGGTTGACGCCATCGGACAGGGGGAGGAATTCGCCCAGGAGGAAAGGGCCCGCCTCAAGCTCGGAATGAGTCCGATCCCAAGCGTCCACCGGATGCTTTTCCAGCAAGGAATCTGGGCATCCGACCTCAAGATGCCCGGTTCGGTTTCCGGAATTTACTACCCGCATGAGGCGTTTGGCCTCGCAGTCGCCGTCAACTCCGCCCTCGACGGTATCGGAAAGCGTTTCGTCATGGCAGAGCACTACGCACATGCGCTGCTGGACAGGAACGACGGACTCAGGGTTTCCCGCGCAGGCGCCTCAAGCGACCTGGTTGAGCTGCGCGCGAGGTCGTTCGCCTCTGCTTTCCTGATGCCCAAGGATGCAGTGGCTAACGCGCTCGCAAAGTCCTGCTCTGACAGGCTGGGGAACGGGTCCGGCTCGCTGTTCGAGTCCATCGAAGAAGGCAATGGCTCAGCCAGGATCAGGGCAACAGCAGGCAACAGCAGGCTGACCTACATCGACGTTGCATTGCTTGGGCATCAGTTCGGAGTGAGCTACGGTTCTGCGCTGCTGAGAATTGCCAACATGGGCATGGTTTCAAGCAAGCAATTGGACCACCTGATCTCGCTGGAGCAGAGCGGCACGGAGTTCATCGGTCTTCTCGGCGTCGGAAGAAGCAAGGCACCAAAGGAACAAAGCATCGACCGAGAGTTCTGCTTCCATGTCCTCAACCTCGGCTTTGAGGCATACATACAGGAATGGATTTCCAGGGGTCGGCTGCTTGAGTACGGCACGACTCTCGGCTTCGATTACATGTCAGTCATGGTATTGGCAAATGCATCCCAGCAGCACTAACCCATTCCCGCATTCGTCAGCCAGCATGCAGTTCTGGACACTTCTGTCCTGCTGAACTTCATCCTGATCAACAGGCTTGACCTTCTCGGGAAGCTTCCCATTACCTTCCATGTTCCCCTACAGGTGATCGAGGAGGTCAAGCACAGTCAACAGCAGGAGATGCTTGTCAAGGCAGTTTCCCGGGGAAACCTGGAGAGGACCGCTGTGGCAGGCCCCGAGGAACAAGACCTCTTCGACCTATTGGCGATGTCAATCGGCACAGGCGAAAGCTCCGCGATCGCCATTGCTTCCCTAAGGAAGATCATCCTTGCCATTGACGACAAGCCCGCTGCCAGGCGCGCTAGGGAAGCCGGGGTTGAGACTGTGCTTACCACAAAGGACCTGATGATCCGCTTGGTCGCAGAAGACGTCATCACGCTTCAGGAAGCGAGGGACATCGCAGACCTTTGGAGCAGAGAATACAAGTTCCGCTTGCCGGAGAACGCCTTTTCCGGCTTGGAACGATGACGTTCCTGCACAATCAGGCATGCTGCCCTGCCAGAATTCCTGCACCCCGGCTCCGCTAGAATACTGACGCTGAGGCATCCAAGCACGTGAGGGACTGATGGGCGAGACAAATGTTGTGGAAAAGGCCGAAGGCCAGGCGCAGACGTCCTCGGCTGCCGAGCCTATCATCAATATTACAAAGCTCAACAAGTGGTACGACAGCCACCACGTGCTCCAGGACGTGGACCTCACCGTCATGCCGCAGGAGAAGATCGTCCTGTGCGGCCCGTCCGGCTCGGGCAAGTCGACCCTGATCCGCTGCATCAACCGCCTCGAGGAGCACCAGTCCGGGACGATCGTCGTTGACGGAACCGAGCTCACCGCCGACCTCAAGAGCATCGACGAGGTCCGCCGCGACGTAGGGATGGTCTTCCAGCACTTCAACCTGTTCCCGCACCTGAGCATCCTCGACAACCTCACGCTCGCGCCGATCTGGGTCAAGGGCGTGCCCAAGGCCGAGGCGGTCGAGACCGCGATGCACTACCTCGAGCGCGTCAGGATACCCGAGCAGGCAAGCAAGTTCCCCGGCCAGCTCTCCGGCGGGCAGCAGCAGCGAGTCGCGATCGCGCGGTCGCTGTGCATGAGCCCGAAGATCATGCTGTTCGACGAGCCGACCTCGGCGCTCGACCCCGAGATGATCCACGAGGTGCTCGACGTGATGGTCGAGCTCGCCAACGAGGGAATGACGATGGTGGTCGTCACGCACGAGATGGGGTTCGCGAGCCAGGTCGCGGACTGCGTGTGCTTCATGGACGCGGGCCACATAGTAGAGCGCAGCGAGCCCGGCAGGGTCGACGAGTTCTTCGAGAGCCCGAAGGAGGAGCGCACCCGGAAGTTCT
This sequence comes from uncultured Gammaproteobacteria bacterium, assembly GCA_964509765.1. Lineage (GTDB taxonomy): Bacteria > Pseudomonadota > Gammaproteobacteria > Tethybacterales > Tethybacteraceae > CAZDYI01. Next base: position 5,092 of record CAZDYI010000044.1, read on the forward strand.
TCGGCCAGATCCTGCACCACGTCTAGAATCCGCAGCCGCAGGCCGCCCCTTGGGGGCTGCCCGGCAACCTCTCGATGAACCGAACACTGCTGACCGCCGCGGCCGTCGCCGCACTGGCTCTTTCCGCCCTGCCCGGCGCAGCGCATGCCGGGACCCTCGACGTCATCCGCGAGCGCGGCGAGCTCGCATGCGCGATGTCGGGACGGGTGCCCGGCTTCTCGTTCCCCGACGACGGCGGCGTGATGCGCGGCCTCGACGCCGACACCTGCCGCGCGGTCGCCGCGGCGATCTTCGGCGACGCGTCGAAGGTGCGCTTCGTGAGCATCACGACCAAGGAGCGCTTCGACGTCCTTGCCTCGGGCGACGCGGACATGCTCTCGCACACCGCGACCCACACGCTGACCCGCGACGCCTCGCTCGGGCTCAACTTCACCTACTACAACTTCATCGACGGCCAGGCGTTCATGGTCCGCAGGTCCCTCGGGGTCGGCAGCGC
>CAZDYI010000045.1:0-3931 GCA_964509765.1 uncultured Gammaproteobacteria bacterium
GGTCGGCCCGCGGTGGACGAGCGTGACCTCGACCCCCATCCCGGCGAGTATCGAGGCGAACTCGACCGCGATGTAGCCTGCGCCGGCGACAGCTGCCCGGCGGGGAAGAGCGTCGAGAGAGAAGATGTTGTCGGAGACGACGGCGTGCTCGGCGTATCCCTCGATGCCGGGCTTTACCGGCCGCCCGCCTGTCGCGACAAGGATCGTTCCGGCCTCGCACACCTCGTCGCCGACCTTCGCCGACTCCGGGCCGGTCAGCCGGGCCCGCGCCCTGACGATCTCGACGCCTGCCTTCTCGAGGTTCCTCTCGTAGATCTTGTTGAGGCGCTCGATGTCGCGGTCCTTCGCGTCGCGGAGCCTGTCCCAGTGCAGCTTCGGCTCCGCACCGCCGAGGTCCCAGCCGTAGCCCGTGGCGTCCTCAAAGTCGCTCGCGTAGTGCGCGGCGTACGACAGGAGCTTCTTCGGCACGCAGCCGAGGTTGACGCAGGTTCCGCCGAGGCGCGACTGCTCGGCGAGGACGACCTTCGCGCCCTTGGCCGCCGCCATCCGGGCAGCGCGCACCCCGCCGGAGCCGCCGCCGATGACTAACAGGTCAGCCTTTCTCATCGCTCGTCAACCGGCCTGCGCCAGTGGGAGGGAAACAGGCCGGCGCGGCGCAATGCTGCACCGCACAATCAATTGTATCCGTGCGGAAAGGCCGGGTTCAGTCGGTTCCCGTGGAGCCGAAGCCGCCCGAGCCGCGCTCTGACTCGGCGCTGAACCTCTCGACGACCTCGAGCTCGTGACGGGCGACCGGCAGAAGGGCGAGCTGGAACAGCCGCTGGTACGGCTCGACGGTGAACGGCTTGTCGCCGCGGTTCCAGACACCGGCCTTGATCTCGCCTGTGTAGTCGGAGTCGATCAGCCCTACGAGGTTCGCGAGAACGATACCGTCCCTGGTGCCGAGCCCGGAGCGCGGGACCACAAGGGCGCAGTACCCCGGGTCCGCGATGTGCACCGCGATCCCGAACCCCATCTCGGCGACCTCGCCCGGCATGATCTCGACGGGCTCGGCTATGCATGCCCGCAGGTCGTAGGCGGCCGAGCCGGAGGTAGACCTCTTCGGCCAAAGGTCGGGGTCGCTCTTCAGGCGTCGGTCGAGGATGACCATCTCGACCCGCGGCGCAGGCGGGGAGGTCGGGGCGGGATGCGGCGCGCTCACCGGATCTCTATTCCGGACTCCATGAACCTAAGCCCGCTGTCGATGGTCCAGCCCGGCTGCCATCCGCCGCGGATCAGCGCCTGGCACCCGGGGTTGTCGTCGGCCCTGAAGGTGTCGGTGGTGCCAAGGTTCTTTTCGTATCGGACGTACACGGGCCCGCACCGCTTCTCTATCAGCGCGCGGTCGTAGGCCGGCAGAGTGGCGTACTCGCGGATGAGGTCCACCTTCCTGTCTGCGGCCCACCGGCTGAGGATCGCGTCGGTCTGCGCGCCCTGCAGGTGGCTGCGGTGGAGGCCGCGGTTGGTCCCGAACACCAGCAGCGACCCGATGACCGCTAGGACTATCAGTAACTTGACCATGCGGAATCCTGCCCCAGGCGGAAATTATCTGCCAAGGCCGCCAGGGGTCCCTGCCTCAGGAGGGCTTGCCGTGGCAGTGCTTGAACTTGCGCCCCGACCCGCACGGGCAGGGGTCGTTGCGCTTGGCCTTGGCGAACGCCTTCGGCACCGGCCGCCTCCCGCCGGCCTGGCGCTGCGGCGGGACGGGACGCGCAGGCGGCCTCGGCTGCGGGGCGGGAGGCTGCTCCAGCGCCGCCTGCGCCGCCTGCTCGACCGGGACTGCAGTAGGGGACGGGGTAGCCTCCTTGAGGCGGACCGCAAGGAGGATCCGGGCGCTGTCGAGGCGGATCCTGCCGAGCATCTCGTTGAAGAGGTTCATCGCCTCGCGGCGGTACTCCTGCTTGGGGTTCTTCTGCGCGTAGCCGCGCAGCCCGATCCCCTGGCGGAGGTGGTCGAGCGCCGCGAGGTGGCTGCGCCAGTTGGTGTCGACGACGTCGAGGATCAGAGACTTCTGCAGGCCGAGGCGCTCCTCGCCGAGGAGCTCGAGGTTGTCCGAGATCGCCTTGAGGACCTGCGACTCGACCCGGGTCCCGACCATCTCGAGGCTGAGGTCCTCCTCCCTCTCGAGCCACTCGTGGACCGGGCACTCGACCCGGAAGGCAGCGTGCAGCGCCTCGGCGGCGCCCTTGGCGTCCCACTCCTCCTCGGGGGCGTCGGCTGGCATGTGCCGCTCGATGATCTCCTCGACCGCGGCCGACGCGAACTCCTCGCCGACCGCGTTGATGTCCTCCTCCTCGAGGATGTGGCGGCGCTGCCCGTAGATGATCTTGCGCTGGTCGTTTGTGATGTCGTCGTACTCGAGCAGCTGCTTGCGGATGTCGAAGTTGTAGGACTCCATCCGGCGCTGGGCCTTCTCGATCACCCGGGTCACCATCCCGACCTCGAGCGGCTCGTCGTCGTCGGCCATCAGCCTGTCGAGGAGGCCGCCGAACTTCGCCTCGGCGAACACCCGCAGCAGCTGGTCCTCGAACGACAGGTAGAAGACGCTCGAGCCGGGGTCGCCCTGGCGCCCGGACCGCCCGCGCAGCTGGTTGTCGATCCGCCGCGCCTCGTGGCGCTCTGTGCCGATCACGCGCAGGCCGCCGCTCGCGACGACCCTGGCGTGGCGCTCCTCCCACTCCGCCTCGAGCTTGCCGGCCTCGCGCTCCTTCGCCGCGGCGTCGAGGCCCTCGTCGGCCTCGATCCCGGCGCGCCGAGCGTCGATGTTACCGCCGAGGACGATGTCGGTCCCGCGGCCCGCCATGCTCGTCGAGATCGTCACCCGCCCCGGCATGCCCGCCTGGGCGATGATCTCGGCCTCGGCCTCGTGGTTCTTCGCGTTGAGGATCGAGTGCTCGATGCCCTCCTTGTCGAGCATCCCCGAGAGCTCCTCGGAGGCCTCGATGGTGGTCGTCCCGACGAGCACCGGCTGCGAGCGGGACACGCAGTCGCTCACGTCGGCGACGACGCTGCTGAGCTTGGCGGCTCGCCGCGCGTACACCCGGTCGAGGTGGTCCTCGCGGACCATCTCGAGGTGGGTCGGGATCTGCGCGACCTCGAGGCCGTAGATCTGGGAGAACTCCTCGGCCTCGGTCTGCGCGGTCCCGGTCATCCCGGCGAGGCGGCCGTACATCCTGAAGAAGTTCTGCAGCGAGACCGATGCGAGCGTCTGGGTCTCGGGCTCGATCTTGATCCCCTCCTTGGCCTCGATCGCCTGGTGGAGGCCGTCGCCCCACCTGCGCCCGGGCATCATGCGGCCCGTGTGCTCGTCGACGATGACGGCCTTGCCGTCGCGGACGACGTAGTCGCGGTCGCGGGCGAACAGGTGCCTCGCGCGAAGCGCCGAGACCAGGTGGTGCATCAGGTTGAGGTTGTGCGCCTCGTACAGGCCGCCGTCGTGGAGCATGCCGCGCTTGGAGAATATCTCCTCGGCGCGCTCGTAGCCCTCGTCGGAAAGGTGGACCTGCCTGGTCTTCTCGTCGGCGGCGAAGTCGCCGCTGATCCCGTCGCTGTCCTCGGCGCCCGGGGTGAACATCCGAGCGATCGCGTCGCAGACCTGGTAGAGGGCGGTGTGGTCGGCGGCGACCCCGGAGATCGCGAGCGGCGTGCGGGCCTCGTCGATCAGGATCGAGTCGACCTCGTCGACGATCGCGAAGTCGAGCCCGCGCTGCAGCAGCGACTTCGGGCTGTGGACCATGTTGTCGTTGAGGTAGTCGAAGCCGAACTGGTTGTTGGTGCCGTAGATGACGTCGGCCCTGTAGGACTCCTTGCGCTCGTCGGGCTTCATCCCCTGCGCGACTACCGAGACCGAGACGCCGAGAGCCTCATAGACCGGGCCCATCCACTTCGCGTC
>CAZDYI010000046.1:0-10802 GCA_964509765.1 uncultured Gammaproteobacteria bacterium
TCCGACATGATCGCCGAGGGGGTCCTGGCGATGGAGTTCGGCGGGTCGGCCGAGGACGTCGCCCGAACCTGCCACGCGCATCCAACCCTGTCGGAGGCCTTCAAGGAGGCCGCGCTTGCCGTGGACAAGAGGGCGATCCACTCCTAGGCAGCAAAGGCCCCCGCGCCATGGAGGGCGAGCACTGCCTTGTAGGCCAGGACACCGTCAGGAGCTGGTACCAAGGGAACGTCGACAGCGGCGCGCTGGCCGCGGACCCGGCACAGGAGCGGGTGGTCGAGCGGCTGCAGAAGCTCAGCAACGAGCTGTCCGACAGCGAAAGGGACTCCGGCGAGGGCCTGCTGTCGTCTCTCCTGCCCGGCAAGGCCAGGAAGGAGGCGCCGCGGGGCGTCTACATCCACGGATCGATCGGAAGGGGAAAGAGCTACCTCGTTGACGGCTTCTTCCTGAACCTGCCGACTGCGCGCAAGCTGCGCGTGCACTTCCACGGCTTCATGAGGCACTACCACGAGGACGTGAAAAAAAGCGGGGCCGACGGCGACGACGCGCTCGTCCAGGTCGCCTCGTCGCTGTCGGAGCGGTTCGACCTGATCTGCTTCGACGAGTTCCACGTCAGCGACATCGCCGACGCGATGATCCTGTCGCGGATGCTCGAGGTGCTGCTCGACGCGGGAACGGTGCTCGTCGCGACATCGAACTACCGCCCGGACGGCCTGTACCCGAACGGGCTCGCCCGCGACAGGTTCCTGCCCGCCATCGCGCTCATCAAGGAGCGCCTCGACGTCGTCAGCCTCGACGGCGACACCGACTACCGCTTCCGGGCGCTGTCCGACGCCGGCCTGTACCTCTCGCCGGTCTCCGAGGAGAACGAGCGCGGCTTCGAGGCGCTGTTCGGCCGCCTGGCGCTCGGCATGACGCTCAAGCCGCGGGTTAAGGTCGCCGCCGGCAGGGTCCTGCCAGCCCGGCAGCGGACCTCGGATGCGATCTGGCTGGACTTCGACGAGGTGTGCGGCGGCAACTACGGCCAGGCCGACTACCTCAAGCTCGGCGAGCGCTTTGCGACCGTCTTCGTCTCCGGCGTCCCGCGGCTCGGGACCGCCGGCGCATCGGAGTCGACAAGGAGGTTCACCTGGCTCGTCGACGTCCTGTACGACCTGCGCGTGAAGCTCGTCCTGCTTGCGGAGCACGGCCTCGGCGAGCTGTTCGAGGGCGAGGGCGGCGAGTCCGGGAGGACGCTGTCGAGGCTCAAGGAGATGCAGTCCCAGGAGTACCTCTCAGACTCCATGAGGGTCCCGCAGCAGGCCGGAGCCGGGCTGGCGGCCTGAATCCAGGCCTCAGTCGTCCGCGTACTCGAACACCGGCGGCTCGACGTAGCCGAGGATCTCGCTGAGCATCCTCGTTGCGTCCGGGTCGGTCATGTTGGGCGTGTTCGACTTCCACTGCCGCACCTCCCCCTCGCCGCTGACGAAGCCGTAGAGGTACTCCTCGCCCTCGCCGCCGAGGGCGATCATGTCGGGCAGGTCCACGATTCCGCTGCGGGCGACGACGTGGGTGAACAGCTCGCGCGGTTTCGCCCCGCCGGACACCGCCTCCTGGAAGGCCCGGACGTCGTAGAGCGGGACGTCGTGGTGCAGGTAGTAGTAGCCGGGCGTGTTGAAGTACGGGTCGTCGATGTGGAGCACGCCCTTGACGTCGTCGATTTTCGCGAGCTCCAGGTAGGCGTCGAACATGTTCCCCTGGCCGATCAGGTAGCGGACGTCGCCGCGCTCGAGGGAGTTCGCGCGGTACAGCCACCTGTCGTCGACGACGTTGCCCGCGAGAAGGAAGACCGCCGCAATCGATGCCTCCGACGCGCTGCGCGGCGAGAACAGCCTGGGCCACCGTCCGGCCCAGGCCGCGAACAGGTCGCCGCAGACCACCAGGCACAGCGGCAGCAGGACGAACACGAAGCGGAACTCCTTGTGCCCGTGCGCCATGTGGGGGACGATCGTCGCCAGGACCAGCAGGATCGCAAGCAGGTGCCTTCTTGGTTGCCGGGCGAATGCCCAGAGCATCAGCGCGATCCCGCCCGCCGTCGCGAACAGCAGGCGCGGAAGGTAGAAGCCCAGCGGCTGGGAGGTCCTGACCCCGTCCAGCCCCATGTTCAGCGAGTAGTTCGCAATGTACGAGTGGAACGGCGATCCCCAGGTCAAGGTCTCGAGGACCGCCACGAGGACCGCCACCGCGGCAACGCCTGAAAGGGCCGACAGAATCCAGTTCCGCCCCGCCCATGCCAGGACGGCCACAAGGACGGTGAGGGAAAGGGGCAGGTACTGGACGCGCACCGCCGCCGCAAGCGCGACAAGCAGGCCGAACAGGAGCGCGGCCCCGGCCCCGCCGGGCCTCGGCCTGCATGCGACGCCGAGGGCCCCGAAAAGCAGGGCGGTCGAGACGAACTCGGTGAACGGCTTGTGGGCGTAAAAGACCAGGTAGGGCCAGAGGCAGGCGAGGACCAGGGCGATCCTGGCCGGCTCCTCCCCGAACGCCCTTCGGGCGAAATGGTAGGAACCCCACGGAACCAGCAGCGAGAGCGCGCAAAATGCGATCTTCACCACATTGACATACACCTGCGGGACGCCGAGTCCGACCAGGTCGAGCGACCGCAGGATCGCGGCCACGAAGCCGGGAACCAGCCAGCTCCGCCCGCCGTACTGGAACTCCCAGAAGACGATCCCGCTTCCGAAGACCGCCCTGTGGGCGGGCTCGAGGTACTGCATGATCTCGTCCGGATGAAGGACGAAGTCGCCGCCGAGGGCGAAGGCGGCGCGCAGCGCGAACGCCACAACGAGCCAGGCGGGCAGGTGCCGCCACGTTTCCTGGCTGTCCCCGGGCGGGGCGGGCAGCAGCGCGGTCCGCCACGAGCGCGCCGCCGCTTCGCCGCTCACTGCGCGAACTCGAACAGCGGCGGCTTCACGGCGCCCTCGAAGCCGAGCCTGTCGCGGGCGATCCCCACGGCGGTGTTGGTGAGCAGCATCACCTCGTGGCTGCGCCAGCTCCTTGTCTCGTCGACGCCCTCGATGAAGCCGTGGCGGTAGGGCGCGCCCGGTCCCGGGATCTCGACGTAACCCGGAAGGTCGGGAAACCTGCCCTCGGAAACCAGGTGGGAGACGAACTCCTCGGGCCTGTCGGATCCCGCCTGGTCCATCGCGATCTGCAGCGAGACTGAATCGTAAAACGGAACGGAATGGTGAAGGTAATAGTATCCGGGAGAGTTGTGGTAGGGGTTGTTCAGGTCGACGAAGCCGGAAACGTCTTCCAGCCTGGAGATCGCCAGGTACGCGTCGAACAGGTTCTCCTGGCCGAACAGGTACCTGACGTTTCCTCGCTCGCGCGAGGCCGCCTCGTGCAGCCACCCGTCGTCGATCAGGTTCGGGGCGATCACGGCCAGGAAAGCCGAGGCGAACAGGGTCGCGGCCCGCGTTCCGGCGACAGAAGGCATCAGCCTCGCCGCCTGGTCGGCAGCGACGAGCAGCGCGAGCGGGATGAGCACGAAGACGAAGCGGAACTCCTTGTGGGGCTGCGCCATGTGCAGGGCGAGCACAGAGAAGGCGGCAAGCAATGCGAATAGATGGCGCCTCGGGCGCCGGGCGAAGGCATAGAGCGCGACGAGGGCTGCGCCTGCGGTCGCGAACAGCAGCCTCGGCAGGTAGAAGAACAGCCCCTGCGCCTCGCGCTCGAGGTCGACCTCGCGGTTGTAGACGTATATCGCATGGTAGGAGTGGAACGGCGAGCCCCAGGTGAGCGTCTCGAGCAGCCCGACCGTCAGCAGCGCCGCAGCGGCCCCGGCCAGGGAGAGCGCCGCCCATTGCCTGTTGCGGATTGCGGCGCAGGCCAGCCACGCAAGGGCGGCAACCGGCAGGTAGTGCATCCGCACCGCGGCGGACAGGACCAGGACGCATCCGAACGCGATCGCGGCAATGGGGGCGCCGCCCCTCCTGGAGCTTGCGATCCCGAGCGCGCCGAACAGCAGCGACGTCGAGACGAACTCGGACATCGGCTTGTGCGCGAAGACGACGAGGTACGGCCACAGGCACAACGCGACCAGCGCGATCCGCGCCGCCTGCTCGCCGAGCGCGACCCGCGCGAAGCGGTAGGCGCCCCAGGGAACGAGCAGGGACAGGATGCAGAACAGCGCCTTGACGGCGTAGACGTAGACCCGGGGTTCGCCGAGGCCGAGCAGGTCCAGGGACCACAGCGCCCCCGCGACGAGGCCCGGGATGATCCAGCTCCTCGCGCCGTACTCGAACTCCCAGTAGACGAGCCCGCTGCCGAAGACGAGCCTGTGGGCGGGCTCGAGGTGCTGCATGATCTCGTCCGGATGGAGGACGAAGTCGCCGCCGAGGGCGACGGAGAGCCGCAGTGCCAGGGCGACGGCTAGCCAGGCAGGGAGGCACTTCCAGGACGGGGCGTCGCCGCCGCCCGGTCCCTGCGGGGCGAACATGCCGGCCACGGTCCCGGCCAAGCCCCCAGGCGCGCCAGACATCGTCACTGCGTCCGCCAGGCCGGCGCCTCAGGGCTCCCCGAACTCGAAGTGGGGCAGCGCCTCGGCCTCGCCCTCGTAGCCGAGCCTCTGTATAGCCAGCAGCACCCTTCCCTTGCGGACTTGCGACGGCGTGTTGCTTGCCCAGGGCCTGACCGATTCGACGCCCTCAAGGTAGCCGTAGTAGTGGGTGTCGCCCCTTCCCAGCTCAAGGAAGCCTTCCAGGGGCCGGAACTCGTGCCTTGCGACGACGTGGGAGACAAGCTCGGAGGGGTCTTCGCGGCCGAGGCGCGCCGCGGCCTCGCGGAACGCTGAGAGGTCGTACAGCGGGACGTCATGGTGCAGGTAGTAGTATCCCGGCAGGGAGTGGTACGGCTCGTCCAGGTGAAGCACGCCCTTCACGCCGTCGAGCTTCGACAGCTCGAGGTACGCGTCGTGCATGTTGCCCTGGCCGAACAGGTACCTTATCGGCGCTCGCCTGTCCGAGTTCTCCTCGTGTATCCACTGGTCCTCGACAAGGTTGAACGAGATCAGGACCAGGAACGCCGAGGCCAGGGAGGCGACGGGCGCCGTGCCGAGCGCCCTCGGACAGCGCCTGCTGCCTTCGGCAATCGCGTCGCCGACCACCAGCAGGCACAGCGGAAGCAGCAGGAACAGGAAGCGAAGCTCCTTGTGCGGCTGCGCCAGGTGCAGCGCGAGGACCGTCGCGCAGAGGGCGAGGACCAGCGCGTGCCTGCGGGGAGACCTGGCGAACGCGTACAGCGCAACGACGGCGCCGCCTGCGGTGAGGAACAGCAGCCGGGGCAGGTAGAACAGCAGCCCCTGGTGCTCCCGCGTCCAGTCGAGGCCGACGTTGTAGACGAGGTTGACGTAGTATGAGCGGAACGGAAATCCCCAGGTGTACGCCTCCAGCGCCCCCACGAAGGCGGCTGCCGCCAGCCAGCCCGCGGCCGACGCCCGAAGCCACCTTCCGCCGCGCGCGGCGCAAAGCGCGGGCCAGATGACCAGGGCCGCCGGCAGGTACTGCATCCTGACCGCTCCCGCAAGCGCGAGCAGGGCGCCTGCGGCGAGCGCTGCCTTGGCCGTCCCGCCCGCCCGGGCGCTCGCCAGGCCAAGGGCGCCGAACAGCAGCGAGGTCGACACGAACTCGGTGAGCGGCTTGTGGGCGAAGACGACCAGGTACGGCCAGAGGCATGTCAGGACAAGGGCGTACCTGGCGCTGCTCTCGCCGAGGGTCCTTTTCGCGAATGCATACGTTCCCCAGGGTATCAGCAGGGAGAGCAGGCAGAACGCGATCTTCACTGCATAGACATAGACGGCCGGCTGCCCGAGGCCGACCTTGTCGAGCGCCAGGAGGATCGCCGCCACGAAGCCGGGGACGATCCAGCTCCGGCCGCCGAAGTGCTGCTCCCAGAACATCACCCCGTTGCCGAACACCGCGCGGTGGGCCTGCTCGAGATACTGCATCAGCTCGTCCGGGTGGAGGATGAAGTCCCCGCCGAGCGCGACCGCCGCGCGCAGGGCGAAGGCGGCCGCGAGCCAGGCGGAGAGGCGCCGCCACGGCGGGCCGTCCCCTCCGCGGTCCGGAAACAGGGCGGCCGCGCTTTCCCTGAGGGAAGGCCTTGCCCTCACCTCATCGCCCGAGGATGCTTCGGAGGGGGTCATCTGTCGGAAAAAGCTGGGAGTTCAGGGTCCGGGCGGATGCTCGCAGCCCGCGCGGGCCGTTCACGAAGGACTCCGGTCAGGGGCCGTCGGAGAACTCGAAGCTCTTCGGAACCTCGGTGGCGGGCAGCCCGAGGATCCTCCTCGCCAGCATCGCGGTTCCGGGGTCGGCTATGTTGATTCTATGGCTCTTCCACTGCTTGACCGAAGATGCGTCCAGGAACCTGGCGATGCCGTATTCGCCTCCCTCATCGAACGTGACCAGCAGGCCGGGATCGTCCGGCATGTGCTCCCTCAGCGCGACGATGTGGGTTGCAAGGCCCGATGGAACGACGTTGGCCTCGGCCACCGCGGTTGAGATGCTGTAGCCGTCGTAGAAAGGCACGTCCCGATGGAGGTAGTAGTACCCGGGGGTGTTGAAGAACGGGTCCGAAAGGTGCGCCACCCCCTTGACCGTCTCGTCCTCGGACAGCTCCAGGTACTTCTCGAAGATGTTGTTCTGGCCGAACACGTAGTGAACCTCGCCCCGCTCCCTGGAGGCGGCGGTGTGCATCCAGGAGTCGTCGACCAGGTTCCCGCCGACCAGGACGAGAAGCAGCGACGTCACGGCCGCGGCGCTTCCTAGGCCCGCCAGTTTCGGGGCGGCCGCCGACAGCCTGGCAACCTGGCTCGCCATCACCACAAGCAGCAGGGGCAGGATGAGGAAGACGAAGCGGAACTCCTTGTGAGTCTGGGTCATGTGCAACAGCAGGGTGAACAGGACCAGGCACAGGGGAACAACGTGCTTCCTTGGTTCGGTTACGAAGGCAAGGAGCCCGACAAGGGCCCCTCCTGCGGTCGCGAACAGCAAGCGCGGAAGGTAGAAAAGCAGGGGATCGGCATCCCTGGCCTTGTCGAACTCCAGGTTGAACATGACGTTCGCGTAATAGGAGTGAAACGGAAGTCCCCAGGTGGCCGTCTCGACGGCCCCGACGAAGGCCAGCACGGCGATGCCGCCAGCAACGGAAGCCAAGGCCCACTTCCTGTCCGCGGCAAGGACGCGGAACAGCCATATGAGGCCGGCTGCGGGAAGGTACTGCATGCGCAGGGCGGCGGCCAGCGCGAGCAGGGCGCCGAACGCGACCGCCCCTGCGGCTCCCCCGCTTTTCTTTCTCACTGCGAGGCCCAGGGCGGCGAACAGCGCCGCTGTCGACACGAACTCGGTGAACGGCTTGTGGGCGAAGACGACGAGGTACGGCCAGAGGCACGCAAGGACGAGCGAAATCCTTGCGCACTGCTCGCCGAAGGTCGCGCGGGCGAAGTGGTAGCACCCCCATGGAACCAGCAGCGATATTGCGCAGAACACCAGCTTGACCGCGTCGACGTAATAGCGCGGCTCGCCGAGGCCGGCCGCGTCCATGGCCCACAGCACGCCGGCGACGAGCCCGGGCACCAGCCAGCTCCTTGCGCCGTACAGGAACTCCCAGTAGACCACCCCGTTGCCGAACACCGCCAGGTGGGCAGGCTCGAGGTACTGCATTATCTCGTCGGGATGGAGGACGAAGTCCCCCGCGAGCGAGACCGCCGCGCGCAGCGCGAAGGCCACGGCGAGCCACGCCGGCAGCATCCGCCAGGGCGGCTGCTCCTCCGCGTCCGGAGACAGGCGAAGGAACGCCGGGACGCCGCCGGCAGGACGCTCCTGCGGAGCCTTGCCCTTGCCTTTTTTCCTGCGGCTACGCTTCGCCAACTGTCAGGATCTCGGCGTCGCCGTCGGTCACCCGGATGGTGTGCTCCCACTGGGCGGACAGGCTCCGGTCGCGGGTGACGACCGTCCAGCCGTCCGGCAGCACCCTGACGTGCCTGTTGCCGGCGTTTATCATGGGCTCGATCGTGAAGGTCATGTTCTCCCTGAGCGTCGGGGAGGGCTTGCCGGTCGCGTAGTGCAGCACCTGGGGCGGCTCGTGGAAGCTCGCGCCGAGCCCGTGGCCGCAGAACTCGCGCACCACGCTGTAGCCGTTCCTCTTCGCGTGCGCCTCGATCGCCTCTCCGATCATGCCGAGCTTGTTGCCGGCCCTGGCGGCGCCGATCCCGACGTCGAGGCACTCGCGCGTGACCTTGCAGAGCCTGCGCGCCTCGAACGGCGGGTTGCCGAGCTCGAACATCCTCGAGCTGTCGCCGTGGTAGCCGTCGAGGACCACGGTCACGTCGACGTTCACGATGTCGTCGTCCTTGAGCACCTTCTTGTGGCTAGGGATGCCGTGGCAGACCTGGTGGTTGACCGAAGTGCACACCGACTTCGGGAACGGCTTGTGGCCGGTCGGGGCGTAGTTCAGCGGCGCGGCGACGGCTCCGGCGTCGCTGATTGCCTGAACGCACCAGTCGTCGATGTCGCCTGTTGACACCCCGGGCCCGATCCTCTCGGCGACGACGTCCAGCACCCTCGACGCCAGGGCGCCTGCGCGGCGCATGGCCTCGACCTCGCGCTCGGTCTTGATCGGGATCACCGGCCCTCCCCGCGCACGCGGTAGACCGCGCCGTTGTAGTCGTCGCTGACGAGCAGCGAGCCGTCCGAGAGCTGCGCGACGTCCACCGGGCGCGCGTGGACGTTGCCCCCGGGCCCGAGCCATCCCGAGACGAAGGGCTCGTAGCCCTCGACCGCGACCCCGTCGCCTGCGAAGGTCACGAGGTCGACAGAGTAGCCGATCCGCTCGGAGCGGTTCCACGAGCCGTGCAAAGCGACGAGTGCGGAGCCGTCGCGCAAGGGCGGGAAGCCGGTGACGAAGTGGATGCCGAGCGCGGCGACGTGCGGGCCGAGGCCGAGCGCGTCCGGCTCGAAATCCGAGCACGGGCGCTCGTCGCCGAACTCGGGGTCGGGCAGGTCGCCCTGGTGGCAGTACGGGAAGCCGAAGTGGAGCCCGACGCGGTGCACGCGGTTGAGCTCGTCGTCGGGCAGGTCGTCGCCCATCCAGTCCCTGCCGTTGTCGGTCGCCCACATCTCGCCGGTCTGCGGGTGCCAGTCGAATCCGACCGAGTTGCGCAGGCCGCGTGCGTACGTCGTTCCGTCGTAGCGCTTCGTGTCGTAGGCCCGGATGGTCGAGCTCAGCTCGGGGTCCGGCGGCTCGCAGATGTTGCACGGCGTGCCGAGCGAGACGTAAAGCAACCCGTCGGGGCCGACGTTTATGACTCGCCTGCCGTGGTGGGTGCTGTCGATGAACCCTTCGATCACGACCTCCGCCTTGATCGATCCGGATTCCTTGAGGCGGGCAAGCGGGCGCTCCAGGAGGAGCACGCGGGTGGTCTCGGCCACGAACAGGTCCTCGCCGAGCCAGGCGACCCCGTTGGGGTTGTCGAAGCCGTCGACCGAGTGCTTCTCGAACTCCGTCGCGTCGCCTTTTACGTCCTCGAAGATGAAGACGCTGTCGCCGTTTGTCCCGACCGCCAGGTCGCCCCGGTCGGAGACGTCCAGGGACCTTGCCTTGCTGATGCCGTCGGCGAAGACCTCGATCGACATGCCCTCGGGCAGCGCGGCCCTTTCCGCGGCATCCCCGGCGTCGCCGAAGGCGGGGGAAAAGGGCAGCGAGAGGGCGATTCCCACAGCGGCGGCGCGAGAAATCATCGGGGGATTATCCCACGCTCACGGGACGCGGGCATGACGGAATCGGCGTTCCCGCAGCGGCCGGAGACATGCCTGCAGGTCGTATACTTACTGCGGCGGTGTCGGGGAATGGCTGAGGAGCTCCTGCGCGGCACCGTGGTGTCGCAGCGCAAGGTTACGGACGTGCTGCGGATCCTCGAGGTCGAGGTCCCCTCCGAGCTAGGGTTCGTCGCCGGCCAGTTCACGAAGATCGGACTGCCTGAGGACGGCGGCGGATCGCTGATGCGCGCCTACTCGTTCGTCAACTCCCCGGGGCAGAGCCCGCACGAGTTCTACTACGACGTGCTGCGCTCGGGCGGGAACCTGACCCCGCGGCTCGACTCCCTGTCCGCCGGCGACGAGCTGCTGGTCTCCGAGAGGGTCAACGGCCTGCTGCACCTCGAAAACCTTCCCGAGGGCGAATCGCTTTTCCTTGTCGCATCCGGAACCGGCATCGGCCCGTTCCTTTCGATCCTCGGAACGGATGCGCCGTGGGAGCGCTTCGGCAAGGTCGTTCTGGTGTGGAGCGTGCGCAACAGGGAGGACATGGTCTACCTCGACAGGATCGAGGCCGTTGCGGGCGATCGCGGCGGACAGTTCGCCTACCTGCCGATCGTCACGCGGGAGAGCGCCGAGGGCATGTCGTCGAAGCGGGTGACCGAGGCGCTGAGGGACGGGGAGCTCGAGCGCGCCGCAGGCGCGGAGGTCGGCCCCGGATCGCAGTTCCTGCTCTGCGGGAACCCGGCGATGGTCCAGGACATGAGCGACCTGCTCAAGGACCGCGGCCTCGAGCGCAACCGCCGCAGCCGGCCCGGCAACGTGACCATCGAGAAGTACTGGCAGGCGGCCTCCGACCTATAATCCACGCTTGGCGCCGGGGGCGGAACCCATGAAGATACACGAATACCAGGGCAAGGAGATCTTCCGCAACCACGGGATTCCCGTGCCCGACGGCGGCCCGTGCTTCTCGGCCGAAGAGGCCCGCGCGAAGGCCGAGGCGCTCGGCGGCGA
>CAZDYI010000047.1:0-5288 GCA_964509765.1 uncultured Gammaproteobacteria bacterium
GACGTACTCCTTGATGCGGTCCTGGGTGATGTACCGGCTCTCCTCGGTGTCGTAGAGGCGCCGGTTGGAGTACTTCTTGATGATGCGCTGCTTGATGGAAGTCATCCCGCGCCCCCGCCGGCCGCCTCGAGCCGGTCCGCCGCCGCGTCCACCCTTTCGGCGAACTCGCCGATCACCGCCTTGTGCTCCCTGAACGAGTCCGGGCTCGCGAGGACTCCCCCGTCCTCCCTGAGCCACCTCGCGAAGGTGCCCGACAGGCGCTCGCAGGCGTCCGCGCCCCACTGCCCGCCCTTGCTGCGCAGCATCGCGGCGGCCGAGCCCGCGTCCTCGCCGGCGACCCTCTCGACGACGGCCTCGGGCGAGAGCTCCGCCTCGTCCGCGACCCTGCCGAGCGACTTGAGCAGCTCGCTGTCGCCCTCGGCGATCACGGGGTTCTCCTCGCGTGCCCTGCTTCCCTTGACTCTCTCCAGCGGCACCCTCAAGGTGGCGTCGGCGTCAACCGCCGGATGGACCGGGAAGACCGCGCCGCCTTCCGAGATAGCAAGCACGGCGGCGAACGGGCCGGACTCGATCCTGAACGCCTTGCCGGCGTGTCCTTCCAGGTGGCGGGCCGCGTCGCGGCCCACAAGCCGGGAAACCACCGTGTCGCGCCAAAGGGCCTCAAGGATCGCCATAGTCTTTGCGCCCGAGGGCGAAGGTCAATTTTATCCGAGCCGCTGCCGGCCTTGCTTGGCGCCGGTTGGCGTGACCGGCAAGCGGCGCACTGCCGCTTGGGTCCCTATCGGGACGTTTCTAGGCGGGCACCGGCTCCTTTACCGACTCCTTCGAAAGCAAGGCTAGCGCCTCGTCCACCCTCTCCCGGACGCAGCGCGGGTCGGACATTCGCCTGATCCTGCGGAAGTACTCCACCAGTTCAGGCGGGGACTTTCCCTTGCCCTCCCCAGTCTGGATCAGGTACATCGCCGTGGCCAGCATCACCAGCTCAACGTTGGACTTCCGTCCGGCTATGCGGACCGTCTCCTCGACGGACTTCCTGCACCGCCCGACCGTGACCGAGCACTCGCCCATGAAGCTTATGCCCTCCTCTGTCACCTTGAGCGTCAGCCCGTCGCGGCAGTGTCCCCATGTCGCCCACCCTGCGTCGATCATGGCGCCCATGTCCATCCCCACCCGTTCGCTTTCGGGCCCCAGCAGGCCAAGGTGGAACTCGTAGCCCAGCCCGGGGTCGTCCAGCTGCATGAGCACGAAGACCGCGTGCTCAATGCTCAGGTTGAAGCACTCGTTCCCGGCGGCCCTCATCTCCCTGATCAGGAGCATCAGGAAAACGCACCGCATGGCCTTGATGTCCGAGATGGGCCTGTCGGGATATTCCCTCGGCTTTAGTAGCCTCTCGAGGTTCGACATCGGGGGATCCGAGGCATCGGGCTCGACCGGGGCTTGTTTCGGTTCAGTTGAGTTCATTCCCGGAAGAACCAGCATGCTACACCATGCCGGGAAGAATCAGACCGGCGAAGGATCCAAACTCAGGACCACCGGGATATTGTTCCGGCCCGCGCGGTGCGCGCCGGGACGACTCTAGGCGGGCACCGGCTCCTTGACAGGCTCCTTCGAAAGCAAGGCCAGAGCCTCGTCCACCCTCTCCCGGACGCAGCGCGGGTCGGACATTCGCCTGATCCTGCGGTAGTAGTCGACAAGTTCAGGCGGGGACTTTCCCTTGCCCTCCCCAGTCTGGATCAGGTACATCGCCGTGGCCAGCATCCTCAGCTCAACGTTGGACTTCGGCCCCGCTATGCGGACCGTCTCCTCGACGGACGGCCTGCACCGCTCGATGGTGACGGGACACTCCTCCATGAAGCTCCTGCCCTCCTCGGTCACCTTGAGCGTCAGCCCGTCGCGGCAATCTCCCCAGGTCGCCCATCCGGCGTCGAGCAAGGCGCCCATGTCCATCTCCAGCCGCTCGCTTTCGGGTCCCAGAAGGCTCAGGCGGAACTCGTAGCCCAGGCCGGGGTCGTCCAGCTGCATGAGCACAAAGACCGCGTGCTCAACGCTCAGGTTGAAGCACTCGTTCCCGGCGGCCTTCATCTCCCTGACCAAGAGCATCAGGAACGCGCACCGCATGGCGATGCTGTTCGCCAGCGGCCTGTCGGGATCCTCCCTCGGCTTGAGCAGCCTCTCGAGGTTCGACATCGGCGGCTCCGAGGCCTCGGGCGCGACCGGGGATTGAGCTGGCTCAGTTGTATTCATTCCCGAGAGAACCAGCATGCTACACCATGCCGGGAAACATCAGGCAGAAACGGGTTCCGATCTCAGGACCGGCGGGTAGATGCTCCGGCACGCGCGGCGCGCGCCGGGACGTCTCTAGGCGGGCACCGGCTCCTTTACCGACTCCTTCGAAAGCAGGGCCAGAGCCTCGTCCACCCTCTCCCGGACTTCCGACCTGTCGTACGTCCGCCTGATCCGTAGGTAGAACTCAACGAGCTCAGTAGGGGACTTTCCCTTGCCCTCATCAGACTGGATCAGGTACATGGCCGTTGCCAGCATCATCAGGTCATAGTTGGACTTCCGTCCGGCTATGCGGACAGTCTCCTCGACGGACTTCCTGCACTTCTCGACCGTGACGGGGCACTCAATCAAGAAGCTCCTGCCCTCCTCGGTCACCCTAAGAGACTGCCCGTCGAGGCAATCACCCAAGGTTGCCCAGCCGGCATCAATCATGGCCCCCATGTCCATCTCCAGCCGCTCGCTTTCGGGCCCCAGCAGGCGCAGGTTGAACTCGTAGCCGAGCCCGGGGTCGTCCAGCTGCATGAGCACGAAGACCGCGTGCTCTATGCTCAGGCCGAAGCACTCGTTGCCTGCGGCCCTCATCTCCCTGATCAGGAGCATCAGGAAAACGCACCGCATGTCCTTGATGTCCGAGATGCGCCTGTCAGGGTACTCCCTGGGCTTGCGCCACCTCTCGAGGTTCGACATCGGCGGGTCCGAGGTCTCGGGCTCGGCCTGGAATTGTTTCGGTTCAGTTGGGTTCATTACCGGAAGAACCAGCATGCTACACCATGCCGGGAAGAATCAGGCCGGCATAGAAAAAGAATTCCAGACTGGCGAGACGCCGAGCACTGTCAAGGCGGCGGTTTCTCTATAATCGCCCTTTTGAACCCGACGATGCGCGCAACGGCTGCCGGCCCCGTGTTGCTGGCCGCAACCCTTGCGGGCTGCGCCGGCGAGGAGAGCATGTTTTCTGAGTTGCCGGGATTCGAGTGCCTGAGGGACGCCCAGTCCGACAGCCTGCCCGACGCGCGGGAGCGAAGGCTTCTAGAGCGCCACCGGCCCGTGCTGTACGTGTCCGAAGGCAGCGAGGGCCCGCTGGACTTCTACGCCGACTACATCGCCTCGGGCACGCTGCGGGCCGACGGCCGCGAGGTCAACGCCAGGGTCGACCGCCAGGCGCTCAACGATGTCAAGCTCGACCCGAGCGCGACCTTCACCCACGAGCCCGGCGGCGGCGCGGTCTCCCCGACCGGCTACGGCAGCGTCCACTACGGGACCGTCGTCCTGCCGGGCCTCGACCCCGCAAAGCGCGGCTGGACCTTCCTGCGCTACCACTTCGCCTTCCGCACGTCCGGGATCGCCGTCGGGGTCGAGGGCTGGCAGGGCCTGTTGATGTCGGCCTTCGGCGACCTGGACGACTGGCACCAGCTCGACCACTACACCGCGGCGGTGGTCGTCCTCGACGAGGCGGACAGCCCCGTCGCGGTAATGCTCCAGCAGCACAACTACATGCGCACCTACCTGGTTGACGTGGACCCGGCCTTTCCCAGGGAGGGACCGTTCAGGATCGTCGCCGCCAAGCGGTCGAACGAGCTCTACCCGCACCGCGAGGGGGAGACGATGCGCCGCGCGGCGAGCTTCATCGCGGGCAGCTCGGCCGCCTGGCTCGCGGAAACGAGCGACGACCGGCCGACGCTCGGCACCTTCGACATGGTCTCGCCGGACCGCGAGGTCGGCTACCGGCTCGAGTTCCTGCCGCCGGATGACGCCTTCTACGTCTTCGTCGGCCGGCTGGGCGAGAGGCGCCGCCTGCCCGGCCGCGACGGCCCGCCGGGGGCGATCTACTACACCCTGCCGCAGTACTGGGAGTACGAGAAGTCGATGGCGCGGTTCTACTGGACCGACGGCGACGAGGAGTTCGCCCGGCTGAGCTCGGGCGAGGGGTTCGACTTCCGGGCCCCGCCGAGGGCGGAGGGCGACCCTGGCGAGGGCTGCGTCGCAGCCCCGCAGGACGTCCTGCGCAGGCAGAGGGAGCGGCTGGCAGAGGCCATGGCCGGGGCGGGGCTGGTAGGTTGAGGGCGCTCGCAGCCGCCATTGCGCTGGCGCTGGCCGCGTCGGGCGCCGCCGACGGGGACGGGGACGGCGCCTTCGTCGCCGACTTCGACTGGCTCACCGATGAGTTCTGGCGCGAAGAGTTCCGGGACGGCATGCTGACCCTCAACGCCGAAGACCTCAAGCGCTTCGTCGCGACCGGCACCGCAGGCGGCAGCTACCGGGTGGGGCAGCTGGTGGTGGAGCGGTTCAACTCGGTGAGCCTGTCCGCCGACGAGGACGCGGACGTGGACATCCCCGCATCGGTTGTGGTCTCGATAGCAGGCGAGGTCGTCGTCGGCGCCAAGGGGCTGGACTTCGACACCTCTGTCGAGGGCAACAGGATAACCATCAGCCACTGGAACGGCGAGGGCGGCTGCTCGGTCTCCAAGTGGTTCATCAAGCACGAGGTCGAGAGCGTCGAGTACGACGGCTCGAGGTACGAGGACCTCGTGAGCGGCAAGCCGTGCAGCAGGACGTGAGGAAGGCGGCGCTTTCAGCCCTGCTGCTCGCCTGCTCCGCGCAGGCGCCGGCGCAGGAGACCGAGTGGACCGGCGCCGGCGGGGTGGCCGCGACCGTCCCGGTCGAGCTCATCGTGCAGCACGAGCGGCTGCGCAATTTCGCCCCCGCCGGCGAGCCGGTCCAGGTCAAGCGCTACGGCCCGCTGCGGATGGAGTTCCACGAGGTCGGCACGGGCGAAGGGGGGAGCACGGTCCCGGCGTCGGTCCTGATCACCTACCGCAACAGGCTCGTCGCCGCGGCGAGGGGCTACATGATCGGCGGCGACTTCACCCACAACGGGGTGCTGATCGAGAGCTGGGACGGCGGCAGGGCCTGCGAGTACATGCGCTGGCGGCTGGAGTTCTCGGGCGAGAGGCTGGACGTCACCGACGCCCGGAGCCTGCCGGTCGGCGACTGCGCGCCGAACTAGG
>CAZDYI010000048.1:0-12595 GCA_964509765.1 uncultured Gammaproteobacteria bacterium
GGCGTCGACGTCGCCCGGCCCGATGAGCTGGGTCACCGCCTCCCAGCCGACGTCCGACACCTGGTAGTCCGCGACCCTGTGCAGGGCGGTGTCGCCCCTTTCGCTCTTCCCGCCGAGCACGGCCCCGCGCTCGAGCAGGAGGCCGACCGCCGCGTCGTTGCGGTTGAAGACCGCGAACTCCAGCGGGGTGCGCGCGCGGGCGTCGGGGACGTTCACGTCTGCCCCGCTGTCGAGCAGGAAGCCGATCAGCTGCGGAGACGAGCGGCCGGTTGCGTAGTGGATGAGCTGCAGGCCGTT
Organism: uncultured Gammaproteobacteria bacterium; assembly: GCA_964509765.1. GTDB lineage: Bacteria > Pseudomonadota > Gammaproteobacteria > Tethybacterales > Tethybacteraceae > CAZDYI01. The sequence continues at coordinate 298 of CAZDYI010000048.1, forward strand.
GGCGCCGACCAGGTTGATGTCCGCCCCCGCCTCGATGAGCATCCCGAAGACGTCGGTGTCGGGCTGGGAGGTCTGCATCAGCAAGTGCAGCGGCCCGTCGCCGGCGCTGTTCGCATGGTTGGGGTCGGCCCCGGCCTCCAGCAGCTGCCCGACCATCGCGGCGTCGTTGAGCTGAACGGCGAGCAGCAGCGGCGTGCGCCCCTGCCCGTCAGCCTCCTCGATGGACGCGCCCTCGCCGAGTAGCCTGGCGACCTCCTCCCTCTCGCTGCGCGAGACAGCGCGGAGGATCGGTACGTCCTCGACCCGCGGGCCGTCGTCAACCTGGGAGAGGGCAGAAGGCGCCGACAGGACGGCCGCCGCGCACAGCAAGGCGGCGAGAAGCCTGCGGGCGGCGTCAGCCGTGCCTGAGATCACGGCTGGGAATTTTATTTGGTGGTCGGTTTCGGAGTCTGCTCTGGCTGGAAAACCGTCGATTCTTTCTCGGCTGGACTGTTGGTGTAGAATGCGCCGTCCTACACACCCCTGCAAAGTCAATTCGATCACAGACCAACATGTTCCCCAGGCTCTTTACCAAGACGCGACACACCGGCTTCCAAGCAGGGAAGGACGTTACGCGGCAGGGCTTGGGATCCTCTAAGCCCCCAAGGAAGACCTTCCGCTGACCTGCGGAAGGTTCTGCCGCCTGCGCGTCGGCAGGCGGGCGCAGACGTAATGCCCGCCGACTCGGTTGAGTACTGGGGCAACCTCGGCCTGCGCATACGGGACGAGGGCTACCACAACGCCGGCGCGCGGGCGCAAAGCCTTGCGTTCACCATCGACGGCGTGAGCGAGCTCTGGCTCCTGCAGAAGTTCAAGGAGGCCATTGGCGAGGGCCTGGATGACGGCATGGCCGTCGGCGAGGTCGGGAAGCTGCTGCGCGAGAGGCTGGACGAGGGCGTCGTGACAGACAGCTGCGTCAGGGACTCGGACTTCGAAAAGGCCCTGGCCGCGGCACGGGAGTTCAAGGAGCTGTTCGCAGGCAACAAGAACCTGCTGGACTCGGTGATCAGCTCCTGCATGGCTAGGGCAGAGAGCGCCGGCTTGTGGAGGGAGATGCAGCGCGCCGCCGCAGGCGACGGCAGGCGGCGTCTCGTTCAGTACACGCTGAACGACGAGAAGGGCGTGTGCGGCGGCCACCAGGCGCTGGACGGATTGGTGCGTCCGCATGATGATCCGATCTGGCAAGATTGCTGGCCGCCCAACGGACCCGGTTGCACTTGCGAAGCACATCCGCTGTTTGAAGAAAGGGCTGCGAAAAAGCGACTGCACCAGACTCCGGACAGCCAAGCGTCAGGCATCTTGGAAGAGGTCCGCAGAAGCGGAGGCATGTTCCCTTCGGTCGAACATCATCTGCTGCCATTCGCAGATGCGCTCACCAAGAAGTTCAAGGCGGCTGATAACACTGTCGAGCAGCATATGAGGAACTCCGTGGAATGGGCCTGCCATTCCGAACTTGATGAAGCGCTGATTGGACGGTTCAAGGACGGAGTGGATATCTTTGCCGTGGATTCACACAGCGCGTCATCAAGAGGGGAAATGTCCATCGATATCGCAGTGCTCCCAAGTCACATGCCAAGGCATTTATCCGGACAAGTCATCGTGGTTACCGACACAGGATACAAGGAAGTGTTCAGGGAATTATTGGATCGAAAAGATTTCGTGGATAGTGATTTGCTTCGTCGGAAAACAAGAACTGGGCAAACTGCAATGGATCGTCCGCAAAACGCGATCGATATATTAAAGCGCGTTCACTGTGGATGGTCAGTTGGTAACAGCATTGCGGTTTCAGCCTCGGAATTTTTTGTGAGTGCTGATGTCGGAGATATCTGGATTGGATTTAAATTCAAAGAGGACAAGGAAAATGGCACTCATTACTATCAGATGTTCAAAGCAATTCACGCACCTGACCTGCGTCAATGGCTGAGAGACAGGGGCAAGGGCAGGAAAGAAACCGAGATAATCGAGATAAAAAAAGGCCCCGGCAACACTCCGGATCTAAGGACCCGAGACGGATAATCCCTTGCGGGACACTGGCGCCGGCCTAGCCCGTGTTGCCGGGGTTGTGAAAATTATAGCATGAAAGCCGGTGTGTGAGTGACTTCTTCCCGGTCTCTCGGGTTGATCAGTTCAAACAGATCACAAGCAACAGTTATTCTGCACTAGCCTGACATGATCAACAATAGGTCCCGGCAACACTCCGGATCGCACGTTCCGAGAAGTATTATCCCGAACGGGACATGGGCTCCGGCCTTGCCCGTGTTGCCGGGGTTGAGGACATTATGGCATGCAGCCAGACGCGATGTCAAGCTTCATGCCCAAAAAAGGCCCGGCAACACTCCGGATCAAATGACCCGAGACGGATTATCCCTTGAGGGACACTGGCGCCGGCCTAGCCCGTGTTGCCGGGTTGGAAGAAATTTAGCATGCATGCCGGGCCGATGTCAACCCGGACGCTCGATGCCGGTGCCTGCTCATTGCTTCTCTGCTTGCGTACGCCTACCTATCCGCAGCCAGGCCGAGCATGATCAGCGCCCCCAGAAAGGCGTTGTCGTTGAAGGCGCGGATGCATAGTTCCGGATTGAGGGTGGCAGCCTTCTTGACGCAACCGACTGCGTTTCCGAACGCTAGCGCGCAGGCGAGGTAGAACACGATCCCCGACCCGATTGCGACGCCGTAGATGACGAGCAGGGCAAGGAACGCGAAGTAGAACAGTGCGACCGCGAGCACGGCGCGCTCGCCGAGCCAGACCGCCAGCGACTTTATCCCGGCGCGGACGTCGTCCTCGCGGTCGGCCAACGCGTAGGTCGTGTCGTACGCCAGCACCCAGAAGAAGTTGGCCGCGAACAGTATCCACATCGACGCCTGAACGTGCCCAGTCACCTCCGCGGCCGCCACGGGTATGCCCATCCCGAACGCTACCCCGAGGTGCGCCTGCGGGAACTGCACGAAGCGCTTTGCGAGCGGGTAGGTCGCGCCGACCGCAAGGGCCGCGAGCGCCCAGGCGCGCGCCGGCGGCGACAGCGCCAGCCACAGCCCGAAGCATGCGGCCAGAAGCGCAAGCCCGAAGGCTGCGGCCTCGGCGACGGTCAGCTCGCCCGCGGGAAGGGGCCTGTTCTTCGTCCGGGCGACCAGGCCGTCGACCTTGCGGTCTGCGATGTCGTTCGCAACGCAGCCCGCGGCGCGGGTGAGAACGACGCCGCCCGCAATCACCAGGAACAGCCGCAAGTCGTAGCTGCTGCCGCTGGCCTTCTCAAGCGCCCACAGGGTCGGCCACAGCAGGAGCAGCCAGCCCGTCGGCCGGTCGAAGCGCCCGAGGCGAGCGAAGGCGAATGCCTTGGCCGCCGCAGCCGCGAAACGTCCGCTGCTGCCGGGCTTCCCCTGCCCCTCGCGCCGCTCGCTAGGAAGACTCCTCCGCGACGGCACAGGAAGGTTGCTTCCGCCTGTCTTCCGCTGCCCCTTGCGCCGCTGGCGTGGACGTTTCCCCCGCGATGTCACGGAAAGGCCGCAGCAACGAGGCCGACGTCGCCGGTCCTGGCTGCCTCGCCGAGCGCGCGGCGGAACGCCCTCGCGCCGGGCCTGCCGGCGGCAAGGCCCGCAAGCGGGAACAGGAGCCTTCGCGGCTGGTCGCCCGCCGCGATCCTCGTTGCGGCGAAGTCGAGGTGCTCCTCCATGGCTTCCTTGACCCCGGGCCGCTCGCGTCCGAACCACTCCGCCGCGAACTCGGCGAGCAGCTCCGGGCGCGCGACCACTGCGCGGCCGAGCATCACGCCCGCAACGCCCTCGGCGCGCTCCCTGGCCTCGGCAACCGTTTCGATCCCGCCATTGCTCACGACCGGCACGCCCGGGTGCGCGCGGGCGAGATCGACGACCAGGCCTGGGTCGAGCGGCGGGACGTGGCGGTTGTCGCGCGGGCTTACTCCCTTGAGCAGCGCCTTGCGCGCGTGCACCACGAGCTTGGAGCAGCCGGCGGCAATCACCTTCGACGCGAAGTCGAACAGGCTCTCGCGCGGGTCCTGGCCGTCGACCCCGGTCCGGCACTTGACCGAGACCGGCAGGTCGGTTGCCTCGGCCATCGCCGCGACGCAGGCCGCGGCGCGGCCGGGGTCGAGCATCATGCACGCGCCGAAGCCGCCCGCGGTCGCGCTGTTGCTCGGGCACCCGCAGTTGAGGTTGACCTCGACGTAGCCCAGTCCCCTGGCCGCCCTCGTCGCCTCGGCGAGGGCCTGCGGGCGGTCGCCCGCGACCTGCAGGGCGACGGCGCCCTCGTCCGGCCCGCAGAGGTAACGGCCGCTCCGGTCGCGGATTACGGCCTCGGCCGGGACCATCTCGGTGTACAGGAGGGCGTCGGCGCAGAGCGTCCGCCACAGGCGGCGGGCCGCGGCATGCGAGTGCCCCATCATCGGGGCGACGCTGACCGTCGCCTCGGGCATCCTAGAAGCCCGGCAGGGTCTGGATGATGAACAGCTCGAAGGCGAGCTTGGTCTTGTCGCCGTCGAGCGCGACGTCGACCGCGGAGCGGCCGTCGTGGGCCTCGTGGTCGAGGGTCGCGCCGTGCTCGAGGAGGTACTTGAGCGCCTCGGTGTCGTCGAGCTCGGCGGTGTAGAACACCGGCGTGAACCCGACGTCGTCCTCGGCGTTGGGGTCGGCGCCGGACTCGAGCAGCGCGGTGATCACCTCGATGTCGCCCGTCGCCGCGGCAAGGTGCAGCGCGGTGGCGCCCATCTCGTCCCGGGCGTCGACGTCGGCGCCGCCGTCGGCGAGCGCGAGCACCGCCTCCGGGTTCATGGCCGCAGCGGCGTGGATCGGCATCCTGCCCATCTCCGACGGCGCGTTCGGGTCGGCGCCGTGCTCGAGCAGCGCCTCGAGCGCGGCGGACGCGCCTGCGGCCGCGGCGCTGTAGAGCGGGGTGTTGGACGCGGCGTCGGGCAGGTCGGGGTCGGCGCCGAGCGATACGAGCCGGCCTACCGCGGCCGGCGAGTCAGCGGCCGCGGCATGGTGGAGAGGGGTCTTTCCGTCGGAGTCGACGAATACAGCGTCCTCGGGCTTGAGCAGCGGGCCGACGAGCTCCCAGCCCTCCTCGGGCATGCCGGCGGACGCGAGCCGGCCGAGGGCCTTGATCCCGGCGTCGCCGTGGATGCCGGCGAGGTAGCGCGCGGCCTCCATCTCGCCTGCGAGCAGTGCGGCCTCGAGCGGGGTCTCGTCCTGCTTGTTGGTGAGCGCCATCTCGGCCTTGGCCGTGCGCAGGTCGCGCAGGGCCTGGACCGCGCCGATCTTGGCGGCGATGTGCGCCGGTGTGTCGCCGTTCTCGTCGCCCATGTCGACGTCGACGCGCTTTTGCGAGAGCGGCAGGATCAGGTCGTACTGCTCGGAGATCACGGCGAGGTGGACGGGCCCGAAGCCCTCGGACGTCGCCTGGTTGCGGTCGGCGCCGCGCAGGATGATGCTCTCGGCCTCGGGCAGGTTGCCCTTGACGATGGCGAGCAGCAGGCTGGTCTCTCCGAAGCGCTCCTCGAGCTGCGCCTGGGAAAGGCCAACGTAGTCGTCCTGCCCCCCCGATTCCGATTCCTGCTCCGCCGTCTCCTGTTCCGCCCCGTCCGCCGAGTCGCCGTCCTGGGCGTGTCCCGCGGACAGGGCAAGGGCAAGCACAAGGGCTGCCAAGCCCCGTGCGGTTTCCCTGCAGGTCCGTGCCGTCATGCCTCCCCTATCCCGTGACAACGCTCCCAAGCGGCGGGAATCCCGCCGGATTGCGGATTCTATTCACCCCCCCCCCTTCCGTTCGGGGGAATTGGGCTTAATATTAGGGGTGATGGAAGGAACGGAAAGCAGGCTGGGCGCGGGAAAATGAGGATACTCGTCGAGCTGTCCGACCGCCTCGGCGAGATGGTCTGCGACGTCGCCCTGCTTCGGACGATCGTCGCCGGCATCCCGGAGTGCACCCTCGAGGTGGTCTACAAGGACCACATGGCGGGGGTGATCGAGGACTGCTACTTCATCCGCTTCCGCAACATCCTCTCGAAGGGGAACGTCCCGGTCTTCCTGAGGACCAACCTGCGGGTCGGGACGAAGAAGTGGGACGCCTACATCCAGAGCTGCGAGGACTCCAGCCTCGAGCTCGCGCGGCTGATCATGAGCGCGCACCTCGTGCGCGGGCCCGAGCACCGCGACAAGGCCGCCGCGAGGGACGGCATGCTCATCCACCGGCTGAGCGTGCTCGAGGGCCTTGTCCCGGGCTGGCGCGAGAAGATAGTCACAGAGATCCCGCTGCTCGAGGGGCGGCTCGACCACGCCATGCGTGTGGTCGGCGTGAGCGAGGGCGACCGTGTGCTGATCGTCGCGCCGGGGTCGACCCCGGGCGACCCGCCGTGGCCGCGGGAGCAGGCCCGCGAGGCCGCCTCGAGGCTCAGGGAGGGCTACGACCGGGTGCTCGTCCCGGGGCGGATCGCCGACCGGGCGCACTGCGAGTGGCTCGCAGGCGAGGTCGGCGGCAAGGCGATCTGCGGCGAGCTGCCGCTGCCGTACGCGCTCGCGCTGTTCCGCTTCGCGCGCCTGCTCGTAGGGACCGACAACTGCATGGCGCAGGCCTCGGCGGCCTTCGGCGTGCCGACGGTCGCGGTCGGCGGCCCCGCCGACGGCTACAGCAGGCCCTGGAAGCAGCACATGGTGCCGGGCTCGCCCGCCGGGATCGATCCCGACGCGGTCGTGAAGGCCGCCGAAAAGGCGACCAGGTGAGCGCGGCGCACGAGCGGCTCCGCCGCGCGGCAAGGAGGCTCGACGACGCGCCGGGCACCTACCGCTTCTACGACGCGGGCGGCGCCCTGCTCTACGTCGGCAAGGCGAAGTCGCTCCGCAAGAGAGTCGGAAGCTACTTCGGCGCGGCCGCGCAGAAGCAGCCGCGCACGCGGCTGATGGCCGGGAGGATCGACCGCATTGACGTGACGGTCACCCCGACCGAGGCCGACGCGCTGGTCCTCGAGCACGAGCAAATCAACTCGCTCAAGCCGCGCTACAACGTCTACTTCCGCGACGACAAGTCGTATCCCTACCTGCGGATAACGGACCACCGCTACCCGCGGGTTGCCTCGCACCGCGGCAAGCCCGACGGCGGGTGCCACGGCCCGTACCCGAGCGCCTGGGCGGTAGGCGAGTCGGTGCGGGTGCTGCAGCAGGCCTTCCGGATCCGGACCTGCAAGGACTCGGACTTCGCGACCCGGACCCGTCCCTGCCTGCTCCACCAGATCGGCCGCTGCAGCGCGCCGTGCGTGGGGCTGATCGGCGAAAAGGAGTACGGCGCGGACGTCGACCGCGCGCGGCGGTTCGTCCGGGGCGGCGACGGCGAGGTCGTCGCCGAGCTGACCGCCCGCATGGAGGAGGCCTCGGGGCGGCGCGACTACGAGGAGGCCGCGAGGTTCCGCGACAGCATCAAGGCGCTCGCGGACATCCGCCACGAGAGCGCGGTCACGGGCGGGGCGCCCGAGGCCGACTTCATCGGCCTGCACGCCGGCGACGGCGGGGTTGCGGTGCGTCTCGTCGCGGTGCGCGGCGGAAGGTGCGTGGGCGAGATCGACTTCTTCCCGGAGAACGCCGACGGGGTCTCGGCGGACGAGGTCCTCGGCTCGTTCGTCGCGCAGCACTACAGGCGCCACAGGCTGCCCGCCCGTGTGGTCGCGCGATGCGGGCTCGAGCCCGCGGCGCTGGAGCGGCTTGCCGGCGGAGGAAAGGCGCGGTTCGTCACCCGTCCGCAGGGCGGCGAGAGGAAGAGGGTCGAGCTCGCCTGCGAGAACGCGGCCGCGGCCCTGCGGCGCCGCGACCTCGCCGCCGGCGAGGCGGCGGCCACACTCGAGCGGCTTGCGGGCCTGCTCGAGATCCCGCCGCCTGCGCGGATCGACTGCATCGACGTCAGCCACTCGATGGGCGAGGAGGCGGTCGCCTCGTGCGTGGTGTGCGCAGGCGGCGTGATGGACAAGAGGCTCTACCGCCGCTACCGGCTCAGGAAGGCGCCGGGCGGCGACGACTACGCGGGCATACGCGAGACGGTCTCGCGGCGCTACCGCGGCGCGGGCGAGGACCCCTCCGTCCTGCCGGGGCTCGTGGTGATCGACGGCGGCGCGGGACAGGTCTCGGCGGTCAACGAGGCGCTCGACTCGCTGCAGGCGGGGCAGACGCCGGTGCTCGGGATCGCCAAGGGGCCAGAGAGAAAGCCCGGGGCCGAGACGCTTATCACCGGCCACGGCGAGATCCTCGAGGTGCCGCCGGCGGACGCGGCGTTCAGGCTCCTGCAGCGGATGCGCGACGAGGCGCACCGCTTCGCGCTCGCGGGCCACCGCAGGCGGCGCGACCGGAAGAGGCGCGCGTCGGCGCTCGAGGAGATCGAGGGGATCGGGCCCTCGAAGCGGCGCGCGCTGGTGAACGAGTTCGGCGGCCTGCAGGGGCTCAAGCGCGCGTCGGTCTCAGACTTGTCTAGAATAAGGGGAGTAGGCGGCGAGCTTGCAAGGCGAATCTACCGGGCGCTCCACACATGACCGGGTCCGTGCCCAACATGCTGACCTGGTCGCGGATCGTCCTCGCGCCCGTGATCATGGTCCTGTACTTCCTCGGCAAGTGGGGGGCGCTCGCGGCGCTGGTCCTGTTCATCGCCGCCGGGATAACGGACTGGCTTGACGGCAAGATCGCGCGCGAGAACAACGTGGTCAACCAGTTCGGGGCCTTCCTCGACCCCGTGGCCGACAAGGTGCTCGTCGTCTGCGTCCTCTTGGCGCTCGTCGCCGACCCTTCCCCGCCGGTGAGCCGCCTGCTGCTCGCGGCTCTCGCGACGCTGGTGATCGTCCGCGAGGTCGCGCAGAGCTCGCTGCGGGACTGGATGGGGCGCTCGGGCAAGGCGGACGAGGTCGCCGTGACCCCGCTGTCGAAGACCAAGACCGCGCTGCAGATGGTCGCGCTCGGGATACTGCTCGGCCACGGCACGGCCGAGATGGTCATCGGGGAGTACGAGTTCGGCCCGGCGCTGATCGCCTTCGTCACCTGGACCGGGGTCGCGATGCTCGCGGCCGCGGCCGCGCTCGGGCTGTCCACCCTCGCCGGCTTCGTCGGCAAGTCGTTCTCCGGGAAGGCGTAAGGGGATGTTCGCCTTCATCCGCTTCCTCGTGCTGACGGTGCTGTTCGTCGCGATCAACGGCGCGGCGGCCGGGATGATAGTCGTCGCCGGGATGTACCCGAACCTGCCGGAGCTCGACCACCTCGAGGACTACCAGCCGCGGCTGCCGCTGCGGGTGTTCTCGGCCGGCGGCGAGCTGCTCGGCGAGTTCGGCGAGGAGAAGCGCCAGATAGTCGCCCTGCGGCAGATCCCGCCGCTTTTGGTCGACGCGCTCGTCGCGACCGAGGACCAGTACTTCTACAGCCACCTCGGGCTCGACATAAAGGGGATCGTCCGGACGATCATCACGCGGCTGCAGGGCGGCGGCGGCGGCGCGAGCACGCTCACGATGCAGGTCGCGCGCAACTTCTACCTCGACCGCGAGCAGACCTACGTGCGCAAGATGTACGAGATCCTTCTCGCGATGAAGATCGAGAACCGGTTCTCGAAGCGGCGGATCCTCGAGTTCTACATGAACCAGATCTACCTCGGGCGCGGGAGCTACGGCTTCGCCGCGGCGGCCAAGGCGTACTACGGCAAGACCCTCGACGAGCTGAGCCTCGCCGAGATCGCGGTGCTCGCGGGGCTCCCGCAGGCGCCTTCGCGTCTGAACCCCTCGCGCAACCCGGACCTCGCCAAGGAGCGCCAGAAGTACGTCCTGCGGCGCATGCGCGAGGACGGCGTGATCAGCGACGCGGAGTTCCTCGAGGCCTCGGCCGCGCCCTTGCCGCCCGTGATCGACGCATCCGCGCCCGACGACGCGCCGTCTTCGACGGCTGGGTACGTCGCCGAGGAGGTGCGCAAGATCGTCTACGACAGCTTCGGCGACGAGGCCTACGAGCGGGGGTTTCGGGTCTACACCTCGATCGACATGCGCTTGCAGCGCGCCGGCGTCCTCGCCCTGAGAAAGGGCCTGCTCGAGTACACCCTGCGCCACGGCTACAGCGGGCCGGAGCGCTACCACGACATCGCCGGCCTGCCGCCGGCGGAGATCGCGGAGATGCTCTCGGACACCCAGGTGATCGGCGGGCTGGTGCCCGCGATCGTCCTCGAGGCGAGCCCCGAGCGGGTGGAGGTAGTAGACAACGGCGGCGAGGTGCGGGTGATCGAGGGCGACGGCCTCAAGTTCGTGAGCAAGGCCCTCGGCGACGACCCGAAGGGCCAGCCGATCAGCCCGGGCGCCCAGGTGCGCATCGCGCACCTGCCTAGCGACGACCCCGAGGCCGAGCCCGTGCTCGGGATAGTGCAGCTCCCGCTGGTCGAGGGCGCGCTGGTCTCGCTCTCGCCCGACGACGGGCGGCTGCTCGCGATGGTCGGCGGCTTCGACTTCGCGGCGAACCAGTACAACCACGTGACCCAGGCCGAGCGGCAGCCGGGCTCGAGCATCAAGCCGTTCATCTACTCCGCCGCGCTCGAGCGGGGGTTCACGCCGGCGACGGTCCTCGACGACGCGCCCTACTTCCTCACGCCCGAGCAGACCGGCAGCGGCGAGTCGTGGTCGCCGCGCAACTACGGCGACAAGTACGAGGGCAAGATGCTGCTGCGGCGGGCGCTGGCGAAGTCGAAGAACATGACTACGATCAGGGTGCTGGACTCGATCGGGCCTGACTACGCGCAGGACTACATCTCCAGGTTCGGCTTCCGGCGCGAGTCCTTGCCGCCGTACCTGACGATGGGGCTAGGCGCCGGCGAGGTCACCCCGATGCAGCTCGCTGCGGGCTACGCGGTGTTCGCCAACGGCGGCTACCTGGTCACCCCGCACTTCATCACGAAGATAGAGGACTCCGACGGCAACGTCGTCAGCTACGGGCTGGACTTCGAGAAGCGGATCCAAATCATCGACCGGCGCAACGCCTACCTGATCACGAGCTTCCTGCAGAGCGTGGTCGACTACGGGACGGCCACCAAGGCCAAGAGACTCGGGCGCACGGACCTCGGCGGCAAGACCGGGACGACCAACGAGACGGTCGACGCCTGGTTCGCGGGCTTCAGCCCCGAGCTCGTCGCGGTTGCGTGGGTCGGCTTCGACACGCCGAAGACGCTCGGCCGGATCGAGACCGGCGCGAAGGCTGCGCTGCCGATCTGGGTCGACTTCATGGGGCAGGCCCTTACGGACCGGCCCGACGGCAAGTACGTCCAGCCGCCGGGGATCGTGGTCGCGAGCATCGACTCGGACACCGGCCTGCTCGCGCCCGAGGGCGGCGAGGGCACCGCGCTCGAGCTGTTCTACGAGGAGTACCTGCCGCCGGTCCCGGTGAGGGCCCGGGACGAGTCGATCAGCCGGGAACTGCTCTGACGGGCGGCGGGAGGATCGCCGCCCTCGGTCTTGCGGCGCTGGGGCACCTGCCCGCCCCCCTGCTTATGCTGCTCGGCTACGCCCTGGGACTCGCTGCCTACCCCTTCATGGGGGAGAGGAGGAAGGTTATCCGCAGGAACCTCAGGGCTTGCTTCCCAGAGCGGGCGGCGGCCTGGCGGGGGCTAGTCGCGCTGGGCCACCAGGCGATGCTCGGGCGCTTCCTGCTCGACCACGCCCTGCTGCTCGCCGCCGGCGAGCGGCGGTTCCGGCGGCTAGTGCGGGTGGAGGGCATGGAGAACCTCGAGGCGCTCAAGGGCAGGCCCGCGATCCTGCTCGTCCCGCACACGGTCGGGATCGACCACGGCGGGGTGCGGCTGGCGATGGACAGGGGCTTCACGACGATGTACGCCCCGCAGAAGTCAAAGACGGCCGACCGACTGATCCTGCGGTGCAGGACGAGGCTCGCCAAGAGGATGTGCCTGCTGAGCAATCGCGCGGCGACGGTGGGCCAGACGGTCTCGGCGCTCAAGGCGGGCGACCTCCTCTACTACCTGAGCGACATGGATCAGGCGCGGCGGTCGAAGAGCGTGTACATCCCGCTCTTGGGGCACGACAAGGCGGCGACCCTAACCACCCTGCCCCGGCTCGCACGGCTCACGGGCGCGGCGGTGCTGCCGTGCATCACGGCGGCCAGGCCGCTCGGCGGCTACGTGCTGTGGTTCGGCAAGCCGTTCGAGGACTTTCCGAGCGGCGACGACGAGGCCGACATGCTGCGCCACAACGACCTGGTGGGAAGCCTCATCCGCGCCCACCCGACGCAGTACTACTGGCCG